>NZ_JTKF01000010.1:0-73354 GCF_000828175.1 Pseudomonas sp. W15Feb9B | reverse complement strand
CTGAGCTACGAGTGCATTTGTTGCGCCGCATTATAGCCCGTCTAATCTCTATTCCAACCACTTTTTCTAATAAATTGAACAACTTACAGAAAAAGCCAGATTACAACGTACTAAGCAAATAATGGCGGAGAACGGGGGATTCGAACCCCCGACACCCTTTTGAGGTGTACTCCCTTAGCAGGGGAGCGCCTTCGGCCACTCGGCCAGCTCTCCGCAACACGGGGCGTATATTAACCACCTTCTTCCCCGTTTGCAAACATAAAAATCGATAAAAATTAATGGCTTGGTTCTTCGTCCTTCTCTTTCTTTATACGCAGGTAAATTTCCTCACGGTGCACGGCAACCTCTTTCGGGGCGTTGACGCCGATGCGCACTTGATTTCCTTTGACGCCGAGCACGGTCACGGTGATTTCGCCATCACCGATAATCAGGCTTTCTGCGCACCGACGAGTCAGAATCAGCATACCTTTCTCCTCACGCATTTCATTTCAGGGACAACAGTCTGCAAAAAAAAGGCACCCGACCTACAACCGGAGCGATCGTAGCCCTACATGCCTGAGTATTGACCAGCGCGAGCAAAAGAACAGTTCAGGGGGCTCGCGCCATTCAAAAAATAAAGGGCGCGGTCAGACCGCGCCCTTCAGGTGACCGGATTACTCGCCCTGACGGGCCGGAGCGTCCAGTTCGAAAGCCGTGTGCAGGGCGCGCACAGCCAGTTCCAGGTACTTCTCTTCGATCACCACGGAAACCTTGATTTCCGACGTCGAGATCATCTGGATGTTGATGCTTTCCTTGGCCAGGGATTCGAACATGCGGCTGGCCACGCCTGCGTGGGAACGCATGCCGACGCCGACGATCGAGACCTTGGCAATCTTGGTATCGCCTACGACTTCACGGGCACCGATCTCGCGAGCGGTGTTTTCCAGCACGGTCTGTGCGGCCTGGTAGTCGTTGCGGTGCACGGTGAAGGTGAAGTCGGTGGTGTTATCGTGCGCGACGTTCTGCACGATCATGTCGACTTCGATGTTCGCGGCACTGATCGGGCCGAGAATCTTGAACGCCACGCCCGGGGTGTCTGGCACGCCACGGATGGTCAGCTTGGCTTCATCGCGGTTGAAAGCGATGCCGGAAATGATCGGCTGTTCCATGGTTTCCTCTTCATCAATAGTAATGAGGGTGCCCGGACCCTCCTTGAAGCTGTGCAGTACGCGCAGCGGAACGTTGTACTTGCCGGCGAACTCCACCGCACGGATCTGCAGCACCTTGGAACCGAGGCTGGCCATTTCCAGCATCTCTTCGAAGGTGATCTTGTCCAGACGCTGAGCGACCGGCACCACGCGCGGGTCAGTGGTGTAGACACCATCGACGTCGGTGTAGATCTGGCACTCGTCAGCCTTCAATGCAGCCGCCAGTGCCACGCCCGTGGTGTCGGAACCGCCACGACCGAGGGTGGTGATGTTGCCGTGCTCGTCGACGCCTTGGAAACCGGCGACAACCACCACGCGACCTGCTTTCAGATCACCGCGAATCTTCTGGTCATCAATCTGCAAGATACGCGCTTTATTGTGCGCACTGTCTGTCAGGATCCGCACCTGATTACCGGTGTACGACACCGCCGGCACACCGCGCTTGATCAGCGCCATGGCCAACAGGGCAATCGTCACCTGCTCACCGGTGGAAACGATCACGTCCAGCTCACGTGGAACCGGTTGCACGTCGCCACTGATTTGCTTGGCCAGATCGATCAGACGGTTGGTTTCGCCGCTCATTGCAGACAGCACAACCACCAGGTCATCGCCGGCATCGCGGAATTTCTTAACCTTGTCGGCGACCTGCTCGATTCTCTCGACAGTGCCGACCGAGGTGCCTCCAAATTTCTGTACGATCAAAGCCATTTCAAAGCCGCCTCTGCCCATGAAGGGCGCCCAATAATCACTCGAACAGCCGCCGGGCCCGCCACTAGACTGCAGGCCCGACGGGCCGTCTTATAAACCCTGCTCGACGAATGGAACGGTCAGCGCCAGGGCGCCATCCAGTGCGCCGGCGTCGACACCGCCGCCCTGCGCCATGTCCGGACGACCACCGCCCTTCCCGCCCACTGCCGCAGCAGCCTGTTTCATCAAATCACCGGCTTTGAGTTGGCCAGTCAGGTCCTTGGTTACGCCTGCAACCAGTACGACCTTTTCCTCATGGACACTGCCGAGCAGGATCACTGCGCGGCCGAGTTTGTTTTTCAGCTGATCGACCAGCGCCAGCAGCGCCTTGCCGTCCTGACCATCCAGACGTGCAGCCAGAACCTTCACGCCTTTGACGTCGACTGCCGAGTTCGACAGATCGTCGCCGGCGGCGCTGGCGGCCTTGGCCTGCAACTGCTCGAGTTGCTTTTCCAGCGCGCGATTGCGCTCCAGCACAGCCGACAGCTTGTCGATCAGATTGTCGCGGCTGCCCTTGACCAGGTTGGCCGCTTCCTTGAGTTGTTCTTCAGCAGCGTTCAAGTAGGCCAGTGCTGCAGCACCGGTGACTGCCTCGATACGACGCACGCCCGATGCCACACCGCCTTCGCTGATGATTTTCAGCAGGCCGATGTCGCCGGTACGGTTGGCGTGGATACCGCCACACAGCTCGACGGAAAAATCGCCGCCCATGCTCAGCACGCGCACGTTGTCGCCGTACTTCTCGCCGAACAGCGCCATCGCGCCTTTCTGCTTGGCGGTTTCGATGTCGGTTTCTTCGGTTTCAACCGCGGAGTTCTTGCGGATCTCGGCGTTGACGATGTCTTCCAGCGCTTTGATCTGCTCAGGCTTGATCGCTTCAAAGTGGCTGAAGTCGAAGCGCAGACGCTGGCTATCCACCAACGAACCCTTTTGCTGAACGTGCTCGCCCAACACCTGACGCAGCGCAGCGTGAAGCAAGTGAGTCGCGGAGTGGTTCAGCGAGGTCGCGTGACGCACTTCGGCATCGACGTGGGTTTCCACTGGCGCGCCGATGGTCAGGCTGCCGGAATCCAGCACGCCGTGGTGCAGGAACGCGCCGCCGGTCTTGGTGGTGTCACGGACGTCGAAACGCGCGCTACCCGCCTGGAGGAAACCGCAGTCGCCGATCTGGCCGCCGGATTCAGCGTAAAACGGCGTCTGGTTCAGCACGATCACCGCCTCTTCGCCTTCACTCAAAACGTCGACCGACTGGCCATCTTTATAGATAGCGACGATTTTTGCCGAGCCGCTGGTGTCGGTGTAGCCGGTGAACTCGGTAGCCACATCAACCTTGACCAGGGTGTTGTAGTCCAGACCGAACGAGCTGGCCGAACGTGCACGCACACGCTGGGCTTCCATTTCACGCTCGAAGCCGACTTCGTCGACGGTCAAGCCACGCTCGCGAGCGATGTCGGCGGTCAGGTCCATCGGGAAACCGTAGGTGTCGTAGAGTTTGAACACTACGTCGCCCGGCACCACGGTGCCTTTGAGTTCCAGCAGATCCTGTTCGAGGATCTTCAGACCGTGCTCCAGGGTCTTGGAGAACTGTTCTTCCTCGGCCTTCAGTACGCGCTCGATGTTGCTCTGCTGCTTCTGCAGTTCCGGGAAGGCTTCGCCCATCTCGGCAACCAGCGCCGCGACGATCTTGTAGAAGAAGCTGCCAGTGGCGCCCAGCTTGTTGCCGTGACGGCAGGCGCGACGGATGATCCGGCGCAGCACGTAACCGCGACCTTCGTTGGACGGCAGTACACCGTCAGCGATCAGGAAGCCGCACGAACGGATGTGGTCGGACACCACTTTGAGCGACGACTGATCGCCGTTTTCGCAGCCGATGGCTTCAGCCGAGGCTTTGAGCAGGTTCTTGAACAGGTCGATGTCGTAGTTGGAATTGACGTGCTGCATCACCGCACTGATCCGCTCCAGGCCCATGCCGGTGTCGACCGACGGCGCTGGCAACGGATGCAACACGCCATCGGCGGTGCGGTTGAACTGCATGAACACGTTGTTCCAGATCTCGATGTAACGGTCGCCGTCTTCTTCCGGCGAACCCGGTGGGCCGCCCCAGATGTGGTCGCCGTGATCGTAGAAAATCTCGGTGCAGGGGCCGCACGGGCCGGTATCGCCCATGGTCCAGAAGTTGTCGGAGGCGTAAGGCGCGCCTTTGTTGTCGCCGATGCGGATCATGCGCTCGACCGGCACACCGATTTCTTTGGTCCAGATGTCATACGCTTCGTCGTCGGAGGCGTAGACGGTGACCCAGAGTTTTTCCTTCGGCAGTTTCAGAACGCCAGTCAGGAAGGTCCAGGCAAAGGTAATCGCGTCGTGCTTGAAATAGTCACCGAAGCTGAAGTTACCGAGCATTTCGAAGAAGGTGTGGTGACGAGCGGTATAACCGACGTTTTCCAGGTCGCTGTTCTTGCCACCGGCACGCACGCACTTCTGGCTACTGGTTGCGCGGGTGTACGCGCGCTTTTCCTGGCCCAGGAAGCAGTCCTTGAACTGGTTCATCCCCGCGTTGGTGAACAGCAGGGTTGGGTCGTTGCCCGGAATCAAAGAGCTGGAGGCTACACGGGTGTGGCCTTGCTCTTCGAAGAAGCGAAGGAAGGCTTCACGGATTTCTGCGCTTTTCATTAGGTTCTTCCACGGAGGCTGCGGCCAAAGGCCTGTACGAAACGTCAACAGACGAAACGACGGCAAAGGGCCGCATTATATCGGCCCTTCGCGCGGGGTACAGCGTGTTTATACGATAGTAACGGTCAATTGGACGGCTAACGCTGTCACTTGCGCGAAAACTCGACGAATGTCGCGATCACTTGCTCGATTTGCGAGCGATTGACGTCCATGTGCGTGACCATGCGCAAGCGCGCAGCGGCGCTCAACTTGATCCCGCGCTCGGCGGCAAACGCTTTGAGCGCTTCGGCACGGTCGCCCATTTGCACGTAGACCATGTTGGTCTGCACCGGCTCGACGCTGAACCCGGCCTCGCGCAGGCCTTCGGCCAGATAGTGCGCGTTGGCATGGTCATCCGCCAGACGCTCGACGTGGTGATCCAGCGCATACAGCCCCGCCGCCGCGAGCAAACCGGCCTGACGCATGCCGCCGCCGACCATTTTGCGCAGGCGGCGGGCCTTGCCGATCAACTCGGCTGAACCGCACAGCACCGAACCCACCGGCGCGCCAAGGCCTTTGGACAGACACACCGACACCGAATCAAAGTACTGAGTGATTTCCCGTGCATCGACGCCCAGCTTGACCGCGGCGTTGTAAAGGCGCGCGCCGTCGAGGTGCAGTTGCAAGCCTTTATCTTGAGTGAAGCGCCGGGCGCGGGCCAGATACTCCAGCGGCAGCACTTTGCCTTGCATGGTGTCTTCCAGCGCCAGCAAACGGGTACGGGCGAAATGGAAGTCGTCCGGCTTGATCGCTGCCGCGACCTGATCCAGATCCAGCGAACCGTCGGCCTGCACTTCCAGCGGCTGCGGCTGGATCGAGCCGAGCACCGCCGCGCCACCGCCTTCGTACTTATAGGTGTGCGCCTGCTGGCCGACGATGTATTCGTCGCCACGTTCGCAGTGCGCCATCAGGCCCAGCAGGTTGCTCATGGTGCCGGTCGGCACGAACAGCGCAGCGGCGAACCCCAGGCGCTTCGCCAGTTCCGCCTCCAGACGATTGACCGTCGGATCTTCGCCGTACACATCGTCACCGGTGGCCGCCGCCGTCATCGCGTCGAGCATGGCAGGAGTCGGTTGGGTAACGGTGTCGCTGCGAAGATCGATAATGCTCATGAACCTGGCCTCAGAGTCAGCAGGGGAAATCCCTTTTCGAAGGTGAATTACTGCGGTCATGGCGCCGATTAATCAACCCTTGAATGAGAAAAGGTCAGATTACGTCTTGAGAACACACCATCCATGTGGGAGCGAGCCTCGCTCCCACATGGTTCTGTGCAAGGCCGGAAAATATGTGATAAAAACGCTGCGCCGCCCGAGAACGGGCGGCAAAAACGTTCTCAGGGCGGGGTGCAATTCCCCACCGGCGGTAATTGCGCGCAACGCGCATAGCCCGCGAGCGCTTGGCGACGGACACGGCAAAGGCTGTGATCGGCGGCAAGGTCAGCAGACCCGGTGTGATTCCGGGGCCGACGGTCATAGTCCGGATGAAGAGAGAACGGGATTGACGCCAAAGGGCCGCCCGCGCGCTTGTGTGCTCGTGCGTACCCTTGAATCCCTTTCGATTCATAACGCCCTGTTTTTTACACAAACAGGAGTCAGAACATGCAACCCACCGCTATCGACAGCAAAAGCAAACACCCCCACGGCGAACGCGTTGCGTTCATCCAGGCCTGCTGGCACAAGGAAATCGTCGACCAGAGCCGTAAGGGCTTCGTCGCCGAAATGCTCGTTCAGGGTTATCAGGAATCGGACATCGATTTCTTTGAAGTCGGCGGCGCCTTTGAAATGCCTCTGCACGCCAAGTTGCTGGCCAAGACCGGCCGTTATGCCGGCATCGTCGCGGCTGCTCTGGTCGTGGACGGCGGCATCTACCGTCACGAGTTCGTTGCCCAGTCAGTGGTCAGCGGCCTGATGCAGGTGCAGCTGGAAACCGAAGTGCCGGTGTTCTCGGTATCGCTGACACCGCATCATTTCCATGCCGGTGAAGAGCACCAGAAATTCTTCTTCGAGCACTTCGTGCACAAGGGTCAGGAAGCGGCGCGGACTTGCGCGGATACGCTGCAGAAGGTTCGTGCGCTGCGTCGCAGTGAGCCGCGTGCAGTCGCCGTCTGACCACAACGCTCCCCTGTAGGAGCTGTCGAGTGAAACGAGGCTGCGATCTTTTGATCGTCTAAAAACAAGATCTAAAGATCGCAGCCTTCGGCAGCTCCTACAGGAATTTCTGTCAGCTCAGAGACGGCATCAGGCGAGATGTTCGTCAGTGGCCGGCACGATCAGGATGCCGGCGCGCAAGCCGTTCTTGACCTTGGGATTCGGGAAGATGATTCGTGCGCCCTCTTCCTCGATGATCCAGCGGGTATTGGCCAGATCTTCGGCCAGCAGATAACCCACATCCAATTCAGAAAAGTTCTCGATATCCGCCGGCAGGTTCAGGCGGAACGCATCGCTGTGCTTGATAATTTCCCGGGCGACGCTGAACAGCTGCAAACCCTCCAGTCCCTCTGCTGCCAGATCCGGCTCATTGCCATCGATGATCTGCTTCAGACGAGTTTCCAGACGTGAGACATCCACCCCTTGGTTCTGCCCGAACGGCCGTGCCTTGCCCAGCTCAAGAGTGAAAGCCTCGGCGCCGAGCTTGTCGTAGGTGTAGGAGCTGAACACGATCGACGGCTTGTTCTGCAGCAGCACCGCTTCCATCCCGGCGGCGCGCAGACGCGCCAGTTCGCGGCGCGAATGCTGACGTCCATCTTTCCACGGGTACAGGGCGAACTGCTCGATCTTCGAACCACGAATCGCGGTGTGCAGGTCGTAGTGCAGACGCTGACGGTCCGGCAGGCTGAAGAAACTCGCCGCCAGGCGTTCCAGCTCGCAGGCGCGGATGGCTTCGGAACCGCTGGTTTGTTCATGCCGGCCGTTGAACAGCCGATTGACGTCCTGCTCGACGAAGCGCTCGCCCTTGCGAATCGCTTCCGGGTTGCCGAACAGGAACAGAATGCGCGCGCGCGGCTTCAGATCGCCGCGAGCGATGTCATGCAGCAGCCGGTCGAGCAATTCGATCGGCGCTGTTTCATTGCCATGGATGCCTGCCGACAGCAGCAGGTCCAGGCCATTGTCGCGCGCTTCGGGTGGCCGGACTTCCAGCGCACCCTCGCTCAACCAGCGCATGCGCACGCCTTCGACAGTCAGTTGAGTCTTCTCCGCCGGTTCGCGGCCGGCGAGGGTCAGTTCAAGCAGTTTGCCGAGGGCGAGCATAGAGCGGTTTCCTTAGTGATCGTGGTTGCAATCCGGGCCGTGCACATGGTCTTCGTCGCCGACGTCAGCCGGTTCCATCTCCAGTTGCAGACTGACCAGATTAGTTGCCAATGGGCGCAGCAGCAGGTTGGCGTACTCTTCGTCACCTTCCTCGACGTCCACGCCGATCAGCAGCTGGCCACGGCCGTCCTGCTGGATCCACAGCTCTTTGCCTTGCCACATGACCGCGACGCGGGTGCACGAGGTTTGCAGTTGCGTGCCGTCGGTGTCTTCAAGGATCAGCTGCAGGGAATCGCTCATGTTTTTACTCTCTTGGGGAGACAAGCCGCGCGTCGCGTTCAGGCGACGCGCCGGCCATCAATTGATCTGGAATGGATAAACCGAGCCCAGTTTAAGGATTTGCGTCAGTTCATCCAGTGCCGTCCGGCATTCAAGCAGCAATTGCGGGTCCGCCAGATCGGTTTCGCTCAGGCGGTCGCGGTAGTGCTTTTCAACCCATGCGGTCAACGAACCGTACAACGGTGCGGTCATGATAACCCCTGGGTTGACTGCTGCCAGCTCGGTTTCGTTGAGCGCGACGCGCAGTCGCAGGCACGCCGGGCCACCGCCGTTCTGCATGCTTTGCTTGAGGTCGAAGACTTTGACTTCGCGGATTAGCCCGCCGGAGCTGGTCAGACCTTGCAGGTAGTTCCACACACGCTCGTTGCCACGGCACTCTTCCGGCACGATCAGCAGCATCGAGCCATCCGGACGCGACAACAGCTGGCTGTTGAACAGATAGGAGCGCACCGCATCGTCCACGGTGACCGCCGAACGCGGCACGCAGATCGACTGGAACTGGCCGCCGACCTTGGCCAGTTTGCCCTGCAACTCGGCCAGCATCTGTTCGGTGTCGAGGAACGCGTCCTCGTGATAGAACAGCACCTCGCCGTTACCCACCGCGATCACGTCGTTGTGGAATACGCCCTGGTCGATCACCGCCGGGTTCTGCTGCGCGTAGACCACGCCCTCGTCACGCAGACCGTGCAGACGCGCCACCGCTTGCGACGCTTCCAGCGTCTGGCGCGCCGGGTACTTTTGCGGCGCCGGGTAGCGAGTGTCGAACGCACTGCGCCCGAACACGAAAAACTCGACACCGGCCTCACCGTACTCACGGCAGAAACGCGTGTGGTTGGCCGCGCCTTCGTCACCGAACTGCGCCACCGCCGGCAACGCGGCGTGATGGGCGAAGTGCTGCTGATCGGCGAACATCGCACCGAGCACGCGGCTGGTGGTCGGGTGTTCGATGCTGCGGTGGTATTTGCAGTTGAGGTTGGCGGCGGTGAAATGCACGCGACCGTCAGCAGTATCGGCACTCGGGCTGACGGTGGCGGCGTTGGCCACCCACATGCTCGACGCCGAGCAACTGGCAACCAGCAACGGCATGGCTTCTTTCGCGGCGCGCTCGATCACTTGCGCGTCGGTGCCGCTGAAACCCAAGCGGCGCAACGCGGCCACGTCCGGACGCTCCTGCGGCGCCAGCACGCCTTGCTGAAAGCCCATTTCCATCAGCGCTTTCATTTTCGCCAGACCTTGCAGCGCCGCTTCCTTCGGGTTCGAAGACTGCTGGCTGTTGCTCTGGGACGCAACGTTGCCGTAGGACAGACCACCGTAGTTATGGGTCGGCCCCACTAGACCGTCAAAATTGACTTCATAGGATTTCATCAGCGAGGCTCCACGAGAATCTGTTGTTATAGGCTTCAGTAACTATTCTTTGAGACCGCGGCGCGGCCATCGCTGGCAAGCCAGCTCCCACAGGGATCTCATCGCACTTGTGGGAGCTGGCTTGCCAGCGATAGGCATCACACCATTTTCACGCCAGGCGTCAGGGCCGCCGGCAACGTCAGGCTCGGGGTTTCCAGCGAGGCCACCGGGTACGCGCAGTAATCTGCCGCGTAGTAAGCGCTGGCGCGATGGTTGCCCGAAGCGCCGACACCGCCGAACGGCGCGCTGCTCGCGGCACCGGTCAGCTGTTTGTTCCAGTTGACGATACCGGCGCGACTTTCCAGCCAGAACTGCTGATAACGATCTTCGGAATCCGACAGCAAGCCAGCCGCCAGGCCATAAGCGGTATCGTTGGCCTCAGCGATCGCCGCAGCGAAATCGGCGTAGCGGATCACTTGCAGCAACGGGCCGAACAATTCTTCGTCCGGACGCTCGGCCACGGCGGTCACATCAAGAATGCCCGGGGTCAGCAAGGCCGATTGCGCTTGCGGCTGAGTCATCGCCAACAGCGACACCGCGCCATTGGCCAGCAGATGTTGCTGGGCATCCATCAGCGCTTTCGCCGCGCCAAGGGAAATCACCGAGCCCATGAACGGCGCCGGCTGTTGATCGAACGCACCGACTTCGAGGGTCGCGCTGACGTCCACCAGACGCTTGAGCAGGCTGTCGCCCCACGCGCCTTGCGGCACCAGCAGACGACGCGCGCACGTGCAGCGCTGACCGGCGGAGATGAACGCCGACTGAATGATCGTGTACACCGCCGCGTCCAGATCAGCCACCTGATCGACCACCAGCGGGTTGTTGCCACCCATTTCCAAAGCAAGAATCTTGTCCGGACGCCCGGCGAACTGCTGGTGCAGGTGATTGCCGGTGCGGCTCGAACCGGTGAAGAACAGACCGTCGATGCCCGGGTTGGCCGCCAGGGCGATACCGGTTTCGCGAGCACCTTGCAGCAGGTTCAACACGCCGGCCGGCAGACCGGCTTCGATCCAGCACTTGACCGTCAGTTCGGCGACTTTCGGCGTCAGCTCGCTTGGCTTGAACAGCACGCTGTTACCGGCCAGCAGCGCCGGCACGATGTGGCCGTTCGGCAAGTGGCCCGGGAAGTTGTAAGGGCCGAACACCGCCACCACACCGTGTGGCTTGTGGCGCAGTACGGCGGTGGCGTCGCCCAGCGGGCCGCTCTTCTCGCCGGTACGTTCGCGATAGCTCTGTACCGAAATCGCGATCTTGTTGACCATGCTGGTGACTTCGGTTGCCGCTTCCCACAGAGGCTTGCCGGTTTCCTCACCGATGGTGCGGGCCAGTTCGTCGCTGTGATTTTTCAGTGCCGCGGCGAAAGCCTCGAGGACGCTGATGCGCTCATCCAGCGAACGCCGCGCCCAACCCGGAAAGGCCTGACGCGCCGCCTGCACGGCGGACTCGACCTGAGCGGCGGTGGCGCCCTCCCCCGACCACAGCACTTGCTGGGTCACCGGATTCAGCGACTGGAAGGCTTCGCCCTGACCGGCCAGCCATTCACCTGCGATGTATAGCGAATTCATTATTTCGACTCCCGAGCAGCAGACAACGCCACGGCGCGCACTTGATCGCCGGCGTTGAGTTGAAGACGTTTGGCGGTCAGCGGATCGACCACCAGCGTGCCGGCGGCCAGACGGGCCGGGGCAGCCGTAATGCGGCAGTCTTCGCGCTTGCGGTTATGGATGATGAACGGCGTGGCGTCATCGCCCGGCGTACCGATCGCCAGCACCAGCGCTTCGCTGTCGCGCACCGCGCGGATCTTGCTGGTTTCGCACTCGATGGCCGGGCCGGCATCGAAGATATCGACGTAGCCCTGATAGCTGAAACCTTCGCTCTTGAGCATCGCCAGCGCCGGCTCGGTGTCCGGGTGCACCTGACCGATGACGTTGCGCGCATCCGGCGACAGGAAGCAGGTGTACAGCGGGAATTTCGGCATCAGTTCGGCGATGAACGCCTTGTTGCCGACGCCGGTCAGGTAATCGGCCTGGCTGAATTCCATCTTGAAAAAGTGCCGACCGAGGCTTTCCCAAAACGGCGAACGACCGGCCTCATCGGAAACACCACGCATCTCGGCGATGATCTTGTTGCCGAACAGTTCCGGAAACTCGGCGATGAACAGCATGCGCGCCTTGGACAGCATGCGGCCGTTCAGCCCGGTGCGGTAATCGGCGTGCAGGAACAGCGAGCACAGCTCGGAGTTGCCGGTCAGGTCGTTGGCGAGGAACAGCGTCGGAATCTCGCGATAAATGTTCAGCTCTTGCGAGGCGCTAACGGTCAGGCCGACGCGGAAGTTGTACCACGGCTCACGCAGACCGACCGCGCCGGCAATGGCGGAAATCCCCACCACGCGACCGTTGTCGTCTTCGAGCACGAACAGGTAGTCCGCGTCGCCACGACCGGCTTCGCCGCGGAAGGTCTTCTCGGCCCAGCCGACTCGGTGAGTCAAACGCTCTTCATTGGCCGGCAAGGTGGTCAGGCCGGTGCCGGTGCTGCGGGCCAGGTCGATCAGCGCGGATAAATCGCTGCTGCGTACGGGACGAACAATCATGCTATCTCCTCAAACGGGCCGCCTTCGCCACCCGTGAAACTCGCTAAGGCGTTAAACCGCCACCAGGCGCACGCTGGCACCTTCACCGACGCCCAGGGCTTCGGCTGCTTCCAGATCCAGGGTCACCGGTTTGCCCGGCGCGTAATCGAGTTCCAGCAGCACCGCGCGGTAATCCTGCAACTGCGCGTTGGCCACCAGATACTGGCGCCCGGCACCTTTGACCGGTTCACCGATCTTCACCGGCACCACACGGCTCTGGGCGATCGAACGGATCCCCGAAACACGCGCATGCAGGGTCGGGCCACCGTCGAAAATGTCGATGTAGTGATCGGTCTCGAAGCCTTCGCGCATCAGGATGTCGAAGGTGATCTGCGCACGCGGGTGCACCTGGCCCATCGCTTCCTGAGCGGAATCCGGCAGCAGCGGCACGTAGATCGGGTAATGCGGCATCAGCTCGGCGAGGAACGTGCGGCTCTTCAGGCCACACAGGCGCTCGGCTTCGGCGTAGTTGAGGTCGAAGAAGTTGCGACCGATTGCATCCCAGAATGGCGAGTCGCCGTTCTCGTCGCTGTAGCCGACAATCTCGGTCACCACCGAATCGGCGAAACGCTCCGGGTGGCTGGCAACGAACAGCAGGCGACCACGGGAGTTGAGCTCGGCCCACGGCGACCCCACCAGCTCACGCTGCACGTAGAAACTGGTCAGCAAGCTGTTGCCGGTCAGGTCGTGGCATTGCGAAAGCACGTGGATCTTGTTGTGGATTTTCAGCTCGCGAGAAGCGTGGACGAAGGTCTCGTTGCGGAAGCTGTAGAACGGCTCCGAGTAACCGGCCGAGGCGACAATGGCCGAGCAGCCGACCAGTTTGCCGGTGGCGGTGTCTTCGAGGACGAAGAAGTAGCTCTCTTCACCGTTGAAGCTCACTTCGGCAGCGAACGAGGCTTCGCTTGCAGCGATCTTGTCGCTCAGGCGTTCCACGTCATCCGGCAAGGAAGTGACACCAATCGGACTGTCCGCAGCCAGACGCTGTACCTCGCCCAGATCAGCCATTTGCGCAGGGCGCATCACCAGCATGGTGTCACTCCTTTCTCTTATAAAAATTTACTGAAAAAAACACCGGATACTGTGGGAGCGAGCCTGCTCGCGAAAGCGGTCTATCTGTCAGCAAAAATGTTGACTGACACGCCGCCTTCGCGAGCAGGCTCGCTCCCACAATGGAACTCGCCCGGTATCAAAATTGGGTTCGACGCCAGAATCCTCAGGCGTCGAAAGGTCTATCAGGCTTGCGTCAGTGCGGCGGCGGCGCGTTCGAAGCGGTCGAGACCGGCGTCGATATCGGCGTCTTCCACCACCAGGCTCGGTGCGAAACGAATCACGTCCGGGCCGGCCTGAAGAATCATCAGGCCTTCTTTTTCAGCGGCGTTGAAGATGTCCTTGGCTTTGCCTTTCCAGGCATCGCTCAGCACGCAACCGATCAACAGACCGAGGCCACGCACCTGAGTGAACAGGCCGTACTTCTCGCCAATCTGCTGCAGGCGGGTCTTGAATTTGTCGTGCTTGGCGTTGACGCCGTTCAGCACCTCAGGGGTGTTGATCACGTCGATCACCGCTTCGGCTACCGAACACGCCAGCGGGTTGCCGCCGTAAGTGGTGCCGTGGGTGCCGACCACCAGATGCTTGGCCAGCGCTTCGGTGGTCAGCATTGCCGCAATCGGAAAACCGCCGCCCAGGCTCTTGGCGCTGGTCAGAATGTCCGGGGTCACGCCGTAGTGCTGGTAAGCGAACAGATGGCCGGTACGGCCCATGCCGGTCTGCACTTCGTCGAACACCAGCAGCGCGTGGTGCGCGTCGCACAGTTCACGGGCACCTTGCAGGTAAGCCAGTTCGGCCGGCAGTACACCGCCTTCGCCCTGGATCGGTTCGAGCACGACCGCACAAGTCTTGTCGGACACCGCCGCTTTCAGCGCGGCCAGATCGTTGTAAGGAACGTGAGTGATGCCGGTGATTTTCGGACCGAAACCGTCGGAGTACTTCGACTGGCCACCGACGTTGACGGTGAACAGGGTACGGCCGTGGAAGCTGTTGAGCGCGGCGATGATCTCGTACTTCTCGCTGCCGAAACGGTCGAACGCCACGCGACGGGCCAGCTTGAACGCGGCCTCGTTGGCTTCGGCGCCCGAGTTGCAGAAGAACACGCGCTCGGCGAACGTGGCGTCGATCAGCTTGTGCGCCAGGCGCAGGGCCGGCTCGTTGGTGAACACGTTGGACACGTGCCACAGCTTGTTCGCCTGTTCGGTCAGCGCACCGACCAGCGCCGGATGCGCATGGCCCAATACGTTAACGGCAATCCCGCCGGCGAAGTCGATCAGCTCCCGGCCGCTCTGGTCCCAGACGCGGGAACCGGCGCCACGCACCGGAATAAAAGCGGCGGGCGCGTAGTTGGGAACCATTACCTGGTCGAAATCGGCGCGTTCTACCGCAGCGTGCTCAACGGACATCGGAGTCTCCTGAAGAGGAACACCCGCCTGAAACTGGCGAGCGATGGGGGGATTGTAAGGACAGTTTTCAGCCCGGCCTTGTCGCCAAGCGACAACTTCTTATAGCGCAAACCCCGGATTTTCCCGGGTTTACGGCAATGCGACATATAGCGTCGCAAAGGCGCAGTTTAACTGGCCGCAGCCGTTTGCGGCAGCTTGCTGATTTGTACCCGAGAACGAATTGGCGAGTGCGGTATATAGGTACCGCACATCACCCTGAAGAGCAGTTTTTACCGGGCGGACTTTTCCAGCGCAGGCAACCGCCCACGCGCCGAAAAAAACGGGCAACCCGATACACCCACGAAGGCGAGATGAAAGAGGCCAGGGTCGACGCTGCAAAACACTCGGCTCGCCCCTGAACAGGACGCGGATCAACCGCGCTCTGGCGGCACCGACGACAGTTCGAAAGGACTGCTGCTGCGTCGCTGATTGCGATCTTCCCGTGGCGTCGCGCCGAAGAAGTTGCGGTAGGCGCTGGAGAAATGCGGCCCGGAGGAGAAACCGCAGGACAGGCCGATCTGGATGATCGACTTGCTTGTCTGCATCAGCATCTGCCGGGCCTTGTTCAGGCGCAATTCCAGGTAGTACTGGCTCGGCACGCGGTTGAGGTATTGCTTGAAGATCCGCTCCAGCTGTCGACGGGACACGCACACATGCTGGGCGATTTCGTCGGTGGTCAGCGGCTCTTCGATGTTGGCTTCCATCAGCAACACCGCTTGGGTGAGCTTCGGATGGCTGGAACCGAGGCGGTTCTGCAGTGGAATGCGCTGGCGTTCACCGCCCTCGCGGATGCGCTCGACCACCAGTTCTTCGGACACCGCACCGGCCAGTTCTGCCCCATGATCACGGGCCAGCACCGCCAGCAACAGGTCGAGTACCGACATGCCGCCACACGCGGTCAGGCGATCACGATCCCAGTCGAACAGGTGACTGGTGGCGATGACTTTCGGGAAGCGCTCGGCGAAATCGTCCTGCCAGCGCCAGTGCACAGCCGCGCGATAACCGTCGAGCAGACCGAGCTGCGCCAACGGATAGACACCGGCCGACAGACCACCGATCACGCAACCGGCCCGCACCAGTTGCTTGAGTGCGCTGCTGAGGGCCGGGGCCAGAGTGGTAGGCGGCTCGTCGGCGAGCAAAAAGAGTTTCTGGAAGTTTTCCAGCTTGCCGGTCCAGGCCTCGCCCGGCAGTTGCCAGGCACCGTCGGCTGCAACGTCTGTCACGGCTTCGGCCTGGAGGAACGACAATTCGTAGACCACCTCCGGATGCACCCGCTGGGCAACACGCAAGGCCTCCTCCGCCAGCGCCAGCGTCAGAGCTTTAGTGCTGGGCCAAATCAGGAAACCAATTCGATGGGCAGTCATGGGCGGGCAATCCGAAACGAAGAACGGTGATGAAGGCATGGGCCAATGCTAGCCCGTAAATGAACGCAAATCTCGAAACCTGCAAAGCTCCCACTGTAGGAGCTGTCGAGTGAAACGAGGCTGCGATCTTTTGATTTTCAAAAGCAAGGGCAAAAGATCGCAGCCTTCGGCAGCTCCTACAGGGGATTGGAGCCAACCTTCAGGCTGCGAAGCATGCACTATTTGGGTGCATATCGGCAGATCTGATTACTTGAGACTGCCCGAGAGGAACTGCTGCAAACGCTCGGATTGCGGATTGACCAGCACTTCGCGCGGGTTGCCGCTCTCTTCCACGACACCTTTGTGCAGGAACACCAACTGGTTCGACACTTCACGGGCGAAGCCCATTTCGTGCGTAACCACGACCATGGTGCGACCTTCCTGAGCCAGCGCTTGCATCACCTTCAGAACGTCGCCCACCAGCTCCGGATCGAGCGCCGACGTCGGTTCGTCGAACAGCATCACTTCCGGCTCCATCGCCAGCGCGCGGGCAATCGCCACACGCTGCTGCTCGCCACCGGACATGTGCCCCGGGAACGCGTCTTTACGATGGGCCACGCCAACCTTGTTCAGGTAGTGCTCGGCTTTCTCGCGCGCTTCGGCCTTGGACACGCCCAGCACGTGGACCGGCGCTTCCATGATGTTTTCCAGCGCGGTCATGTGCGACCACAGGTTGAAATGCTGGAACACCATCGACAGGCGCGAACGCATGCGCTGCAGCTGTTTCGGATCAGCGGCTTTCAGCGCGCCGTCCTTGTTCGCTACCAGTTTCAACTCTTCGTTGTTGAGCAGGATCTTGCCCGCGTGCGGTTGCTCAAGCAGGTTGATGCAACGCAGGAAAGTACTTTTGCCGGAGCCACTGGAGCCGATGATGCTGATCACATCGCCGGCTGCCGCCTTCAGGGACACGCCCTTGAGCACTTCGTGACTGCCATAGCGTTTATGCAGGTCTTGGACTTCAAGTTTGTACATGCGGTCGGTTCTCACAAAAACAGTCAGTCAGTCGTTGAGCAAGCGCCCGTGACGCAGCGCTTCGCGCCCCGCCACCTTGGCCAGCCAGAAACCGGGTTGGGCATAGCGCAGCCGTTCAATGGCAAACAGCACCCCGGAGGTACCAGCACACACCGTGCTGACCCGATCGGACACAGGATCGATCACTTCGAAAATCTCATCCCCGGCTTCAACCCACTCGCCGGGTTTACGCAGAAAACTCACCACACCGGGGTGCGGCGCCAACAGTAATTCAGTGCCTTCGAACGGCATGCCTTCGCACGGTTCATTGGCCGGCTTTGGCCACTCGCCAGTGATCAGGCCTTGCTCGGCGAGGAACGCCAGAATGCCTTCGGCCCAGGCCAGTGCATCGGCGCGGTCGGTGTTGGCCTGACCGCCCAGCTCGACAGTCGTCGCCAGGCACGCCAGCGGAATCTGCGCGTCCGGGAACTGCCGCGACAGGCGCAGCCACGGCAACGAGCACGCTTCATCGAAGGAGCTGCCACCAGAGTCTTCCGCCAGCAAACCGACCTTCACATTCAGGTGCGCGGCCAGCGAACGCCACTGCGGCCAGTGCTGCGGCAGCGCATACATGTGCAGCGCGGCTTCGGCATCGCAGTGAAGGTCCAGCACCACATCGGCGGTGCAGGCATGGCTGAGCAACACGCGCTGCATGCCTTGCAACTGGCTGCCCGCCTCGGGCAATGCCGCCAGATGCTCAGCCATGGCCTGACGGATCAGGCGAATGTTGGCGTGCGGATCGTCACCGAGACGCTCGGCCAGCGCCGCTGCAACCGGCGCGCTCAGCTCGACGAAATCGCGGTTGAAATTCTTGCCGCTGCCCGCCTCGAAACGTCCCTGATGATTGCCTTGCAGCAATTGGCCGAGGCCCAGCGGGTTGGCGACCGGCACCAGCTCGATCACGCCGTTGAGCAGGCCTTGGGCTTCGAGTTCGCCAAGGCGCTTTTTCAGCTCCCAGGCGGTGCGCATGCCCGGCAGTTCATCAGCGTGCAGGCTCGCTTGAATGTAAGCCTTGCGCTCGCCCTGGCCAAAACGGAAGACCGAGATCTTGCGCTCGCTGCCCAGATGGCTCCACGGCAATACGTGGTCGATGCGTTCCATATCAGTGCTTCCGCGGGGCCAGGTAGCTCAGCCAGCGACGCTCGGCCAGCTTGAACAGCTTCACCAGAATGAAGGTCAGGCACAGATAGAACAGGCCAGCGGTGATGTACGCCTCGAACGGCAGGTAGTACTGCGCGTTGACGGTACGGGCCGCGCCGGTGATGTCGATCAGGGTCACGATGGACGCCAGACTGGTGGTCTGCAGCATCATGATCACTTCGTTGCTGTATTGCGGCAGCGCCCGACGCAGGGCCGATGGCAACAGGATGCGCTTGTACATCTTGAAGCGCGACATGCCCATGGCCTTGGCGGCTTCGATCTCGCCGTTCGGCGTGGCCTTGAGGCTGCCGGCGATGATTTCGGCGGTGTAGGCGCTGGTGTTGATCGCGAAGGCCAGGCACGCACAGAACGTCGCGCTGGACAGCCACGGCCACATGAAGCTTTCACGGACTGCTTCGAACTGCGCCAGACCGTAGTAGATCAGGAACAGTTGCACCAGCATCGGCGTGCCGCGGATCACGTAGGTGTAGAGCCACGCGGCGCCGTTGACGATCGGGTTCTTGGAGACGCGCATCAGGCCCAGCGGCAGTGCCGCCAGCAGACCGAACAACAGCGACAGCGCGAGCAATTTGAGGGTGGTCAGCAGGCCGCCGAGGTACAGCGGCATGGCCTCCCAAATGACGTTGTAGTCGAAGATCATAGATCAGCCGCCCTTACGCCTACCGAGTAGCGCTTCTCAAGGTGACGCAGCGCCAGCAACGAGACGCTGGTGATCACCAGGTACATCGCCGCCACTGCGAGGAAGAAGGTGAAAGGCTCGCGGGTGGCGTCTGCCGCCTGCTTGGCCTTGAACATCATGTCTTGCAGACCGACTACCGAAATCAGCGCGGTGGCCTTGGTCAGCACCAGCCAGTTGTTGGTGAAGCCGGGAATCGCCAGGCGAATCATCTGCGGCACCATCACCCGGAAGAACACCTGAAAACTGCTCATGCCGTACGCCATGCCCGCTTCGGCCTGGCCCTTGGGGATCGCCATGAACGCACCACGGAAGGTTTCCGACAGGTAGGCGCCGAAGATGAAACCGAGGGTGCCGATACCGGCGGCCAGCGGGTTCAGGTCGATGTAGTCGTCATAGCCAAGCATCGGCGCGACGCGGTTGAGCAAGTCCTGACCGCCGTAGAAAATCAGCAGGATCAGCACCAGGTCGGGAATCCCGCGGATCACCGTGGAATACAGATCGCCCAGCCACGCCAGCCAGCGAATCGGCGACAGGCGCAACGCGACCCCGATCAGCCCGAGAACGATGGCCAGGGCCATGGACGACAAGGCGAGCTGAAGCGTCAGCCATGCGCCATCGAGGATGACAGCCCCGTAGCCTTTCAACATGATTCAGGTCCTCGAAAGTTGGGATGAAAAAATGGCGCAAACCGCAGAGATCCTGTTGCTTGCGCCATTTCTGACTTGTCGCAGAGACGTGTTACTTGCCGTAGATATCGAAGGCGAAGTACTTGTCCTGGATAGCTTTGTATTTACCGTTTTCACGGATGGCCGCGATGGCCGCGTTGATCTTGTCTTTCAGCGCGTCACCCTTGCGCACAGCAATGCCTACGCCGTCGCCGAAGTATTTGACGTCGGTGAACTGCGGGCCAACGAAGGCGAAGCCTTTGCCGGAATCAGTATTCAGGAAGCCGTCCTGCAGCAGGGTGGCGTCCGCCACGGTACCGTCGAGACGACCGGCGGCCACGTCGAGGTAGATTTCGTTCTGCGAGCCGTATGGCTTGATCTCGGCACCCAGCGGGGCCAGGACTTCACGGGCGAAACGCTCGTGGATCGAACCACGTTGCACACCGATGTTCTTGCCTTTGAGCTCGGACAGGTTGTCGCTGACAACGGTGCCTTGCTTCATGACCAGACGGGCCGGGGTGTTGTAGTACTTATTGGTGAAGTCCACGGACTTCTTGCGGTCTTCGGTGATCGACATGGACGACAGGATCGCGTCGATCTTGCGCACTTTCAGTGCCGGGATCAGACCGTCGAACTCTTGCTCGACCCACTGGCACTTGACCTTCATTTCTTCACACAGGGCATTGCCGATGTCGTAGTCGAAACCAACGATGCTGCCATCCGGCGCTTTGGAAGCGAACGGAGGGTAAGCCGCTTCGATACCGATCTTCAGAGGTTTTTCATCAGCGAAGGAATTCAGCGACAGCACGGACAGTGCCAGGGCGCCAAGCAGCACAAGTTTCTTCATCTTGGGACTCCATCGGTAAAGGGCAAAAACGGCAGAGTGAGCGACAGCCCAATATGCGAATGGGTGAATCGGGAAAGCGGTGCAGCATCGGTGGGAATTTCCCGGTGAAACCACCAGGGGTTTCAACGTCAGCCACGATGAGCGAGTGATCGGCATTCTAACGACAGGCCCGAAGCCGATATTTCTTCAATGCGACAACTAATTACAGATGCACAGAGAAACCCGCTTGAGCGCATTGACAGCCTTGCAAATTCATGCAAGAGCGAAAGACAGTGAACCGATCTATGCTGCAAATTGCGGGCCTATTATTCGCAAACCCTTCTAATCCGGCAAGCGCAGCGTTGGGTCTTATTTTTCACCGGGGATTTTGAGGCTCTAAAACGGGGCGATGCGTTTCCCTTTGCCCCGGTTTGACGCGGGCGGTTACACATTCGGTTACGTGGAAGGCAGGCGGTAACAGCGGGAAATGTCTTACGGGGGAGATCGATAATTATTGGTTGGGTGGTTTGGGTTTCTGACAGGGGAATACTGCGGCGTCTGACAGATGGCTATCGCTGGCAAGCCAGCTCCCACAGGGATTTCGATTAAGATTGAAATCCCGTTCACACCTCGGAAACCTGTGGGAGCTGGCTTGCCAGCGATGAGGCCGGCACAGCCAGCACAAACCCACCTGACACAAAAAAGCCCCGCCCGGCATCACCGGACAGGGCTTTTCAATGCATCAGAGAGGCTTAAGCCACATTCATCGTCTTGTGCGTATCAATCAAATGCTGCACCACACCCGGATCCGCCAGGGTCGAGATATCCCCCAACCCTTCGTATTCCGCCGTGGCGATCTTGCGCAGAATCCGCCGCATGATCTTGCCCGAACGCGTCTTCGGCAGCCCCGGCGCCCACTGGATCACGTCCGGCGAGGCAATCGGGCCGATCTCTTTGCGCACCCAGTTCTTCAGTTCCAGGCGCAGTTGCTCGCTCGGCTCTTCGCCATTCTTCAGGGTGACGTAGACATAAATGCCCTGCCCCTTGATGTCGTGCGGCACACCGACCACCGCCGCTTCGGCGACTTTCGGGTGGGCGACCATCGCACTTTCGATCTCGGCGGTACCCATGCGGTGGCCGGAAACGTTGAGCACGTCGTCCACGCGCCCGGTGATCCAGTAGTAACCATCGGCATCACGCCGCGCACCGTCACCGGTGAAGTACATGCCACGGAAGGTCTTGAAGTAAGTGTCGACGAAACGGTCATGATCGCCATACAGCGTACGCGCCTGACCTGGCCACGAATCGAGAATCACCAGATTGCCCTCGGCCTCGCCCTCGATGATGTTGCCGAGGTTGTCGACCAGCGCCGGTACCACGCCGAAGAACGGACGTGCCGCCGAACCCGGCTTCAGTGCATGCGCCCCCGGCAGCGGACTCATCATGTTGCCGCCGGTTTCGGTCTGCCACCAGGTATCGACGATCGGGCAACGCGACTTGCCGACATTCTTGTAGTACCAGTCCCAGGCTTCCGGGTTGATCGGCTCGCCGACCGAACCGAGCAGACGCAGGCTGCTGCCATCCGCGCCCTCAACGGCAGCGGTGCCGGACGCCATCATCGCGCGGATCGCGGTCGGTGCGGTGTAGAGGATGTTGACCTTGTGCTTGTCGACGATCTTCGCCACCCGGGTGATGTCCGGGTAGTTCGGCACGCCTTCGAACAGCAGTGTGGTCGCGCCATTGGCCAGCGGGCCGTAGACGATGTAACTGTGGCCGGTGACCCAGCCGACGTCGGCGGTGCACCAGTAGATTTCGCCCGGACGGTAGTCGAACACGCGCTCGTGGGTCATCGCCGCGTACAGCAAATAACCGCCGGTGGTGTGCTGCACGCCCTTCGGCTTGCCGGTCGAGCCGGAGGTATAAAGGATGAACAGCGCTTCTTCGGCGCCCATCTCTTTCGGCGCGCAGACGGTGCCCGCCACTTTCATCAGGTCTTCGTACCAGATGTCGCGATGCTGGTTCCACTTGATGTCGCCGCCGGTGCGCTTGCACACGATGACTTTCTGGATGCTGCTGGTTTCCGGGTTGGTCAGCGCGTCGTCGACGTTGGCCTTTAGCGAGATCTTCTTGCCGGCACGAATGCCTTCGTCAGCGGTGATCACCACTTTCGATTTGCAGTCGATGATCCGCCCCGCCAGCGCTTCCGGCGAGAAGCCACCGAACACCACCGAGTGAATCGCACCGATCCGGGTACAGGCCAGCATGGCGACCACGGCTTCAGGGATCATCGGCATATAGATAGTCACCACGTCGCCGCGGTGCACGTCCTGACCACGCAGGGCGTTGGCCAGTTTGCACACTTGCTCGTGCAATTCGCGGTAGGTGATGTTGCGGCTTTCGGAAGGATCGTCGCCTTCCCAGATGATTGCGACTTGGTCGCCGCGCTCGGCCAGATGACGGTCGAGGCAGTTGTAGGAAACGTTCAGGGTGCCGTCGGCGAACCATTTGATGTCGACATGGTGATCGTCGAAGGAAGTCTGCTTCACCGTGGTGAAAGGCTTGATCCAGTCGAGGCGCTTGGCTTGCTCGCGCCAGAAACCGTCGGGGTTGACGACCGACTGCTGGTACATGGCTTTGTAGGTCGCCTCGTCAGTCAGCGTATTGGCCAGAACCTCGGGACGAACGGGATACAGAGAAGCCGCACTCATCTTTCTTACCTCGGTGGAATAGTTGTTTTTGTATGACCCCGTTGTAGCCGGGCCGGGCCCATAGAACCATTCGACGATGGTAGTAACAAGCCCCTACAAAACATCCAGTTACCCCTGACGCATGCCCTGCGCTGCTTGTTCCAATACTCCACAACCCCTGTGGGAGCTGGCTTGCCAGCGATTCAGGCGACTCGGATATTCAGGCAAAACGGATCACCGGCAAACCTGGCCCCAGGCAATTTCGACCGATTGTTACCAAAACCGCGAAAAGTGTTTATCAAAACCCCACCTGTTTACCCCCACCCCACCTCCCTAAAATCCACCTCGCCGACAAGGCAAACGCGATTAACAACGTTACAGCCCCCACGAAGGCCGTTAATCCAGCTCTCAAGTAATAACTGCAAATGATGAAGTTCCACACGCAACCCTAAAAAGGTTGCGTGACCCCACTCGACCTCAAAAAGGTAAATCTGAAATGAAAGCTTTATTGGTTCTGGCCCTCAGCAGTCTGTGCGCAACCGCCATGGCAGACGAGGTCCCGACTGATGTCGCACAGCAACAACCGGCTATCGAGGAATACACTTACTCGACCCACCTGGACATCGCCAACGTAGTGTCCATGAGCGAAGTTCCAAACGTCTGCGAAGTTGTTCCGATGAAAATGGAGTACGACGACTCCAAGGGTCAGCGTCACATCCTGCGTTACAGCGTGATGGGTAACGGTTGCACCAATTGATGATCGAGACTGCACCGAATCGGATCGCTCAACGCCTCATTTGAGGGTCGATTCCAGCCCGGCTTCGGTCGGGCTCAGTTGTGTCTGGAGTCGTCAAAAATGCTTGCAAAACACTAGATGTAGTGAAAACACGGTTTTTTTGTTCGTTTTTTGAGCAATTCCACAATCGCGAGATTTTTACGAAAAAAAATCTATCCCCGGCAAAGCCCTGTAAACCCGCACTCTCATCGAAAAACCAGCCTCCTCGACCGCGCCATGCGCGGATTCGCCTCAGCACAGCCGTGTTTTTTTCCCTATAATGCCGCCCTAATCGGGTCAGCAATATTCCCTTACAGGGAGCAAAAGCCATTCTGAAGCCCCGCAGCAGCGTCAACGCTGATCTGCGCCCGTCAGAGGCTCTCGGAAACCCGTACAAAATTCTGTTTTATTGCCTGCCTTGGCTGCCGCAAAAAACGATTCCTTAAGATCCAACGCGGTCTGTACGACCGTGTGAAAAAACCACCAATCAGGTTTCACACGGGGCGACAGGCCCTCACGCAGGAGACGACACGTCATGCTGAGCTGGGACGAATTCGACAAAGAAGACAGTGAAGTAGCAACCGTGAAAGGCGCCAACGCCGGCCACGCTACTGAAGCCAACATGGACCGCCTCGATAGCGCCGGCGGTGCCGCAGCGCTGGAAGCCCGCGCCGTGACCGCCGACGACTCGGCCGCCGTGGCCCGCGCCAAGGCTGCACTGGATTCCCTCGACGTCGCCGAAGGCCTCGCTGAACTCGAAGGCGCCTCCGCCCGCGTCGCCGTTGACGAAAAGCGCATGATCAACTGCCGCGCCGACCTCAACCAACTCGTACCATTCAAGTACGACTGGGCCTGGCAGAAGTACCTGGACGGCTGCGCAAACCACTGGATGCCGCAAGAAGTCAACATGACCGCCGACATCGCCCTCTGGAAAAACCCGGAAGGCCTGACCGACGACGAGCGCCGCATCGTGATGCGCAACCTCGGCTTCTTCTCCACCGCCGACTCCCTGGTTGCCAACAACCTGGTGCTGGCCGTGTACCGCCTGATCACCAACCCGGAATGCCGCCAGTACATCCTGCGCCAGGCCTTCGAAGAGGCGATCCACACCCACGCCTACCAGTACTGCATCGAATCGCTGGCCATGGATGAAGGCGAGATCTTCAACATGTACCACGAGATCCCGTCGGTCGCCAAAAAGGCAGCCTGGGGCCTGAAATACACCCGCTCGATCTCCGATCCGAAGTTCGAAACCGGCACCCCGGACACCGACAAAGAACTGCTGCGCAACCTGATCGCCTACTACTGCGTACTGGAAGGCATCTTCTTCTACTGCGGTTTCACCCAGATCCTCTCCATGGGCCGCCGCAACAAAATGACCGGCGTCGCCGAGCAGTTCCAGTACATCCTGCGCGACGAATCCATGCACCTGAACTTCGGCATCGACGTGATCAACCAGATCAAAATCGAAAACCCACACCTGTGGGATGCCGAAATGAAGGAAGAAGCGACCCAGATGATCCTGCAGGGTACGCAGCTGGAAATCGAATACGCCCGCGACACCATGCCTCGCGGCGTACTGGGCATGAACGCGGCGATGATGGAGGACTACCTGAAGTTCATCGCTAACCGTCGTTTGTCGCAGATCGGTTTGAAAGAAGAGTACCCAGGGACCACTAACCCGTTCCCTTGGATGAGCGAGATCATGGACTTGAAGAAAGAGAAGAATTTCTTTGAGACGAGAGTGATTGAGTATCAGACTGGTGGGGCGTTGAGCTGGGACTAATGGTCTCGCTTGGCACGATTTTGACGATTGCTGCCTGAGTCGAAAAGTCGAGAAATCAAAAGCCCCGATTTGATCGGGGCTTTTTTATGGACGATTGGTAATCGTTTTTTACGCCTACGTCACAGCGCTCAATCTCCTACAGCACTTACAGCTGCGTCCCATTGAAGCCCGCTACAAGCACTACTAAGCTCTATCAAAGGTGCCTAAGAAACGCCCAACGTAGAAAGCTCGGTCAGTGACACAGACGTGTAATTCGTCGGTGACAACTGCTCTGCTCGTTGGGATTTCTTAAGTCCGCTCTACGTTGGGGTCAGGCCCTCCCAAAATCTAACGTAGAGGTCTAGATATGTCTGATCCGCTCCCGGTAATGGTGTTCTCTCGCCACAACCTTTCTCTCCATGCCCTTCTATTAGAAAACCAGCCTTGGTTCTCCGCTCGCGATGTCGGCCGCTTGATGGGTTTCCATCTGAATGATCGGGTGGTCAACAAGCTGGATAACGATCAGCGTCGCGTCTTGTGGATTGAGTACTTTCGAGAGCCAGAACAGCAGCTGATGCTTAGTGAATCCGGGGTGTATGCGCTGTTGGTCTATCACTACGTTCCGGGAAATCGTTTGTTGCGTGAGTGGCTGACCAACGAGGTGGTGCCGACATTGCGCGATGCTGGGGATTCAGGAGATTCGAATCGGCCAATGTTGAGCTTGTTGGATTGGCCGGAGATGTCTTTGAGTTTGCTGCATTGGCAGGATGAGGGCTGGATTCGGCTTCGGGATATGCCTTACCTGTTAAATGATCAGCCGCGACGACGAACGGTCGAAGCTAATCCTTGGTGGCGGCGGGTCGTAAATACGTTGCAGTTATCTGCACATTCACTTAGGTCAAATCATCGAAAACCCAGCGACCGTTGAGAAGCCCTTTCAATTGCTCAACACTCAGTAATTGCTGAGGCTTTCTATGAACAATTGCGTGGCAATTTGCACAGAGAGGAACAAGGTCAGTCACTGGATCGACAACCTGTTCCTCTTCAAATTCGGAAATGGGCTTCACGTGATGCACATGAATGAAGCCCTTCGCGTGCTCCCCATAGGCTTTCTCAAAGTCAAAATCACATGCTTTGCATAGAAGACCATGAATAGCGATAGCCTGACGTCTAAGCTTGGGACAACGCTCGTATCTCACACCGTAATAAGTGGATTTTTTACCTTCAGTACCAACGATTACGGTTTCAAAATCCTCTGTACCGTCAACCTGGCTGAAGTCATCTGCCTGCGATTGCGTCAGCACAGCATTGGATGAGATCCGGTCGAACACAGTTTGATCAATGGACCGAACACCGTTACGCCAGTAATTGTTCTTTAGATTTGAGGGAATTTGCTCAAGGTACTCCCCCTCGAGCTTTATTGGGATTGCCGACTCAAACTGACGAAAATCCTCAATGGAGGCAAACAGGTCTCCTCGCTTACTGTTCTTGTCTGCATACACCCTCCCTATCCGAGCCAAACCAAAATAATGAGGTGCAGAACTCAAACGTAATGCTGCAAAAGCCTTATTTTTCAGTTTCCCCTTGTAGTAGAGAACTTCTGTTCCCTGGACAAGGATTTCCTTGTACCGCTTCGGGAAGTGGTAGAGAACCCCAGTTTGATCGGCCCATTTTGACAAATCATTCTCGGCAATTACGGCTGGCATCAACTCATCCTCTTATCAGAGGCTAGAGATTACCAAATCTAGAGAAAAGTCCTACACGACTTACAGAAAGCTCTCACAACTGACTCAAGCCAAGTTTTCAGCCTTTCGGTGAGACATGTGTTCCACCTCTCGCTCTTAAATTGCTTTGACGGAGCCTAGAAAATGACCGCATCACTGCACCAAAAAAAGAATTAGTAGGTGCACCACCACGCGCCTCCCGCTATTAATACCCCTCCCCCACTCAAGGATCCGAGCCCTGCCATGAAATTCGATCTCGCCTACTGCCTCAGTCTCGACGACAAGTTGTCGATCTATGACGTTCGCGATCTCAATTTCGATGAGACGGTGGCGTTCGATTCTGCGAAGGAACACTTCCAGTGCCCCAACGATGCCTGTCGTTCGGCGTTTGATGCCTCCAACGAGTTGGGCACGTTCAACGCCAAGAATGTGAATTACGTGCGCACGCCGCACTTCAAGAACTTGCCCGGTACGCAGCATGTAGCAGGTTGTCCGTATGTGAGTTTGAAGGCGTCGGCATCTGGCGTTGAGTCGGCGGATGGCGAAACGGATGACGCTCGCGAGGAACACTTCCCATCGGAGTTGTTGCTGACGCGGCGTGAGTATGTGCGCAAGCCTGCTACGCCTGCGGGGGCGGCGGATGTGTTGCGGGATGATCCGGTGCGGGTGGCGCAGGTGAGTTCCAAGGAGTCGCCGGGGCGTGAGACCGCGCCGGACAAGACCAGTGTGTTTGCGCATCCGGTGGAGTGTTTTGTGTCGAACTTCGCCGACAAGGAGTTGCTCAAGCGCATGCCGTTGAAGATCGGCGAGCACACGGCGCCTTATGGCTCGTTCTTCAAGAAGATTGAGTATCTGACGGACAACAAGGGGCTGATTTACTGGGGCAAGATCAAGGAGATCAAGGATTACACCCAGAGTTTTCGCATCGACTTCGAGCAGAAGGTCTGGTTCAAGCAGGCGGATGAGGCGAAGAAGAAGCCGTATTCGGTAAACGTGTACTTGAGCAAGAAGTTGATCGACAACTACCGCAAGCGCAAGGCGTTTCTGGAAGAGATCAAGCATGCGATCGACAGCGACAAGGAGTTGTTCTGTTTCTTCTATGGCGTGACGCCGGAGTTGAAGCAGGTGCCGAGCAAGAAGAACCCCGAACAGACGTTCGGGGTGTTCAGTGCCAACATCGAGAACCTGGATCACTTCGTTGTGCGGGAGGCGCCGGGGTTGGCGTGACGGTTAGCCTTTGGGCAATTGCAGTTTGGCTGCGCCACGGTGCTGGTTGACCAGCGAGTACGGCAGCACTGACCAATCAGGGTTGTCGCAGTTACGTTGGTAACGGGCGAAGTAAGCGCCCAGGTAAATACCCTTCGGTGTGAAGTGCCAGTTGGAATAACCCCAGACGCTTTCATCGGTGTAATCGCAGTTGCCATCGTCTTCGGCGGGCTTCTTCATCTCTTCGGGATAGAGCGTGGTGAACTGTTTGACCAGCCACGGCGCCATGACTTTCATCTGATCGTATTCGGTGACCGCGCTATTCGGTTCACCAATCCACAGCACATCTTTGAGTTTCAACAATTCGCCGGTGTGGACGTCGAGGTTGATTGGCGAACTGCCGAAATCCGGGTGGGCGCCGCCGCAGCTGTAACCGGTGGAGATGTCCAGGCTGACCACGTCGGGCGAGAGAAACTCGGGGGCAGCCCCTTGATCGAACTCGGCATATTCCCCGCCATCCATCATGCAGCGGTGATAGTCGATGACTTCAGTCCAGAGCCGTCCGAGCAGGTGGTTATTAATCCGCTGCTGCTCTTCTTTCGTATAGCCGGACTCGACACTGAACAACGATATCTTTGACTCAGGCTCCGTCCACCATTGCAGGTCGTAGCCCATGAAGTTTTCTTTCTTCTCCGGTTTGAGCTTGAGTCCCTGTAAGCGCAAATACTCGTAGGGATCGCTCTTCGGCAAAGTGGCAATAAAGGGCAGCGTAGTTGCGCTCGGCGCAGGAAGTTTGGCTTCGGTCAGTTGCACCGGTAGCTTCTTGCCCTTGGGGTTTTGCCATTCGCCCTGCCAGCCATTGGCGATGGATTTCAACTTCAGGGTGGGCAGCGGTTTGTCGTCGTCATAGCGGTTGTTGCCTTCAACCAGGTTCAACGTGCTGTCCTGCAGCGAGCCACTGAGCTCTAGGTCGCGGTGATACTTCTCGTAGAAGTAGCGGCCGGTGACTTCGTCCTGCTGCATGGTGTTGAGCTCCACCACAATCGGCATCTTGCCCAGCGTACCGGTGAACACGCGCCGGCCATCTTCGGCATGGGCGGTGGAAATCAGTGTGAACAGCGCCGCAGCGTATGGCGCCAGGCGCAGCAGTCCCTTGAGCATGGATCGATCCCTGAGTGAATGAGGCTGCGGAGTATGCAGAGGATGCGCGCAGGAATCGAGGCTCTACTTGAGCAGCATGCCCAGCATCACGACGATTAACAGACCGATATACACCCAAGCATGCACCCGATCCGGTATCCGCCCGATCCACGGCGTGGCCATTCGAATCCCGACCAACGACCCCAGCGTCAGCACCGCAAACGCCAGCAAATCTACATACCCGACAAACCAAGCGCCCAGATCCGTCTCGCTGAAACCGGCCAGTGCCATGTAGGTCAGCGTCCCGGCCACCGCCACCGGCACGCTCAACGGGTTCGCCATGGACGTGGCCTCGGACATTCTCAGTCCGCAGCGGCGCAGGAGCGGCACAGTCATAACGCTTCCTCCTACGCCGAGAAACGTGGCGATGGCGCCGATGCCTACACCGCCGGCGGATATTTCCTTGCGATCCAATCGGCGTGGGATGACGCCTTCGCTGCGGGTGAGGAAGCCGCGTCTCAGCAGGCAGTCGATGATGGTCACGCCGAGGTAGGCGATGAAGGCGTAGCGGATGACCTCGCCGCTGACCCACACCGCAGCGATCGCGCCGATGATCGCGCCCAGGGCGATGAAGCCGCCGAGCGGCCACAGGTAATGACGGATCAGGTTGCCGGCGCGGCGGTGTTTGTCGGTGGCGATCAGGGCGTTGACGATCATCACGCAGGTCGAGGTGGCGACGGCGATGTGCATCGCCGATTGGCCGATGGGGTCGTCGGCACCGTGGCTGGCGGAGAGCATGCGGTAGAGCAGCGGCACGACGACGAAGCCGCCGCCGAAACCGAAGAGCACGGCGGTGATGCCGGTCAGGCAGCCGAAGAGAGTCAGCAGGAGGTAGAACATGGCGCGTCTTCCGGTGGTGGCGAGCGGTCGACGATAAAGCGACGCGACTTGGCCTGCTTCAGCAACTCAGCCAATAATGTTTGCGTTTACGCCAACTACCGGGAAACGCTCGATGCGCAATGTTTCGATCAATCTGCTGGATCACACACTGCGCCCGGTGGTGGCGATCGGAACGGATTATTCCCACGGCCATCTGTTGCCGTTTCATACGCATCGACGGGCGCAATTGTTGTACGGCGCGACCGGGGTGATGCAGGTTCGTACTCATGACGGCAATTGGGTGGTGCCGCCACAACGGGCAGTGTGGATTCCGCCGGAAGTGGCACATGAGGTGCTGATGCTGGGCGTGAGCACGCGCAGTCTGTACATCGAGCCAGGGGCGGTGGATTTGGGGCAGCGCTGCCAGGTGATCAGCGTTTCGCCGTTGATGCGGCACTTGTTGATGGAGGCGGTGGAAGTGCCGCTGGCCTATGACCTCGAAGGACGCGATGGCGTACTGATCGACTTGCTGCTGCATGAACTGGCGCGCAGTGCGCCCCTGCCCTTGCACATTCCGCTGCCGACTGACGGAAAGCTCCTGGCTTTGTGTCAGAACTTTCTGCATCAGCCGAACGCCCATCAGTCACCGCAACACTGGGCCGGGCAGTTGCACATAAGCTTGCGCACCTTCAACAGACTGTTTCGGCAGCAGACCGGGTTGAGCTTCAGCCAATGGCGGCAACAGGCCTGCGTGGTGCTGGCGCTGGCGCGGCTGGCGGCCGGTGAAGCGGTGACGCGGATCGCCCTGGATTTCGGTTATGAGAGCCCGGCGGCGTTCTCGACGATGTTCCGGCGCATCCTCGGCCAGGCACCGTCCGTCTGGTTGGAGGCGGCGAACTAGGGCAAATCAAAAAATGCGTTTGATCCCGGCCGAAAACAACTGTACAAAAACACAGTACATTTCAATCAGCACTCTTGAGCCCGGAGCACACCATGGCCTCTCTTGCGATGAACCACATCCTCGAACGCATTGCCCTTTTCCAGTTCACCCCGACGCACTGCGTCCAGGCCCGAGCGATGCTGGGCTGGAGCGTGGAACGACTGTCGCGCGAGGCGGAGGTTGCGGTGGACGACATTCAGCGGTTTGAAGCGCAGCAGGACGTTGCGGACGCGGCGCGGCTGGCGTTGGCTTACCGGTTTGAAGCGCAGGGGTTGGTGTTTTTTCCGGGGTTTGCGCCGGGGCGCAGTGCGAGTATGGGTGCACCATCGGATGCAGCGGGGCGTGGGGATTATGCGATGGCTGAATGAACAGGCAAGTTGATATTTATCCCTAAATAGGTATATTTTCGCATGAGTGCAAGGAAGCCGCTCTTGTGGGTCTGCAGTAGTAAGAAAGATCTCAAGCAGATGCCCACAGACGTACAGGATGTATTTGGTTACGCATTGGATTTGGCCCAGAGTGGCTTGAAGCATCCGGATGCAAAACCCCTGAAAGGGTTCGGAGGCGCGGGAGTGCTGGAACTGATCGAAGACTTCGACACCAACACCTACCGGGCCATTTATACGGTTCGTTTCGGCAGTGCCATTTATGTATTGCACTGCTTTCAGAAGAAGTCGAATACCGGAATCAAAACCGCCCAGTCCGACATTGATCTGATCCGAAACCGACTTCGAGCCGCTCAGGATCACGCGAAAGGATCAGAAAATGATAGAAATTGAAGAAGGTAGCGGGAACGTCTACCGAGACCTCGAATTACCCAATGCCAGTGAAATGCAGGTTAAGTCGCAGCTCGCGGCGAAGATCGGCGAGATCATCAAGGCACGCCATCTCACTCAAATTCAGGCATCTGAAATTCTTGGATTATCTCAGCCCAAGCTATCCGACATGCTGCGGGGGAAATTTCGCGGCATCAGTGAAGCCAAGATGATGGAGTGCCTCTCGCATCTTGGACGAGACGTTCAGATCGTAGTGAAATCGGCCCCCCGGTCACGGAAAGAGGGCCGAATTGAAGTGGTATTTGCTTAACCTGAAACTCATCAGGCGTTCTGCATCACCCCTTCACTCTCCCCTTCAACCGCCAACCACCACGCACTCCCGCGCTGCGGCTGCATCAGGTTGAACGCCTCGCCCATTTGCGGCGTGGTGATCGCCACACTGCGCTCCCAGGCCAGTGACAGGATCCGATCAAACGGTTCGTGCCAGGCGTGCATGGCCAGGTCGAAGGTGCCGTTGTGGATCGGGAATAGCCAGCGGCCCTTGAGATCGATGTGCGCCTGCAGGGTTTCTTCGGGTTGCATGTGCACGTGCGGCCATTCGACGTTGTAGGCGCCGGTTTCCATCAGGGTCAGGTCGAATGGGCCGTACTGTTCGCCGATGCGTTTGAAGCCGTCGAAGTAGCCGCTGTCTCCGCTGAAGAAGATGCGGGTGTCGCCATTGATCATCACCCACGAGGCCCACAGCGTGCTGTTGCTGTCGAACAGGCCGCGGCCGGAGAAGTGCTGCGAGGGCGTGGCGACAAAGCGGATGCCGGCGATTTCGGTGCCCTGCCACCAGTCGTACTGGCGGACTTTGCTGGCATCGATGCCCCATTTGACCAAAGTATCGCCGACGCCCAGCGGGGTCAGGAAGTAGTTGGTTTTGGCCGCCAGTTTCAGCACTGCCTGGTAATCGAGGTGGTCGTAGTGGTTGTGCGAGAGGATCACCGCTTCGATCGGCGGCAACTGGTCGATACTGATCGGCGGCTGGTGAAAGCGTTTCGGGCCGGCCCACTGCACGGGCGAAGCGCGCTCGGCGAAGACCGGGTCGGTGATCCAGAATTTGCCGCGCATTTTCAGCAGCAGCGTCGAGTGGCCGAGGCGATAGACGCTGTGGTCAGGCGCGGCCAGCAGGTCTTCAGTTGTCAGCGACTGCACCGGGATCGCAGCGGCGGGACGGGTATTGCGCGGCTTGTTGAAAATCATGTTCCACATGATCCGCAGCATTTTGCGCCCACCTTCACGTTGCACCGGCGCATGGTTACGGAATAGCCCTTGATCCTGGCGAGAGGCTTCAGGCGTGGAAATTTGATCCGCAGAAATATCTGAATTGGCCATGACTGAGAGACTCCAGAAAAACCGCGCATTTCACGGTTTTTCACGGTGGGACGATAAATGGCCAAGGCACGCACGCATCAGCCGAACTGTCTGGTTTTTAGGTTGCGCGGATTAACGCAACATTACACTGGGCGGTGTAGTTTCTAGGTTGCATGAAACGTGGTGACAAGTAAACTGCCAAGTGTAATTCCCCTCTTTCTCTGCCGAAGCGTACTTATGACAGCTGCACAGCGCCTTACCGACCGCAAACGCGAAGCCATCATTCAGGCGGCGATTGCCGAATTCCGGGCCAACGGGTTCGAGATCACCAGCATGGACAAGATCGCGGCTACCGCTGGGGTGTCGAAGCGCACGGTGTACAACCATTTCCCCAGCAAGGAAGAGCTGTTCGCCGAAATTCTCAACCAACTCTGGGCACGAATTACTGAAGAGCAGATGGTGAGCTACCGCGCCGATCAGCCGCTGCGCGAGCAACTGCTGCCCATGTTGCTGGCCAAACTGCAGATGATGGCGGATGACAATTTTCTCGGACTGGCGCGGGTGGCGATCGCTGCCACCATTCATTCACCGGAGCGCGCGCAAGACATGGTGGCGCGCATGGGCGAGCGCGAAGAAGGCCTGACAGTGTGGATTCGCGCTGCGCTGGCCGATGGTCGGTTGAAAACCGTGGATGCCGATTTCGCCGCGCAACAGGTGCAGGGACTGTTGAAGTCATTCGGTTTCTGGCCGCAGATTTCCATGGGTTTGCCGCCGCTGGATGCAGACACGCAAAAAGCCGTGGCCGAGTCGGCATTGGAGATGTTTCTGGCACGTTATCAGCTCTGAACCGGCCTCTTCGGCACCCGCCCGGAGTCACCGACTCGAACTTTGAAAAAACCGGAAACGTACCGACGCGCAATTTCTTGTACAGCTTAATTCGGTTTGTATAAGATCGAGCCGTCAGCCTGGATGCTGGCACTTTGCAGTCAATGACAAATGCTGACCCGGCATTTGCTCTGCCAGCGCGGAAACAGGGACACAAACCTCGTCTTTCCCTACTTCCAGGTACTGCCCCCTATGTTTTTCAAACGCCACCAAGCCGAACTCAACGATCTTCAACACACCCTCACCGAACAAAACGGCCTGCTTGAAGCGATCAATCGCTCCATGGCGGTGATCGAGTTCGACCTTGACGGTGTGGTGTTAAAGGCCAATGACAACTTCCTCAAAACCATGGGTTACCGCGCCGAACAGGTGATCGGCCAGCCGCATCGCTTGTTCTGCACTCCGGAGTTTGGCCGCAGCGCGCAATACACCGAACTGTGGTCGCGCCTGAAAAACGGCCAGTTCCAGTCCGGCACCTTCGAGCGGATCAACAGCCAAGGCCAGCCGATCTGGCTGGAAGCCAATTACAACCCGATCAAGGATGCGTCGGGACGTGTGGTCAAAGTGGTCAAGTTCGCTATGAACGTGACGACCAAGGTGCAGCAGGAAAGCGAGGCCAACGCCAAACTGCAGGCAATCGACCGGGCGATGGCAGTGATTGAATTCGACCTCGACGGCGGCATTCTCACGGCCAATCAGAATTTTCTGACACGCATGGGTTACACCCTCGCTGAACTCAAGGGTAAACATCACCGTTTGTTCTGCCGCGCTGAGCTGGTCAACAGCAGTGCCTACGAGGACTTCTGGCGACGCTTGAATCAGGGTGAACTGTTCCAGGGCCAGTTCGAACGCGTCGACAAGCGCGGCCAGAGTATTTGGCTGGAGGCCAACTACAACCCGGTGTACGACGCCGCCGGGCGGTTGTGCAAAGTGGTGAAATTCGCCACGGACGTCACCGCCCGCGTCGAGCAGCACGAGCACGATGCCCGTAGCGCCAGCGCCGCTTACCACATCTCCGTGGAAACCCGGAAAGTCGCCGAGCAAGGCACTCAGGTGATCCAGCAGGCGGCCAGTGAAATGCGCGAGATTGCTGACGACATCGCGCAGTCATCAACGCTGATCGCGCAACTTGGCGAACGCTCGGAGCAGATCACCGCGATCGTCAATACGATCCGCGCGATTGCCGACCAGACCAATCTGCTGGCGCTCAACGCGGCGATTGAAGCGGCGCGCGCCGGGGATCAGGGCCGCGGTTTTGCCGTGGTGGCGGACGAAGTGCGACAACTGGCGGCGCGCACCAGCGGCTCGACGGCGGAGATTTCCAACATGATCGGCCTGATCCAGAGCGAGACACGGCAGGCGATCAAGAGCATGGAAGGCACCCGCGGGCGGGCGGCACAAGGCGTTGAACTGGCGGATCAGGCCGGCAGTGTGATTTTGCAGATCCGCGATGGCGCCAGTGAAGCGGTGCAGGCGGTGAGCATGTTTGCCAATGAGCGGGCGCCGGGCTGAGAGACCGCGTCGCGGCTTTCGCGAGCAGGCTCGCTCCCACAGGGGTCGAGTCGATCACTTGACTTGTGATCAAGCCGGAACCTGTGGGAGCGAGCCTGCTCGCGAAAGGGCCATCAGCCTCGATGCAGGGCTATAGTGACCTCCAGTCCCAAGTCCTGCCGAGCCCACCATGACCACAGAAAAACCCGATGTCCCCGCGCCCGCCCCGGTCGATCACCTGCGCTTCCACCGCCCCCACGCCCACCTCAACACCACCTTCGGCAACGACGCGTTCGCCCTGCGTGCCGAGGCCTTCGCGCGGTTCTTCGGCACGCCGCTGTTTCTCGGCGCGCAAACGCTGATCGTCGCAGTGTGGATCGGCCTCAACGTCTCGGGCGTGACGCAGTTCGACGTCTACCCGTTCATCCTGCTCAACCTCGCGTTCAGCCTGCAAGCCGCCTACGCCGCGCCGTTGATTCTGCTGGCACAGACCCGACAGGCCGCGCGGGACAAGGCGCAGTCGGACGCCGACGCGCAACACCGTGAAGCGCTGGCGGTGGCCAACAGCGAGCGCCAGGCGCAGGCCGCACAGACCACCGCGCAACTGCTCGAATTGCTGGAACAGAACACCCGACTCACCGAGATGACCAAGAGCCTGACTGAACGCATCGAAGGCCTGACCCGCGAACTGCATGCGCACATCTGCCAGGATCCGCAACGCTGATCATGGCAAACGCAGCGCCCGCCCCAATTCATCGAACAGCGTGACCACCGCGCGCAACGCGCGGCAGTCCGCGCGGGTCAGCAGCCACAGCGCGGTGTCATAGCCGTGCAGCGGTGCGCTGAGGGGCTGCAAACCTTCCGTGATCAGAAAGTCCGGCAACGCCGCCACGCCGAGACCGCCGCGCACGAGTTCCGTCACCGAGAGCATGCTGTTGCAGCGATAACTCGGGATCACGCCGGGCAACTGTTGGCGGCGCCAGGCGACGGTCGGGTGATCCGGCAGAAACTCGTCCGGGGCGATCCAGGTCAGCGCCGCCAGATCCGTCGCATCCACATTCTGCAGATAACGCGCACTGGCGCAGACCCGGTAGGAAACCTTCGCCAGTTGCCGTCCGACCAGATGCTCCGGCGGTGTACGCGTCAGGCGCAGGGCGATGTCGGCATCACGCCGGCTGAGGTTGGCGAAATCGTTGGAGGTGCTCAGCTCGAGAGTCAACGCCGGGTAGTTCGGCATGAACTGCGCCAGTGCCGGCAACAGCAGGCCTTGCAGCACCGAATCGGTACAGGTCAGGCGCACCGTACCGCTGACCACTTCCCCGCCCTGCTCGACACCGATTCGCGCCGCTTCCAGCGCCTGCTCGGCGCGCTCGGCCTGCTCGGCCAGCGTCTGCGCGAGGGTGGTGGGCAAATAACCGGCGCGGCTCTTTTCGAACAACTGCTGGCCCAGCGCCGACTCCAGACGACGCACTGCGCGAAACACCGTCGACACGTCGACCCTGAGCAACTGCGACGCCCGGGCCAGAGAGCCGCCGCGCACCAACGCAAGGATCAGCGCCAGATCCGGATAGTCGAGTCGATAGTGCGTCGCTGCATTGATCACTTGGGAAAACGCCAATATTGAGTGCGTGAACGCCAATCTATAGTGAGCCCCGGTGATCGACAACTGCACACATTCACTGTGGTGAGGGGATTCATCCCCGATGGACTGCGCAGCAGGCCTTGTTTGAGGGCCGCTTCACGCCCCGTCGGGGATAAATCCCCTCACCACAGAGGTTTACTCACTCAAATCAAGGAAATCCCATGGACGCCATTTCCATCGCCCTGATCGGCGATTACGAACCGCAAGTCACCGCCCACCAGGCGATCCCCGTTGCCCTCGGCATGATCGCCGAGCAGTCCGGCCACAATGTGCAATTCGACTGGCTGGCCACGGATCAAATCCACGTCGATACACCATTGGCACACTACGACGGCTTCTGGTGCGTCCCGGCCAGCCCCTACAACAGTGAGGCCGGTGCACTCAGGGCGATTCGTTTTGCCCGCGAACAACAGCGCCCGTTCCTTGGTACCTGCGGCGGTTTTCAGCATGCGCTGCTGGAATTTTCCCGCAATGTGCTGGGCTGGGACGATGCCGAGCATGGCGAAACGTCACCGGATTCGCCGCGAGCGGTACTGACACCGCTGACCTGTTCGTTGGTGGAGGCGGTAGACAGCATTCATCTGGTCGCCGGTTCGTTGATCGCCAAGGCGTACGAAACGTCTGAAATTCATGAAGGTTATCGCTGCCGATTCGGTGTGAACCCACAGTTCGAAAAGGAATTACTGACCCCTCCGCTACGTGCCGTGGGGCACGATTCGGCGGGCGACTTGCGCGCGATCGAATTGACTGACCATGTGTTTTTTGTCGCCACGTTGTTTCAACCGGAACGTGCGGCGCTCAGGGGCCATGTCCCGCCGCTGGTGCGGGCGTTTGTCGAAGCGTGTGCGGAGCAACGTCCATGAAGCCGAACGAATCCTGCTTCGCGGTGATTTTCACCTCGACCCGCACCGAAGGTGACAACGGTTATGCCGCGGCCTCCGAGCGCATGATGGAGCTGGTCAGCCAGCAACCGGGGTTTCTCGGGATTGATTCGATTCGTGGGGAAGATGGCGTCGGCATCACCATTTCCTACTGGGAGAGCGAGGCGGCGATTCTGGCCTGGCGCGAGCATCCCGAGCACCGGGTGATTCAGGCGCGCGGGCGGGCGCAGTGGTATTCGACGTTTCAGACGCGGGTGTGTCGGGTGGAGCGCGAGTATCGGTTTGGGTAGGGAGTTGGGTGGTGTTCTCACTGGCCTCATCGCTGGCAAGCCAGCTCCCACAGGTACTGCGTGATCTTCAGAACAACGAATAACCTGTGGGAGCGTGGCTTGCCCGCGATGCGGCCAGTAGCGTCAATACAAAAACCTCAGCCCTGCACCAGACTGCGCACCGCCACAATCTCCGGCACCTCAACCTTGCTCATGTACACCCGCAACGGCTCGCTGATGTTGATCCGCTCGTCGATGTTCTGATCCAGCAGCAACTGAATCAGCTCGCGCTTCAAGGTCATGGTGGTATCCGAAACCGGCGCCCAGACAAATTCGCTGGTGGGAATAATGCCGTCATCGGCCACGTCCATGCCGAACGAATCCTCGCTGAAACGCACGATGTACTGACCGGTCTTGCGGTTGAGGCCGACAAAACCCTTGAGGTCATCGGCGGCCTGACAGATGAGTTGGGAAGTGATGCGCATGGTAAACCTCACGAAAAATCATCGATGGTTTACACGCAGGGCAACAGACTCGGCGCGCCCTCTGCCGGAGCGTCTGCCGAGGCCAAGCGTACTGCAAACCGCGCCACAAAAGTGCAGGAAAAATCGCTTTTAATACGTTTATGTCGGTCTGGCGATAGCACGCAACCGATTCAGTTGTTAAAAGGTACGTCTTTGAAAATGCCCTGCGAAAGGAACTCGAACATGCCCGCCACTTTCACCAAAAGCGCCCTCATGCTGAGCCTGATGCTCGGTCTCGGCCAGGCCCACGCCGCCGCGACTGACGTCAACGCGCTGGCCGCCGCCCATGGCATCCCGCATCCAGCCGTGATCGCACACCGTGGCGCGTCCTTCGATGCGCCGGAGTCCACCGCCGCCTCCTACAAACTGGCCCGCGACCTCGGCGCCGACTACCTGGAAATGGACTTGCAGCGCAGCAAGGACGGCGTGTTGTTCGCCCTGCACGACAACAACCTGCAACGTACCACCGACGTCGCCACCAAATTCCCGGAGCGCAAAGACAGCCCGGCCACCGCCTTCACCATGGCCGAACTGAAAACCCTCGACGCCGGCAGCTGGTACAACAAGGCTTACCCGGATCGCGCACGTCCGACCTATGTCGGGCTGAAAATCCTCACCCTCGATGAAATCATCGACATCGCCCAGGCCAACCCGAAACACAAGCCGGGCCTGTACATCGAAACCAAGGAACCGCAACTGTTTCCGGGAATCGAGCATGACCTCAAAGAGAAACTGCAGGATCGCGGCTGGCTGAGCCCGGCCGGTTCGAAACTGGCCAAGAGCGAACTGGGCGTCGGCCAGGGCAAAGGCAAAGTGATCCTGCAGACTTTCGAGAAGAACAGCCTCGAACTGCTGCAAAAGGAAATGCCGCAAGTACCGAAAATCCTGCTGCTGTGGGTCGGTGAAGGCAGCATCGAGCCAAAATCCAAGGTGACCTTTGCCGAATCCGGCGAGAAGGACAAGAACGTGTTCTACGGCAAGCAGGAGCCGAAGTCCGAAGCTGAATTCAAGCAATGGGTGGATTTCGCCAAGGCTCACGGCGCCATCGGCACCGGTCCTTCGGCCAAACTGACCCAGGGTGGCGATCAGAGCTACTCGGATCTGGTGCAACCGTGGATGAACCAGTACACCCACGATCAGGGCATGCTGGTGCACGTGTACACCGTCGATGAGCCGGTGGACTTCGAGAAAGTCATGGCGGCCGGGGTTGATGGCATCTTCACCAACCGCGCCAGCGAACTGTTGAAGTTCTACAAGCGTCCGGCCAGTGCCAGTGTTGATCAGGTATTGAAGAACAACGGGTTCTGATCTGCAAAACCGAGGTGCCCTTATCGCGGGCAAGCCACGCTCCCACAGGTTTTGTGTTGGGCATGGCTTGCCCGTTTTGTATTCGGGGTTTTAAGGGTGAATTAAGTTGTGGTGGTTAACCTGAGCCCACTTCAACGAACAACCCAAGGAATGACCCGATGAAAACTTTGACTGCCCTGTTTACCGCCGCTGCCCTGACCCTGACTGCTGGCCTGGCCCAGGCCGATGTGCGCGTCGACCAGATCCCTGAGTTGGTCAAATCCGGCAAGATCAAGTCGCTGGAATCGATGAATGCCGAAGCGCTGAAACTGCATCCGGGTGCGACCATCACCGACACCGACCTGGATAACCACTTCAACGGTTACGAGTACGAAGTCGAGCTGAAAACCGCCGATGGCAAAGAGTATGACGTCGACTTCGATGCCACCACCGGCAAGGTGCTGAGCAACAAGCAAGACACCTGATACACCGCCAACGCAAAGCCGCACGATCCCGGATCCTGCGGCTTTTTTGCGTCCGTTGCCCGGCGAATCACGCGGATGCCGCCTGAAGGGATGCCAAAACCGCCATCAGACGGCTAGTATGGCGACCATCAGATAAACGATTGCAGCCGAGAACGATGGGCATGGGGCAGACAGCGGCAGCAGACATCGCAACGATCAAACGGATCAGCGCGGTTCCGGCGATTCTTCAGGTGATTCGCGAACTGACCGGCCTGCGCTTCGCCGCCGTGGCGCGGGTTACCGAGGAGTCATGGACAGCCTGCGCCGTCCTCGACCAGCTGGATTTTGGCCTGCAGGTCGGTGGCGAACTGGATGTGGTCACTACGCTGTGCCACGAAATCCGTGCCGCGCACACCTCGGTGGTGATCGACAAGGCCAGCGAAGACCCGCTCTACCGCGATCATCACACCCCGCGCCTGTACAAATTCGAGAGCTATATCTCGGTGCCGGTGTTCCGCACCGACGGGCGCTTTTTCGGCACAATCTGCGCCCTCGATCCGAACCCGGCACAGCTCAAGTCCAGCAGCATCCAGAGCACCATGGAGTCGTTCGCGCGGATGCTTGCGTTGCAGATCGAAGCCGAGGAAAACGCGCAGCTCACCGAAACCGCGTTGTTGCAGGAGCGCGAAACCGCCGAGTTGCGCGAACAGTTCATTGCCGTACTCGGCCACGACTTGCGTAACCCGTTGTTCGCGATCAGCGCTGGCGCCGAAATGCTCCTGCGCAAGCATCCGGATCCGGCCATCGAAGTTCGGGTACGCAATATCCTCGGCAGTGCGCAACGGGCAACCCGGCTGGTGGATGACGTACTCGACTTTGCTCGCGGACGCTTGGGCAAGGGCATTCCGGCGAATATCCAGCCCTGCGCCGATTTGACCGAAGCCGTGCAGCAAGTGGTGACGGAAATTCGTAACGTGCATCCGCAGCGCAACATCCACGCGTCCATCGGCGACTTGCAGGGCTTGCCCTGTGACCGCGCGAGGATCGCTCAATTGCTGTCGAACCTGCTGGCCAATGCCGTGGCCCATGGCGACCCGGAGGGCGACATTGAGGTCATCGCCCAGGTTGATCACGGCGCGTTGATGCTGGCGGTGAAGAATCAGGGGCATATTCCCGAGGCGGTTTTGCCGCATCTGTTCCAGCCTTACTCGCGCCCAAGCGCCAGCACGCCACAGGCCGGGCTCGGTCTGGGGCTGTATATCGCCAGCCAGATCGCCCAGTCCCACGGTGGGCATTTGCATGTGGCGTCAACCGCACAGAGCGGCACGCTGTTCACCTTCAGCCTGCCCACTGCCTGAAAAGCACACCTTGGATCCCTGTGGGAGCGAGCTTGCTCGCGAAGCTGTTGTGTCTGCCACACATGAGGCGACTGGCACGCCGCTTTCGCGAGCAAGCTCGCTCCCACATTGGTTCTGCAGTGTTTCGCAGTTGTCAGGCCGAAGTGCTGACCAGCGAGCCCGAGCTGCTCGACCCGGAGTCCTGCAACGCCTGCAACAACGCCGCCGTCGCCGTCTGCAACGAAGCCGAGGTGCTGGAGATCTGCGACTCGGCGGAGGCCACGTCAGCCGCTTTGGCATCAGCGTCTTCCTGCTTGGCCTGAGCCGCTTGCAGCGCTTGCTGTTGCTCCTGCAATTGCTTTTGCAGCTCGGCGATCTGCTTGCGCAGTGCCTTTACCGAATCCGATTCACCGCTGCTGTCGGAACTGCTGTCGCCTGCCGGAGCCGCGCCCCCGCCGGCCGCCACTTTGCTGGTATCGGCGCTGACGCTTGCGCTGCTGGTTGCAGTGGCCGAGGTGTCGTCACTGGCGTCGCTGATTTTGGTTTTGCTGGTGGCGGTGGTGACGGTCTGATTGATTGAAACAGAGGTGATGCTGACCATGGGCTGGCTCCAATGCCGGTTATAGATAACCGGCCATCGGCGGCACTCGCACGGATTTGAGATCGACTGTGTACCGACTCGGTAACCGAACCGGTACACGTCGGCGGACGTCAGGCGCTCAGGCGCGCGGTGACCTCATTGAGTTGCCCGGACAGGCCATGCAGATTCTGGCTGGCACTTTCGGTGCGCTGCACGCTGTTGAGGTTGGTGCTGGCGATGGACGTGATCTCGGTCAGGTTGCGCGAGATGTCTTCGGCCACCGAGGTCTGCTCTTCGGCGGCGGTGGCGATCTGGCGGTTCATGTCGCGGATCGCTTCCACCGCATGGGTGATGCGCTCCAGCATCGCACCGGCCTGAGTCACTTGCTCGACGCTTTCGTCGCTGCGCGCCTGACCGCTTTCGATCGCTTGCGCCGCGTCCACGGCGCCGGTCTGCACGTTCTGAATAATCTGGTTGATCTCGATGATCGACTCGGCGGTACGCTGCGCAAGGTTGCGCACCTCGTCGGCGACCACCGCAAAACCACGCCCGGCTTCACCGGCCCGTGCCGCTTCAATCGCTGCGTTGAGCGCCAGCAGGTTGGTCTGTTCGGCAATGCCGCGAATCACTTCCAGCACCTTGCCGATTCTTCCGCTGTCGCTTTCCAGGCGACGAATCACTTCAGCGGTGTTGGCGATTTCGCCACGCATCCGAGTGATGGTGTGGATGGTGCCCTGCATGACCTTTTCACCCTGCTGGGCGGACTGGTCGGCATCGTCGGCAGCCCGCGCCGCATCCGCCGCATGCCGGGCGACTTCCTGGGCGGTGGCGGACATTTCGTTCATCGCCGTGGCCACCTGATCGGTGCGGTTGAACTGCTCGTTGGTGCCGCCGGCCATGGTCGTGGCGATCGCATTCAGCTCGCCGCTGGCGCTGTCCAGATCACTGGCACTGCGTTGCAGGTGAGTGAAGGTTTCAGCGAGGAAATCACGCAGGGTATTGGCCGCGGCGGCAAGGTTGCCCAACTCGTCCTGACGGTCGTTGGCGACGCGTTCGGCGAGGCGCCCACGGCTCAACTGGGTGACGTAGTCGATCAGCTTGCGGATCGGCTCGATCAGGTTGCGGTTGACCAGCCACAGGCTGAGCAAGCCGATCAGCAGACCGGAACCGAGCATCACCACAATTCCCAGCAGCACGGTGCTGTCGGCACTGGCGCTGATCTGCGCCGACTGTTCGGTGCCCTGCTTGCGCAGCTCGGCGACCAGTTCGCTCATCTGATCGCTGGTGGCGCGGTCCACGCCTTTGACCGCACTGTCGCCAGCCGTTGGATCGGCACCGGCCGCTACATAGGCATCGCGACCTTTCTGGTAGGCGCTGCCGAGTTGGCGGTGCTCTTCACGCAGGCGTTCGATGCGGGTTTTCAGCGCCGGCTCCAGGCCTTTCTGGCCGGCCAGTTCACCGAGAATGTTCTGCACATCGCGCTGACGATCTTCGAACTGGCCCCAGTACTTGGCCAGGTCAGCCGGTTGCTTGCCGCGCAGCAAGACGTTTTTCCACTCCTGCACCTGCACCTTGAATTGCAGGTTGGCCTCATCGATCAATTGTGAGGTGTGCAAGGGGCCGGCGATCAATTGGCTGTAGTTCTGCACGCCATTGGACAGGAAATGAAAGCAGGCCAGTGCGATCAACAGCATCGCCAGCAGGCTGCCGCTCAGCAGGGCGAGAATTTGTGCTCTCAGGGATTTTTGCAGCATCGCGAGATACTCAGGACAGGGATGAGGCACGCCCGATAAGGCGTGGGATTTTGCCGGACATCCGTGTCGGCGAGCCTTGGCTCATGGCCAAGCGCGCGCAACGTAACCCAAGCGTGATCGGCGCACCAGAGCGCTTCTTGAAGGAAATCCGACCGCCGGTAAGACATTGATCTGGCGTCATTTTGTCGTCACACAAGTGTCATATCCGGTTGCGATGATGCGGCTCAGTGAACCTGCCATTCCGCGACCGGCGTCCCCTCCTCGCAGCGAGCCTCCATGAACCACAGCCTTGATCTCAGTCATCGCGATCCTGATTTGTTCGGTTTGCTTTACGGCTTCCGTTTTCGTCCCGGTGAGCGTGGCCGCGAAGTCGATTCGGCGACCGCCCTGCGTTGCTTGCAAGACGACAGCGACCGTGATGAATTCCTCTGGCTGCACCTGAACCTGGCGCACGCCGCGTGTGAGCGCTGGATGAAAAGTCATCTGCAATTGCCCGAAGAATTCTTCGAGGCGCTGCACGAAGGTTCGCGCTCGACGCGCATCGAGCACGTGGACTCGGCGTTGCTGGCGGTGGTCAACGACGTGGTGTTCAACCTCAGCAGCATGGTGTCCTCAGACGTGTCGACGCTGTGGGTCTGCGTGCGCAGCAAACTGATCGTCAGCGCACGCCTGCAACCGCTGCACTCGGTGGACAAATTGCGTTCGTCGGTGAAGGCCGGCGAATGCTTTCGCTCACCGTCGGAACTGCTGGTGCACCTGCTGCGCGATCAGGGCGAAGTGCTGACGCAGATCGTGCGCAAGACCAGCATGAGCGTCGATCAGGTCGAAGACGAATTACTCTCCTCGCGCCTGTCGACCAACCGCGCCGAACTCGGTGCCAACCGTCGGGTGCTGGTGCGCCTGCAACGCCTGTTGGCGCTGGAGCCGGGCTCCTTGCTGCGCTTGCTCAACCGGCCGCCGGCGTGGCTGCAGAAGGAGGACGTCAAGGAGCTGCGCAAGTCCACCGAGGAATTTGCGCTGATCATCAACGACCTCACCGCCCTCGGCGAGCGGATCAAACTGCTCCAGGAAGAAATCGCCGCCAACCTCAACGAACAGAGCAACCGCACGCTGTTCACCCTGACCGTGGTCACGGTGCTGGCGTTGCCGATCAACATCATTGCCGGTTTCTTTGGCATGAACGTGGGGGGAGTGCCACTGGCGACGGATCCCGAGGGGTTCTGGATTCTGGTGGCGCTGGTCGCGACGTTTACCGTGATTGCCGGGCGCTGGGCGTTTCGCAAGCGTGGGGATTATTAAGATCAAAAGATCGCAGCCTGCGGCAGCTCCTACAGGGCACGGTAAACCTGTAGGAGCTGCCGCAGGCTGCGATCTTTTGATTTTCGCTATCAGATCAGCGGTGAGCTAATCCGCCAAACACTGATCTATCGCAGTCTCTCTGTAATATTTAGCAACGATCATGACGAACAAACCTTCCCTCGCTCAGGATTGTCCGCTCATGGCTACTCCCTCCCTGACCGCCGCCCGCCCCGCGTCCGCCCACGGCGGCCGGCCGGCACTTGATAAGAAACCCGGTCCGTTCACTTACGTGGTGTTCTTCGCGGTTCTGGCCATGGGCATGTTGTTCACCGCTTACAGCCTGATGCACGACATGCATGAGCTGGGCACCACCGTCACCACCTGGACCCCGTTTTTGTTGCTCGGCGTGGCGCTGCTGATTGCGCTGGGCTTCGAGTTCGTCAACGGTTTCCACGACACCGCCAACGCGGTCGCGACGGTGATCTACACCCACTCGTTGCCGCCGAATGTGGCGGTGGTCTGGTCGGGTTTCTTCAACTTCCTCGGGGTGTTGCTGTCCAGTGGCGCGGTGGCGTTCGGCATCATCGCCCTGCTGCCGGTGGAGCTGATTCTGCAGGTCGGTTCGTCCGCCGGTTTCGCGATGATCTTTGCCCTGCTGATCGCGGCAATTCTGTGGAACCTCGGCACCTGGTGGCTGGGCCTGCCGGCCTCGTCATCGCATACGCTGATCGGCTCGATCATCGGCGTCGGTGTGGCCAATGCCTTGATGCACGGACGCGATGGCACCAGTGGCGTGGACTGGGCGCAGGCGACCAAGATCGGTTACGCCCTGCTGCTGTCGCCGCTGGTGGGCTTCGGCTGCGCGGCGCTGTTGCTGCTGGCCATGCGCGCCTTCATCAAGAATCGCGCGCTGTACAAGGCACCGCAAGGCAACAACCCGCCACCGTGGTGGATTCGCGGTTTGTTGATCGCCACCTGCACCGGTGTGTCTTTCGCCCACGGCTCCAACGACGGGCAGAAAGGCATGGGCCTGATCATGCTGATTCTGGTCGGCACCTTGCCGATGGCTTACGCGTTGAACCGCACCATGCCCGCCGATCAGGCGCTGCAGTTTGCCGCTGTCGCCGAAGTCACCCAGCAAGCGCTGGTGAAAAACACCCCGCTGCCAGCCCCGGTCGATCCGCGTCCGGTGCTGTCGGATTACGTGCGCAGCAAGCAAGCCACGCCGCAACTGATCCCCGCCCTAGCCGCCCTGACCGGGCACATTGGCGAAGAGGTCAAAGGCTATGGTTCGCTGTCGAAAGTCCCGGCCGAAGCCATGGGCAACGTGCGTAACGACATGTACCTGGCCAGCGAAAGCATTCGCTTGATGGAGAAGAACAAGGTCGGCAACTTCGACGCCGACACCACGGATAAACTGCAACTGTTCAAGCAGCAGATCGACAACGCCACACGCTTCATTCCGCTGTGGGTGAAGATCGCCGTGGCCATCGCCTTGGGCCTCGGCACCATGGTCGGTTGGAAACGGATTGTGGTGACGGTCGGCGAAAAGATCGGCAAGACCCACCTGACCTACGCCCAGGGCGCCTCGGCGGAAACCGTGGCGATGCTGACCATTGGCGCGGCGGACATGTTCGGTTTACCGGTCTCGACCACCCATGTGCTGTCATCGGGCGTGGCCGGGACCATGGTCGCCAATGGCGGTGGCTTGCAGATGAAGACCATCCGCAATCTGCTGATGGCGTGGGTGCTGACCTTGCCGGCGGCGATTCTGCTGTCGGGCAGCCTCTATTGGCTGTTCACCCAGATCTTCTGATCATCACAAATCCTCTGTAGGAGCTGCGGCACGCTGCGATCTTTTGATCTTGTTTTTTCCAAGCAAAATCAAAAGATCGCAGCGTGCCGCAGCTCCTACAGGTGAAGTCGGTCAGAGCGTCGAACGAATCACCTCCCCCAACCACTCCATGAACACCCGCACCCGCAGCGGCAAATGCCGTTGCCGTGCATACAGGATTGAAATCGCCATCGCCGGCGCGGTGAACTGCGGTAGCACAGTCAGCAGCTCACCGGTGTCCAGATGGGGCTGCATGCCGGTGCGCGGCACCTGGATCAGACCAAAGCCACCCAGGCACGCCGACTCGTAAGCATCAGTGCTGTTGACCGTGACACTGCCAGCCATCGGCAGGCGCCGCACCTGACCGTCCTGTTCATACACAAACCCTTCCGAACGCGAACCGAGCACGCCGACGTAATGCACCAGTCGATGCTGCGCCAGATCTTCCAGGGTCTGCGGCACGCCGTAGCGTTCAAGGTACGCAGGGCTGGCGCAGTTGATCATCGGGAAGTCACCGAGATGCCGCGCCACCACCGACTGATCCGGCTGCGCGCCGATGCGCACCACGCAATCGAAACCCTCGCTGAGCAGATCGACACGGCGGTCGGTGCTGCTGATTTCCAGTTCCAGATTCGGGTGCCGCGCCATGAACTCAGGCAGCAGCGGCATGATCAGGCGTCGCGCGAGGATGTTCGGCATGTCGACGCGAATCCGCCCGCTCAACGAGGCCGGATCCTGGCGAAACAGCCCCTCGATCTCGTCCATGTGCGACAGCAGATCTTTGCTGCGTTCATACAGCACCAGACCGTCCTGCGTCGCCTGCACTTTGCGCGTGGTGCGTTGCAACAGGCGCGTGCCAAGCAGGCTTTCCAGGGCCTGCACATGCTCGGACACCGTCGAGCGCGGCAGCCCGAGACTCTCGCCGGCCTGGGTAAAACTCGACAGTTCGCTGACCCGGACGAAGGTGCGCAGCAGTTCCAGTTTGTTCATGAGGACACCCGTTGATTGTTCGGCCAAGCCGATCAGTGATTCCGGTTTCAGTCTGTTTATCACCCCACGGCGGATAAATAAACTTTGCTCATCACCACTCACTGCAATCGAGGTTTTCACATGAGCCGCAAAATCGCATTGATCACCGGCGCCAGCCGTGGCCTGGGCAAGAACGCCGCCCTGCACCTCGCCGCCGAAGGCGTGGACATCATTGGCACCTACAACAGCCGCGCCGATGAAGCCCAGGCGCTGGTGGCTGAACTGGAACAACGCGGCGCCAAAGCCGTGATGCTGCAACTGGATGTGGGCCGCAGCGACAGCTTTGCCGATTTCGCTTCGAGGGTTGAGCAAGCGTTGCAGCACTTTGATCGTCCGCGCTTCGACTTCCTGATCAACAACGCCGGGATTGGCGTGCACGCACTGTTCGCCGAGACCACCCCGGAACAGTTCGATCTGCTGATGAATATCCAGCTCAAAGGGCCGTTCTTCCTGACTCAGCAACTGCTGCCGCTGATCAATGACGGCGGGCGTATCATCAACATTTCCAGTGGGCTGACCCGCTTCAGCCTGCCGGGCTACGCCGCCTACGCAGCGATGAAGGGCGCGATGGAAGTGCTGACCCGCTATCAGGCCAAGGAGCTGGGGGCGCGGCAGATCGGCGTGAACATTCTAGCGCCGGGCGCCATCGAGACGGATTTTGGCGGCGGCGCGGTGCGCGACAACGCGGCGTTGAACGCGATGGTCGCCAGCAACACCGCACTGGGACGCGCCGGGCAACCGGATGACATCGGTGGCGCACTGTCGATGCTGCTGGCGCCGGGTGCGCAGTGGATCAACGGGCAGCGGGTCGAAGCATCCGGCGGGATGTTTCTCTAAACCAAACAGTGTGGCGAGGGAGCTTGCTCCCGCTGGGGTGCGAAGCGCCCCCCAAAACCGGCCAATGCGGTCTGACAAACAGACCGCGTTTATCGGGTTTACGACTGCTGCGCAGCCGAGCGGGAGCAAGCTCCCTCGCCACAGTTTGTGTTCCAGACTTAAGCAGCACGGGCCATCAATAACCGCTCGCGCACCACGTCATACCCCCAGTGATACACATAGGTGTACGGCAGGAAAAACAGCAGCACGCCGATGTCCAGCAAGAACGCCTGCCACAGGCTGACCGACAGCCACCAGGCAATCAGCGGTACGCCCATCACGATCAACCCGCCCTCAAACAGTAGCGCATGGATCACCCGCGTCCACGCGTTGTGCCCGAGGTTCAGGCGCTTGAGCATGCGGTCGAAGAAGCCGTTGAACACCACGTTCCACGCCAGCGCCAGTAGGGCGATCAGCACGGTCACGGCGCCCATGTCGAGCAGTGGTTTGTCCATGATCCACGCCAGCAACGGCGTGCAGATCAGGATCGCCAGACACTCGAAACCGATGGCCTGGAAGATACGTTCAGTAATGGATTTGTTGGCAGTCATGGCCTGACTCCTTGAGTGAAGAGGGTTGCCATGATCGGCCACCACACCGATACTTCATAACCAATAACCATCGATCAAGGCGATAGTTCATGGCTTCGCAGGAAGTGCTGTTGGCCTTTGTGCAAGCGGCCACTCAGGGTTCGTTTTCGGCGGCGGCGCGCAAACTGGGGCGCAGTCAGTCGACCATAAGCGCCGCTGTGGCCAGCCTGGAGATCGATCTGGATCTGATGCTGTTCGACCGCAGCAGCCGCAAACCGACCCTGACCCCGGCCGGTCATGTGATGCTGCAACGGGCCGAGGCGATTCTGGCGGCCAACCATCGTATGGCAATGAGCGCCCGGCAACTGGCCCAAGGTGTCGAGCCGAAGCTCACCGTGGCGATTTCCGACACCTATCAATCGGCACGCTTCGAAGCGGCGCTGGTCGACTTCGAGCAGCGTTATCCGGACCTGGAACTGGAATGCCTGATCGCCGAGTGCGACGACCTGATCGAACTGGTCCAGCGTGGCCGCGCGCACCTGGCATTTGCCGAAATGCGCGACAGCTACCCGCCGGACCTGGTGACCTCGACCGTGGCCGAGCACACCGACATCGCACTGTTCGTCAAACGTGATCATGTGCTGACCGGCATCCAAGGTGTCGATCAGCAGGTGCTGGAGCAGCATCGCGAGTTGCGCCTGGCGACCATCGTCAATCCCTACGACAGCCGGGCCAAAGGCCGGGTGTGGTCGGCGCCGAGTTACCTGATGCTGATGGAAATGGCGGAGATGGGCTTTGGCTGGGCGGCGTTGCCGCGCTGGCTGGTGGGGCGTTTCGGCAATGGCTCGCTGGTGGAGCTGACGGTGCGTGGCTGGCCACGGCCGGTGTATGTCGATGCGTTGTGGTCGCGGGTCTATCCGCCGGGGCCGGCGGGGAGCTGGTTGCTGAGCAAGATGCTGGAATAGCGGCGCCGCCAATCGCTGGCAAGCCAGATCCCACAAGTACCGAGGTGTTCACTAACTTTGTGTACGGCGCAGACACTGTGGGAGCTGGCTTGCCAGCGATGAGGCCGGCACAGCCAATGATTTCCCCGGATCAATCCAGTTCGCTCAGCCGCCCCTCGATAAACCGCCGCTCCGGCTCTTGCCGGGTCAGTTCCAGTGCTCGCCGATACGCCGCCCGCGCCTGCTCCACCCGACCCAACTGCCGACAAAATTCCGCCCGCGCCGAATGCGCCAGGTGGTAATCCTGCAACTCACCGCGATCCAGAATCCCCTCGATCAGCGTCAGCCCGGCCAGCGCCCCATCGCGCTTGGCCACTGCTACCGCGCGGTTCAACTCGATCACCGGCGACGGCACCGCCCGCAACAGCACGTCATACAGCCCGACGATCTGCTGCCAGTCGGTTTCTGCCGCTGACGGCGCTTCGGCATGCACCGCGGCAATCGCCGCTTGCAGGCAATACGGCCCGAACCTTCGGGTGGTCAGCGCCCGCTCCACCAGCGCACAACCTTCAGCAATCAACCCGGCATCCCAGCGCGAGCGATCCTGATCGTCCAGCAGGATCAACTCTCCGCTGGGCGAAGTGCGCGCCGGCCGCCGCGACTCATGCAACAACATCAACGCCAGCAGGCCCATGACCTCCGGTTCCGGCAGCAACTCCATCAGCAACCGCCCAAGCCGAATCGCCTCGCGAGTCAGATCTTCGCGGGTCAGCTCGGCGCCCATCGATGCCGAATAGCCTTCGTTGAACACCAGATAAATCACCCGCAACACACTGTCGAGGCGCTCGGGCAACTCGCTCAGGCTCGGCACTTGATAAGGGATTCTGGCGTCGCGAATCTTCGCCTTCGCGCGCACGATGCGCTGAGCAATCGCAGCCGGAGCCGAAAGAAACGCGCGGGCGATTTCCTCGGTGGTCAGGTCGCAGACTTCACGCAAGGTCAGCGGCACTTGCGCATCCGCCGCCAAGGCCGGGTGACAGCAGGTGAAGATCAGCCGCAAGCGGTCGTCTTCCACGTCTTCGCCACTCCAGTCGGCCTGTTCCAGCTCTTCGAGCTGCGCGAGCAACAGCGGCTGCGAGGCCTTGAAGCGGGCGCGGCGGCGCAACACATCGATGGCCTTGAAGCGCCCGGTGGACACCAGCCAGGTGCGCGGATTGTCCGGCACGCCGTCGCGCTGCCAGCGCTCGACCGCGACGAAGAACGCCTCGTGCAAGGCTTCTTCGGCGAGGTCGAAATCGCCGAGCAGGCGAATCAGGGTGGCCAGAATCCGCCGCGAGTCTTCGCGATAGACCTGCTCGACCCGCGCCCGCACTTCAGACATTCAACTGCCGCACCGGACGCACTTCGACGCTGCCGACCCGGGCCGCCGGAATGTGGCCGGCGACCTGAATCGCTTCGTTCAGATCCTTGGCATCGATCAGGTAAAACCCGGCCAGTTGCTCCTTGGTTTCAGCGAACGGGCCATCGGTAATCGACAGCTTGCCGTTGCGCATGCGCACCGTGGTCGCAGTCTGCACCGACTCCAGCGCTTCGGCGGCAACCATCCGCCCGCTGCCCTGAATCGACTCGGCATAGGCCCAGCACTCGGCGTCTTCCGGGCTGTCGGGCGAGGTGTGCAGCAGGCGCTCATCGCTGTAGACCAGGCATAGGTACTTCATGGCTTTCTCCTGAATCGAACGGATCAACTATGGCTGAAGATCAGGGTTGCACATCGAACAGCGTGCTGCCGCTCATCGGATCGAACGGCGCCGACCAGTGCTCGTGGACAATCTTCCACGTTCCGCCCACTGGCCGATAACACGCGGTAGCGCGCATCCAGCAGCTCTGGGTTTCGCCCTTGTCGTTGGTCCCCCCGCAATGCGTGACCCAATGGGCGAACGCGAGGTTGTCGGCGGTCTCGATGGCGATCTCGTGAAACTCGAAAACGTGCGGGCCGGAACACATTTCCATGCAGGCTTCCCAGTGCGCGCGGTAGGCCGCCTTGCCTTTGAATTGCAGGGCCTTGATCGCATCGAACGAGACGATGTCGTCGGCGTACAACGCCATGACTTTGTCAACGTTCTTGGTCATCACCGCTTCGCGGTAAGTGTTGATCAGGGCCTGGATTTCAGTGTGTGCGCTCATGGTGTTCTCCGTGGTTTTTGTAGTGAAGACACCCTTAGTCGTTCGGCCATCGGGCAGATCGACAGTCGAAACAAAAAATTTCCGCCGAAGACAAAATCGCTAGAATCCGAGGCTCATCTTTGTAGGAAAAAGGAAATTCCCGTGTCAGCCCAACTCGTGCCGTACGACAGCCTGAACGCCTTGCAGCGTCAGCAGGTCGAGGCGATTGAAATCCATCCCGAGCAGATCAAGTTTTCCGGCGACATTCACGGTGCGCTGCACACGCTGCTGTCCAAACCTGGCCCCGGCGTGAAAGGCTTTGCCCTGCTGGCCGATCAAGTGCCGGTGGCGTTCCTGCTGCTCAAGCGCCCGCCGGTGTTGCCAGCCTGGGCCGATGAACACAGCGCCACCCTGCACGCCTTGCAGGTCGATCACCGCGCGCAAGGCAAGGGGTATGGCAAGGCCTGCCTGCAAGCGTTGCCCGACATCGCGCGTGAAGCATGGCCGGAGATCAAAGGGCTGGAACTGTCGGTGGATGCCGATAACGACGCGGCGATCGCGCTGTACGCCAAACACGGTTTCGTCGACAGCGGCGAAGCGTACAAGGGCCGGATCGGTTACGAGCGGCGCATGGGGCTGTTTTTCTAAATCATCGAGGGATGCACGATGATCGATTCAATCGAAGCACTGGAAGCTATTTACGGCCTGCCCCACGAGCGCGCGGTGCGCAAGCAGATCGGTTTTCTCAACGAGGATTATCAGGCGATGGTGCGGGTTTCGCCGCTGGTGATTGTCAGCTCGGTGGGCGCCGACGGCCTGGACAATTCGCCACGCGGCGATGCGCCGGGATTTGTGCGGATCATCGACCAGAACACCCTGGCCCTGCCGGATCGCCCGGGCAACAACCGCATCGATACCTTGCGCAATGTGCTGCAGGATCCACGGGTGTCGCTGCTGTTCATCATTCCGGGGATCGGCGAGACCTTGCGGGTCAACGGCACCGCGACCATCAGCGCCGATCCCGAACTGCTGGAAAGCTTTGCGGTGAACGGCAAACCGGCGAAAACGGTGTTGCTGGTGACGGTAGAGGCGGCGTTTTTCCATTGTTCGAAAGCGTTTGTGCGTTCCGATGCGTGGAACCCCGAGACTCACCTGCCGCGCTCGGCCCTGCCCTCTGCGGGCGCGTTTCACAAGCGTTTGAACGACGGGCAGTTCGATGCTGAGACCTACGATCGTGAAGCGCCGAAAAGAGTAAGCGACACTCTCTACTGAACGCGGAACTCAAAACGCCACAACCCCCTGTGGGAGCTGGCTTGCCAGCGATGGCGTCGGCGCATCAAACATTGATGTCGACTGACCCACCGCTATCGCTGGCAAGCCAGCTCCCACAGGTTATGTGCGATGCCTTACAAAGTGAGGATCATCTCGTGCCACGCCATCCCGCCATGGTCTGACTCCGACGGTTTGATGTAGGCAAAGCCGAATCCGGCGTACAGCGCAATGTGTCGTTCCTTGCACATCAGATGAATCGTCGCCTTGTCCATCCCGCGCATGCGCTCGATGAATTCGGCCATCAATCGCTTGGCCAGGCCCTGCCCCTGATAGTCCGGGTGCACCACCACCGACATGATCACCACGTTCGGCCCTTTCGGGTCGTGGCCGATCAGTTCCTTGAACGCCTCGTCGGACATCTGCACGTCAAACGCCGCGCCCGAATTGATGAACCCGGCGACCACGCCCTCCACTTCGGCGACGATAAAACCCTCCGGCCAGGTGGCGATGCGCGTGGCGATCTTTTCGCGCGTGGCGGCTTCATCGCCTTCGTAGGCAACGGTTTCGATGGCGTAGCAGCGGTCCAGGTCGGCGGCGGTGACGTTGCGGATGACGGTGTTCATGGCAGCTCGAAAATCAGCGGAGAAAAGTGCGCAAAGCATAAAGGAATAAGGTGTGCATATCGATCCGCGCGGGGGCCGTAAAGCTTGCGTATAAGCGCTTTTCTTCGTGCGGGCGGCGAGCTATTTCTGCGGTGTGTCTTTGATCACCCTTGGGGGTAACCGCTTATGAGCAGCGTTGAAATCGGCCTGTTGATGGTGTTGGGCATCAGTACGTTCGGCTTTATCACCTTGGGCATCGACCTGTTGCGGGCGCGACGGCTGGGCAAAGGCAAGCGCGGTTGAACAACATGAGGCGGATCAGTGATCCGCCTCATCGTTATGGTTCAGGCTTTGGTATCGACCGGCACGCAGATTTCCAGTTTGCCGGTGTGCAGTCGCGGATTGAAATCGGCGCTGTAGCGTTCCAGCTCCGGGGCGTTGAGCTCGACATAGTGGGAAGTCGGCAGCCAGGTTTTGTAGATGTATTGCAGAGTCTGAGGTAACTGATCGAGCGGTCCCTTGTGCTCGAATACGGCGTACTGACGAGGCAGCACTTCGACCCACTGATAGACCTTCTGGTCGAGGTCGTCGAGCTTGCTGATTTCCACCCCGGCGATGTAATCGAAGCCACCCTGGCCGTCGAAATTACTGCAGACGCCGTAGGTCACTTCGTTTTTTTGTCCCTGTATCTTTCCCAGGTGCGGCAAGAACCTTTCCCACAGTGCGGGGATGTCCTTGGCGGTGTCCTGGGTAAATCGACCACGAAATCCTGCGATCAGCAGGAAGTGTCCATGTTCGAAGCGAGGTTCAGCCACTTCGACGCGTTTTTGCTCATCCATGACTCGACTCCTGGAACAAAAGAAGGGGTTCGGCTGCTGAGTATAGAAGCCAAACCCGATTCGCAATGCTACAGGGCGTGCAACTGGTCGGCGGCCCCGGAACCGACGAACTCGTTATAACCGGATACGATCACGTACACCGCGAAATAGCAGAAGATCGCTGCCGATGCCATGTACGAGTAGCGCAACAGCTTGTCGCCGAGCAACTTGCCGCCGTGGCTCGCGGCGAAGCACAGCCCGGCTGACCACAGCAGCCCGGCGCACAGGAAGCCGCCGAGGAACAGCGCCGAACTTACAGGGCCACCGCCACCGGAGCGGGCGATCAGGGTACCACCCACCGCGGCGAACCAGAGAATCGCGCTCGGTGAAGACATGGCGAGGAAAATCCCGCGAAAGAACTCCTTGCGATGCGAGTTCCGCCCCACCTCCGCCGTCGCCGCCAACTGCGCCTCGTGGTGAATCGCCGAATAGATCATCTTCGCCGCAAAGTAGATCAGCAGCGCCGACCCGCCGATCCACAGCACCCAGCGCACGCTTTCGTACTGCAGCAGCACGGTCATGCCGGCCAGCGCCAGCACCGCGTAGATCAGGTCACCGACGCAGGTGCCCAGGCCCAGCGCGAAGCCCTGAAAGTACCCGCGCTGCATCGCCAGGGTGATCATTGCGATGTTGGCTACGCCGATGTCCAGGCACAGCGAAAGGCTCAGCAAGAAGCCGCTGGTGAATTCCATCTACCGATTTCCTTGGGAAAAATTTGTTTACATGCAGGCTGGACAGTCTGCCATCACAGCCCTTATCTTCCGCCACAGGTCACCGCAGTGACCAGCGTCGCTCGGACGGTTCCGGGCGCTTACGTTATCCGAGGCAACAATGGCTGAACAAGGTTCGCCGCGCCGCTTTGCGCGCATAGATCGACTCCCCCCTTACGTTTTCAACATCACCGCCGAGCTGAAGATGGCCGCGCGGCGCCGTGGTGAAGACATCATCGACTTGAGCATGGGCAACCCCGACGGGGCCACGCCGCCGCACATCGTCGAAAAACTGGTACAAGTTGCCCAACGTGAAGACACCCACGGTTACTCCACGTCCAAGGGCATTCCACGTCTGCGCCGGGCGATTTCCAACTGGTACAAGGAACGCTACGCGGTCGATATCGACCCGGAAAGCGAAGCCATCGTCACCATCGGTTCCAAGGAAGGCCTGGCGCATTTGATGCTGGCGACCCTGGATCAGGGCGACACGGTACTGGTACCGAACCCGAGCTACCCGATTCACATCTACGGTGCCGTGATTGCCGGCGCTCAGGTGCGTTCGGTGCCGCTGGTGCCGGGCGTGGACTTCTTCGCCGAGCTGGAACGGGCCATTCGCGGTTCGATCCCGAAGCCGAAGATGATGATCCTCGGCTTCCCGTCCAACCCCACCGCACAATGCGTGGAGCTGGATTTCTTCGAACGGGTAATCGCCCTCGCCAAACAATACGACGTACTGGTGGTGCACGACCTGGCCTACGCCGACATCGTCTATGACGGCTGGAAAGCCCCGTCGATCATGCAGGTGCCCGGCGCCAAGGACATCGCGGTGGAGTTTTTCACCCTGTCCAAAAGCTACAACATGGCCGGCTGGCGCATCGGTTTCATGGTCGGCAACCCGGAACTGGTCAACGCCCTGGCGCGGATCAAGAGCTACCACGACTACGGCACTTTCACTCCGCTGCAAGTGGCGGCGATTGCTGCGCTGGAAGGCGATCAGCAATGTGTGCGTGACATCGCCGAACAGTATCGCCAGCGCCGTAACGTGCTGGTCAAAGGCCTGCACGAGCTGGGCTGGATGGTCGAGAATCCGAAGGCGTCGATGTACGTCTGGGCGAAGATTCCCGAGGCTTACGCGCATCTGGGCTCGCTGGAGTTTGCCAAGAAACTGCTGGCCGAGGCCAAGGTCTGTGTCTCGCCGGGGGTGGGTTTTGGTGAGTATGGCGATGATCATGTGCGCTTCGCGCTGATCGAAAACCAGGACCGGATTCGGCAGGCGGTGCGCGGGATTCGCGGGATGTTCCGGGCGGATGGGTTAGCACCGAAAGCCGTCTGACGACACGTCACACTGTGGGAGCGGGCTTGCCCGCGAATGCGGTGGTTCAGACAACATTGATGTCGACTGACACGACGCCTTCGCGGGCAAGCCCGCTCCCACAGGGGTAATGTATTGAGCCTGATACCGTCGCCCACAAAAAAACCGCATCGCTGCGGTTTTTTTGTGTCTTGCGTTCGAGGTTAAACGAACAGCGACAGCAACAGAATGAAGCCCAGGCCCACCACCGACAGGATGGTTTCCATCGCTGTCCAGGTCTTGAACGTCTCGGCCACGGTCATGTTGAAGTACTGCTTCACCAGCCAGAAACCGGCGTCGTTCACATGGGACAGGATCAACGACCCGGCACCGGTGGCCAGCACCAGCAGTTCACGGTTGACGCCCGGAATCATCCCCACCACCGGCACCACGATGCCCGCGCCCGTGATGGTCGCCACAGTAGCCGAACCGGTGGCGATACGAATCACCGCCGCCACCAGCCACGCCAGCAGGATCGGCGAGATCTGCGCGCTGACCGCCATGTGGCCGATCACGTCGCCCACGCCGCTGGTCACCAGCATCTGCTTGAAACCACCACCGGCACCGATGATCAGGATGATCGCGGCGGTCGGCGCCAGGCTCGCGTCCAGCCACTTGAGCATCTGCTGTGAACCGATGCCCTGCTTGTGACCGAAGGTGTACAGCGACAGCAGCAAGGCCAGCAGCAGTGCCGAGATCGGATGGCCGATCATGTCCATCCAGGTGCGGAAGAAATGGCCGTCCGGCAGCGCGACGTCAGCGAAGGTTTTCAGCAGCATCAGGAACACCGGCAGCAGCACAGTGACCAGCGTGATGCTGAAGCTCGGCAGGTTCTGCGAATCGGTTTCGCGGGCCAGTTGATCGACCAGTTCCTGATTCGGCGTGCCAGGAATGTGCTTGGCAATGAACGTACCGAAGATCGGGCCGGCGATGATGGCGGTCGGCAGCGCCACGATCAGTCCGTAAAGAATGGTCTTGCCGATGTCGGCACCAAACACGCCGATTGCCAGCAGCGGGCCCGGGTGCGGCGGCACCAGACCGTGTACCGCAGACAGACCGGCGAGCAGCGGAATACCGATCTTGATGATCGACACCCCGGTGTGTCGGGCAACGATGAACACCAGCGGAATCAGCAGCACGAAGCCGATTTCGAAGAACAGCGGAATACCGACCAGGAACGCGGCGAACATCATGGCCCACTGCACTTTGTCCTTGCCGAACGCGCGGATCAGGGTCTGCGCGATCTGATCGGCGCCACCGGATTCGGCCATCATTTTGCCGAGCATGGTGCCCAGCGCAAGGATGATGCCGACGAAACCGAGCACGCCACCGAAGCCGTCCTGGAACGCCTTGATGATGGTGCCGATCGGCATGCCGGACGTCAGGCCGAGGAATGCGGCCGCGATGGTCAGGGCGATGAAGGGGTGAATCTTGAATTTGGTGATCAGGATAATCAGACCGATTACCGTGACCACTGCATCGAGCAGCAGGTAGGCGTCGTGGGACATGCCAAACATTGGGGGTGTCTCCTGGCTTGTTGTTGTTATTAAAGCGGGTTAAACAGAATTCGTGAGGACAGCGCTAGCTCTTTCAACACACTCATACCGCCTGTTTCAGACCATGAGCCTGCCACCAGACGTGCGCCTGGGCCGCCAGCTCTTCAACGCTGTGGATCGAAGCATTCAGTGCCAGGGTCAACGGCTCGCCGACCGGCGATTCGAGGGTGGCAAACTGGCTTTCGATCAACGTCGCCGGCATGAAATGGCCCGGGCGATGGGACACGCGGTCGGCAGCCACTTCAGGGGTCAGTTCGAGAAACACGAAGCCCAGGCCCGGCAAGGCACTGCGCAGCACTTCGCGGTAACTGTGTTTAAGCGCCGAGCAGGTCAGCACCGGACGCTCGCCGAGTGCATCGACACGACGCAACTCAACGCACAGGCTGTCGAGCCAGCCGGCACGGTCGTCGTCGTTCAAGGGGATCCCCGCGCTCATCTTTTCGATGTTGGCGGCCGGATGAAAAGTATCGCCTTCAATGGCAGTGGCGCCGCTCAATTGGCACAGGGCCTCGCTGACGCACGTCTTGCCGCAACCGGCAACGCCCATGATGACCAGGGCGGTGATGGGATGACTCATATAACACCTCAGCGCGCAGACAGCGCTACCTTTGCTAGCTATGACTCTAGTGCACAGGCAGAAGTTGCCGACGCCTTCTTGTCGTTTTTTTGGGTTGCAGCAGGTTGTCGCCCAACGCCAAAAAGCGAGGATCAGGCAGGACCTCGCTTACGCATTTGCAGCTGCATCAGGACAGCGCTACCTTAGTGCCTTGATTTTTGTTTGGCAAGCCGCCCGATGACCCCCCCTAAAAACGATAAAAACACTCGCACCACCGGCCGTCCCACCCTTAATGAAGTTGCCCGCCTTGCCGGCGTGAGCCCGATTACCGCGTCCCGCGCCTTGCGCGGGGTCAGCACCGTGGCCACCGAACTGGTGGAAAAAGTGCAGAAAGCCGCGCTCGAACTCAATTACGTGGTCAACCCTGCCGCCCGCGCCCTGGCCTCGGCGCAGAGCCATTCGGTGGTGGTGCTGGTGCCGTCGCTGTCCAACCTGCTGTTCATCGACACGCTGGAAGCCATTCATCGGGTGTTGACGCCCAAGGGCTTCGAAGTGCTGATCGGCAACTTCCACTATTCACGCGATGAAGAAGAAAACCTGCTGCGCAACTACATGGCTTATCAGCCGCGTGGCTTGCTGTTGACCGGGTTTGATCGCACGGAAAGTTCGCGGCGGATGATCGAGGCCAGCAACATTCCCTGCGTGTACATGATGGAACTGGACAGCGCGGCCGGCGTGAATTGCGTGGGTTTCTCGCAGCTCAGCGCCGGCGAAACCGCGGCCGAACATTTGCTCGCGCGCGGTCGCAAGCGTCTGGCCTACATCGGCGCACAACTCGATCAGCGCACCTTGTTGCGCGGCGAGGGTTTTCGCAAAGCCCTGCAGAAGGCCGGGCGCTATGACCCGGATCTGGAAGTGCTGACCCCGCGTTCCTCGTCGGTGGGATTAGGCGGAGAGCTGTTCCTGCAACTGCTGGCGGCGCATCCGGACGTCGATGCGATCTTCTTTGGTAACGACGACCTGGCGCAGGGTGCGCTGCTGGAGGCGCTGCGCAACGGGATCAAGATCCCCGAGCAGGTGGCGATTCTCGGCTTCAACGATTTGCCGATGTCCGAACACATGGTGCCGCGCCTGAGCAGCATTAACACCCCGCGTGAAGCGATCGGCCGGCGTGCGGCGGAGCAGATGTTGACGTTGATGGCCGGCAACAGCGTGGCGCGGCCGGTGGAAGACATGGGTTTTGAACTGAAGATTCGCGAGAGTACCTGACCTTTGAAATCCTGTCGGAAGCAATCCCTGTGGGAGCTGGCTTGCCAGCGATGGCGTCAGGCCAGTCGATACAGTGTTGACTGATACACCGCAATCGCTGGCAAGCCAGCTCCCACAGTTTTTGGGTACACCCACCCTGTGCATGTATCAGTGGCTGAGCAGTTCGACGAGGGCCGATGCGCCCTTCTGCAGCGGCTGGCTCTTGAGCCACACCGCGTGCACCGGCAGTACCAGGCCGTTTTCGATGTTGCGAAAATTCAGGCGCTGCAAGCGCCCGCTGTCCAGCCACGGCTGCACCACCGACAACGGGAAATTGCCCCAGCCCAGTCCCGCCTCGACCATCTCCAGCGCCGCCTCCAGCGTATCGGTGCGCCAGTGCGATTCGGCCACCAGCGGCCGGGTTTCGCTGATCGGCAAGTCGCGACTGGCGACGAAGATCTGCCGCACATGCACGAGATCTTCGAGAAACAGATCCTGCCCCCGCAACAATGGACTGTCTGCCGCCAGCGTGGCGATCATCCGTTCGCTGCCGACAAACTGAAAACGCTCCAGCACGTTCATGCTCAACCCGGCGAACGCCAGACAGACGCTGACGCGGCCACGGTGCAGCATCGCCAGCACATCGTCCTGCGGCGCGGTCAGCACTTCGATGTCGAGCAGCGGATGACGCTCGGCAATCACCTTGATCGCGGCGAGCAAGCGGCGGCGATCGATGTCGGCGACCACACCAATCGACAGCTTGCTCTCCAGCCCCAACGACAACTCCACCGCGTGCACTTGCAGCTGCTTGAGCTGCTCGGCAATCAACCGCGCATGGGGCACCAGTGACAGCGCCATCGCGGTTGGCTGCGGTTCGCGATGGCTGCGGTCGAACAAGGCATAGCCAAGCTCCGCCTCAAGATTGCCGATGCCCATGCTGACCGCCGAAGGCACCCTGCCCAAAGCGCGGGCGGCGGCGGAGAACGAGCCACGATCAATCACCGCAAGAAACAGCTCGATGCTGTCGCTGTTGAAATTCAAAACGCCACCTATCACCAAAACTGAAAGCTACTGACTTTTTCTGTCATCACTATTGAAGCTATCTTTCGCCGCCTCCGCCAGTCCCGCTGGCCAACACGTTGCAACAAAGAGGCAAAACCCCATGCAAGGCGTCAAACGCAAACTGGTCTATGTGTCGCTTTACGAAGTGATCGGCATGACCTTCTCCGCCCTCGGCCTGGCGCTGTTGTCCGGCACTTCACCGAGCAGCACCGGCCCGCTGGCGGTGATCATCACCACCATCGCCGTGACCTGGAATTTCATCTACACCACACTGTTCGAGCATTGGGAAAGCCGCCAGAAATCACGCACCCGCACGGTCAAGCGGCGCATCGCCCACGCCGTGGGTTTTCAGCTGACACTGATCGTGTTCCTGATCCCGCTGATCGCCTGGTGGATGAACATCAGTCTGGTGCAGGCGTTCTTGCTGGATCTGGCGCTGATCATCTTCATCCCGTGCTACACATTTGCCTTCAACTGGCTGTTCGATCGCATTTTCGGCCTGCCGGCCTCAGCGCTGCCCGACTCGGCCGCCGCGGCATAAATCGTTAATTGGTAAGCAGTTATTGCGAAAAATCGGCGGTGTCTGCGGGAAAACCGCCGATATTCACAATCCAGTCACTCCGATAGCAGGCTAAGCTTTTCCATCAATAAAAAATGGACCAGCCCATGACTGCTCACGCTCCCGCCGCCGCGCAATGCGACGGCATCGATCCGATACGCGCCGCCGAGATTTCCGCCCGCATCGACCGCCTGCCCGCCGTCGCCACCATCTGGCGACTGGTGGCGCTGTTGTCGATTGGTGGTTTCTTCGAACTCTACGATTTGTTCCAGACCGCCTACATCAGCCCCGGGCTGATCCGTGACGGGATCTTCGCCACCGGCAATCAGGGTGTGTTCGGTTTCTCCGATCAGGCGGCGTTCGCGTCGGCGACCTTCCTGGGTCTGTTTCTCGGCGCCAGCCTGCTCAGTCCGTTGGCCGATCGTTTCGGCCGCCGCGCGATCTTCACCTTTGCGCTGGTCTGGTACACGGTGGCCACGGTGCTGATGGGCATTCAAAGCTCGGCGCTGGGCATCATCTGCATGCGTTTTCTGGTGGGGATTGGCCTCGGTATCGAGCTGGTGACCATCGACGCCTACCTCTCGGAACTGGTGCCCAAGCGCATGCGCAGTTCGGCGTTTGCCTTCGCCTTTTTCGTGCAGTTTCTCTCGGTGCCAGCGGTGGCATTGATGTCGTGGTGGCTGGTGCCGCAGGCGCCGTTCGGTGTGTCGGGCTGGCGTTGGGTGGTGCTGGCGAGCGCGGTGTTTGCGCTGTTCATCTGGTGGCTGCGCAAGCGTCTGCCGGAGTCGCCGCGCTGGCTGGCGCAGCATGAGCGTTTCGATGAAGCGAACAAGATTCTCGACGCCATCGAAGCCCGCTGCGAGAAGGATCACCGGCAACCGCTGGACGCCCCGGAAGCGGTGCCTGTGGATGTCGAGGGCAAGGGCCGCTTCGCCGATATCTGGCAACCACCGTATCGGCGTCGGGCGCTGATGTTGATCGTGTTTCACGTGTTCCAGGCGATCGGTTTCTTCGGTTTCGGCAACTGGCTGCCGGCGCTGCTTTCCGGCCAGGGCGTGAGCGTCACTCACAGCCTGATGTACGCCTTCATCATCACCCTGGCCTACCCGCTCGGGCCATTGCTGTTCGTGAAGTTCGCCAACCGTTTCGAGAACAAATGGCAGATCGTCGGCTCAGCCCTTGGCGCCATGACCTTCGGCACCTTGTTCGCGTTACAGACCAGCGCCTTCGGCCTGATCTTCTGCGGGGTGATGATCACCTTCTGCAACGCTTGGCTGAGTTTCAGTTATCACTCGTACCAGAGCGAACTGTTCCCCACCAACATCCGCGCCCGGGCGGTGGGTTTCTGTTATTCGTTCAGTCGCTTGTCGACAGTGTTCAGCAGCCTGTTGATCGGGTTGTTCCTCGACCACTTCGGCACGCCCGGCGTGCTGGCGTTCATCGTCAGCAGCATGCTGATCGTGATGCTGACCATCGGCGGGTTCGGCCCGCGCACGCGCAATCTGGCACTGGAAAACATTGCCCATCGCTGACGGCCACACGGTCATCCTCTGCCGCCCGGAGGCAACGGATGACCGCCTGATTGCGCATGCACCAACAGTAAAGCCTTGAAATAGCGGGATTTGCTGCAAAGGCACGCTAATTGCTCGGATATGCCCGTCAGCAATTATCCAAAGGTCTCCATCATGATGTTGGTCAGTGCCAAACAGCAGCAGCTCATCCACCTACCCAAGCGGTTGGCGGATGACGCGACCACGACCGCCGCTGCCGGTCTGCAAAGCGGCCTGCACGGCGCCATGTTGCAATCGCTGCAGAACCAGACTCAGTCGCAAGCCACCGATGCGACCTCCAAGGTCCAGGATTCAGCCACGCAGATCGCCACCCAGCAAGTGGCCGCCGCCACGCGCATCAGCGATAACGTCGACGAAGCCTTCGCCAAGACCCGTGTCGGCCTGCAAACCACCGACGCCACGACTGCCGGCAGCACCAGCGGCACCTCGGCCACCGACGCGTTCAAGGACTACATGAGCAAGTCGCCGGAACAGCGTCTGCGCGACAGTATCCTTCAAAGCATGGGCATCACCGAAGACGACATCAAAGCCATGCCGCCGGAGAAACAACTGGCCATCGGCAAAGAGATCGCCGAGCGTCTGCAGGACAAGATGAAACTGGCGCAGGCGGAAAAAGACAACGCCAATGACGTCAAGGACAGCGACAAACTGGCGGACAAGTTTCTCGCGGCGCTTTGACTGCAAACCCATGTAGGAGCTGCGGCACGCTGCGATCTTTTGATCTAAAAAAACAAAATCAAAAGATCGCAGCGTGCCGCAGCTCCTACAGTTTTTTGGCGTAGATGCTAGTTCAGTTGCAACGTCGCATTGAACTGCCCGATCGCATCCACCACATGTCGCGAACCCTGCTGAATCTCCAGGATCACCTCTCCCGCCTCGTTCGCCAGTTCCACACCCAGCCCGGTGCGGCTCAGGCTCGACTGCATGCTCGACACCGCGCTCAGCGACAGGTCATGGTTTTTGCGCACCACTTCGACAATCTCCAGGGTCGCCTGACTGGTGCGCGCCGCGAGACTGCGCACCTCGTCCGCGACCACGGCAAACCCGCGTCCGTGCTCACCGGCCCGGGCTGCTTCGATGGCGGCGTTGAGCGCCAGCAAGTTGGTCTGGTCGGCGATCCCGCGAATGGTCTGGACGATGGTGCCGATGATGTCCGACTGCTTGTTCACCGCATCGATGCTCAGCGCCGCTTCGTTGAGGTCGCGGGAAATGTCCTGGATGATCTGCACCGTCTGCTGCACGACCTGTGAGCCTTTTTGCGCGCAGGCATCGTTCTGTACCGAGGTGCTGTGGGCCGATTCTGCGGCGTTCTGCAGCGTGGTCATCTGCTGGGTGATGTCACTGGCAAACTTCACCACCTTGTACAGACGGCCCTTGGTGTCGAACAGCGGGTTGTACGAGGCCTCGAGATAAACCATCTGCCCGGACTTGTTCTTGCGCTCGAAACGGTGCGAGTGATATTCGCCGCGATTGAGCGACGCCCAGAACGCTTTGTACTGCGCCGATTCGGATTCGGAACGGTGACAGAACATGCTGTGGTGATGGCCGACGATTTCCGGCAGCGTGTATTGCATGGTGCGCAGAAAGTTGTCGTTGGCGGTAATCACATTGCCTTCCGGGGTGAACTCGATCACCGCCATCGAACGGCTGATTGCCGCCAGCATGCTTTCTTCTTCGTGCTCTTTGTTGACCCGGGCGGTGATGTCGGCGGCAACTTTTATGACGCTTTTGACTTGTTTGTCCGGGCCATACACCGGCATGTAACTGGCTTCAAGCCAGATCTCCCTGCCGGACTTGTTCAAGCGCAGAAACGTGCCGCTGATCGGCTCGCCCCGGGCCAGGTCGCGCCACAATCTGGCGTATTCCTCGCTGCGGTAAAACGCTTCTTCGCAGAACACCCGGTGATGTTTGCCACGCACTTCCTCGGCGCTGTAACCCATGGTCTTGCAGAAGTTTTCGTTGGCATCCAGAACAATGCCTTCGGGGGTAAATTCGATCATCGCCATCGAGCGGCTGATCGCTTCGAGCTTGGCGTTGGCTTCGGTCAAGGCGCAGCTGAAACGCTCGATTTCCTGCAGGTCAGCCTTGTGATGTAGGTTGAACATGGTTGTATCACCTTCCGCGCGGTCTTTTGATTTGATGAAAGTTCAGGTCTTTCAGAATCCACCACTACGTTCCACAGAACAGGCACACGCATTCCTCCACGGGAGGAAGTTGTCAGGTGATAAATGATGTTTAATCCGAGCGTGCATGCCGCGACGCTCTCATCAAGACATCCTTCTCTTGATAGCCCGCGAGCGGGCCAGCCCTAACGTGCAGAAGAACTTCCATGTACAACTGGCTCCTTGTTGGTTCAGTGTCCGGTGCCTTTGATTGCGCACTCTGGCAGCGTTGAAATCACGGCTAACCGATGACGGTCGACATAGTTAGTTACAGCTAGCATAGCCAGCGCCCTGCCACGCGCAAGGCCACTAGTCGGCCAGTATCTGGCACTTTTTGCACAAGAAACGGTTCAGCGAACGGAGGCAAGCGAAGTCTCCGCCACCAAATCCAGCAGCGCCTGCACCGCTGCCGACGCCGTCTGCCCCGCAGGCAACACCAGCGAAAACACCCGCTCGACAGGTGGTTGCAGAGCAATCACGCGCAAGCCCTGACGGTCGACCGGCAAGGTCATTTCCGGCACCAGCGTCACGCCGAGGTTTTCCCGCACCAGCGTGAAGGCGCTGCTCCACTCGCGTACCTCGACCCGCACATCCTGCAACTGCAAACAGGCTTCGGCGGCAAGGCTGCGGGCGTTGGTCGAGCAACCGCCGGTAGCCAGCACAAAGGGCAGCGCGGTCAGTTCTTGCAGGGTGACGCCCTGCTCGGTTCCTCGCAGCGCCAGCGGATGGCCCGTCGGCACGACCGCCACCCATTCATCACGGCCCAATGGCCCGGCATTGCGCTCGGGGGCCGGGTTGAGCACCACACCGACATCCACCAGACCGGCCGCGAGCAAGGTTTCCACCTCGTCATCGCTGACCTCCAACGCCACCACTTCGATCCCGGGGTACAGGCGATTGAACTGGCGCAGCAGCGGCGGCAGAAAACTCGCCAGGACCATGGGAAAACTCGCCAGGCGAATCGTCCCGCGCAGCATGGGGCGCACGCTGTCGACGGTCTGGCGAATGGTTTGCAGCGCGCCGAGCATTACGCGCGCCTGCTCAATCACCGGCAGCCCAATGGCGGTGGGCAAGGTTTGCCGGCTTTCGCGACTGAACAGTTGCACACCGAGGGTTTGCTCCATCAGCGCCAGGGCCTGGCTCGCGCCAGACTGCGTCATGCCGACCCGTTCGGCCGCGCGGGTGATGTTGCCGTGATCGGCCACGGCGACCACCAGCCGCCAATGCATCAGGTTCATCATGGCAGTAGCTGTCCTTATGGCTGCTTTCTGAAAGATTAATTTTACCGAGGGTGCGGCGGACTATGACACTGGCACCAAATCCTCACCAGAGAGCTGCCGATGAAGCTGTATTACGCCCCGCAAGCCTGTTCGCTGGCGCCGCACATTGTGTTGCGCGAACTGAAGCTGCCCTTCGTACTGATCCGCGTCGACAACCGCAGCAAGCGCACGGCCAGCGGCGAAGACTTCCTGGCAATCAATCCCAAGGGCTATGTCGCCGCCCTGCAACTGGACAACGGCGCGGTGCTGACCGAAGGCCCGGTGATCCTGCAATATCTGGCGGATCTGCAACCACAGTCAGGGCTGGCGCCGGCGCCCGGCAGTTTCGAACGGCTGCGTTTGCAGGAGTGGCTGAATTTCATTTCGAGCGAGATCCACGGCGGGCTTGGTGCGCTGTTCGATGAGCGGTTGCCGGCCGAGGTGATCAAGGAGAAGTTGTTCAAGCGTTTTGCGGTGTTGGTCGCGGTGCTGGAGCAGCAGGAGTATCTGCTGCCGAGCGGCTTCAGCGTGGCGGATGTGTTGTTGTTTGTGGTGCTGCGTTGGGCCGGGTTGTTTGACATTGACCTGGCGCAGTGGCCGGCGCTGGCGCGGTTTCAGGCGCGGATTGAGCAGCGGCCGACCGTGATGGCGGCGTTGGCGGCGGAAGCGGCGTAAGTCTTTAGATCATTCGCGAGCAAGCTCGCTCCCACACTGGATTCGGGCAAGCCATAGACCCAGTGTGGGAGCGAGCTTGCTCGCGAAGGCGTCAGTTCAAACAACGCAGATCAACCGGGAAAAACTCAAAGTCCCGCCGTCACCTTGCTCGCCACCTCCCCCGGCACCCACGCCTGCCACACCTGCGGCTGATCACGCAGAAACGCTTCGGCGACCTGCCGCGGTGGCTGGCGCTTTTCGCTCATTCCGGCCAGCGTCTGGTTCAGCAGATCAATCGGCAAGTCGACTTTCTCGAAGAACGCCACCAGTTCCGGGTATTGCGCCTTGAACGGCGCCGACACGCCAATCGCCAGGCTGGCCGGCATCGAGCGGGTGCCCTTGGGATTCGGATTATTGGCATCGGCCAGGGTTTTCCAGGCCTCGGCATCGAACGGCGGTTCTTCGAGTTTTACCAGTTTGAAGCGACCGAGCAGCGGCGTCGGCGACCAGTAGTAGAACAGCACCGGTTTGCCGCGTTTGATCGACGACGCCACTTCGGCATCCAGCGCCGCGCCGGAGCCGGTGCGGAAGTTGACGTAGCTGTCGGTCAGCGCATAGGCCTTGAGCTTCTGGCTGTTGACGATCTCCGAGGTCCAGCCGGTCGGGCTGTTGAGAAAGCGTCCACGGCGCGGGTCTTCCGGGTCGCGGAACACGTCCTTGTAGCGCGGCAGGTCAGCCACCGATTTCAGCTCCGGGGCCAACGCTTTGATACCGCGCTCGGGGTCGCCCTTGATCACGTATTCCGGCACCCACCAGCCCTCGGTTGCGCCCTTGACCGTGTCCCCAAGGCCGAACACCTTGCCTTCATTGGCAGCCTTGACCCACGCCGGACTGCGCCCGGCCCATTCTTCGCCGATCACTTGAATGTCGTTTTTTGCCAGCGCCGCCTCCAGGCTGACGGTGCTCCCCGGCAGCGTATCGGTGGGGTAGCCGTAGCCTTTCTCGACGATCAGGCGCAGCACTTCGGTGATGAAACTGCCGCTTTCCCAAGTGATGTCACCGAAGTGGATCGGCGCGGATTTTTCGCTGGCGGCAACGGCGCCAATGCTCAGGCTCAGCGCCAGCAACGAACGGCCGAGCAGGGTTTTGATCGATCTCATGCGGACCTCTTGTCTGTCAGGATTTGGTTGGCGCTGTGGCGGTCGCACAGGGCCTGGGAACGGCTCATGTAAAAGCTGACCGAACGCTGCGAGATGCCCAGTTCAGCGGCGATTTGCGGGTAGGTCAGGCCATCGATCCGCGCCAGCAGGAAGGTCGAGCGGACCTTGCCGGGCAGGCGTTGCAAGCTGTGGTCGAGGCGCTTGAGGGTCTGGCTCAGGTGTGCGAGTTCTTCAGGCGAAGTGGCGACCTCGACCTCGACCTCGAACTGCTGCACATGCCGGCGCTCCAGGTCCGCGCGGCGCCAACGCTGATAAAGCAGGCGCTGGGCAATCGTGGTGAGCATGGCGCGGGGTTCACGAATCGCCGTGACACTGGGCGCCTGAAGCAATTGCGCGAAGGTTTCGGCAGCGATGTCTTCCGCGTTTTCGGCGTCGTGCAACTGCCGGCGCAAGTACGTGCATAGCCAGCGATAGTGGGCGCGGAACAGCACGTCGAGATGATTGCGGTGAACGGTATCGGCGCCGGGCATAAGGGCTCCTGGGCAAGGGGTCGCTGGATGTCCGGTGATCCGGTGGCGCGATCCTAGCAAGGCGTCTTATGCATTAATAATATTTATATTTCATTCCTATATTCTTTTTGGAGATATAAGAGCGAAGGCTGCGATCTTTCAACGCAAGCGGCCATAGCCCAACTCTTCAGCCTCACGCTGATAGTCGAGCACAACCTGATAATCGCTTTCACTGGCTGCCAGGACCTCAGGCAATCCAAGGATCTGCGCCACATCCGGCAACTCAAGCAGCGTCTGATTCATCACCTCGCGCAAGCGCTCGATCTGTTTGTCCGTAGTCGATACGGCGGTGATAAACGGCAACGTCGGACTGAACGCACTACGCGCCACAACCCGCAATCCGTTGACCTCCTCGGGTGCGTATTGCGCAAGGCAGGCATAGGTCACGCTGTCGATGGCCGCCAGATCGGCGCGTTCTTCACGCAGCCAGCACAGACTCTCGCGGTGTGCGCCACTGATACCGACCGTGGCGAAGAACTGCCCGTCAAGGTGTAGCGGCGCCAAGCGCTGGCGCAACAGATTCATGCCACTGTTGGAGTCCTCACTGTTGATCACCCCGCGACTGCCACGAAAATCCACCAGGGTTTTGCGCACATCATCGGCACGGCTGAGGATCAGGCTGCAGTGATTGCCGGCGCTGGCGTCGGGCAATTCGTAGCGCGGGCGACCGACGATGCGCACCTGATCGCGCAGCAAGGTCATCAAGGGGTAGCCGCAGGTTTGCGTCAGTAGCAGATCGGGCGACAACCACAGTTCGGGCAGCGACAGGCTGGCGGCGCTCAGGCGGGAATGCCCGAGGTGTTCGAGGATGCGTGAAACCCAGCGCTCGTTGGCCGCGCGAATGGGCTCGGGGGCGGTGTACATCAGCAGTTCGAGGTGGTGTTGGGTCATACACATTATTTCCCCGCAAATACTTACCTGTGGTGTTCCTGGGGTCAGTGGAAGGGATGCTCGGGACTGTCAATCGGCTTGAACCCGTGGCGCCACCACAACTGCCCATAACCCTGCACCAGAAATCCGCCGCTACGCGCGACCCATTGCGCGCGGCGCATACGGTAAGCCTGGGGCAAGTCGTACCACGCCAGCCCCGGCAGGTCGTGATGCACCAGATGAAAATTCAGATTCAGAAACAGCCAGCGCCATGGCCAGCCGGCCTCGTTGAGCACGGTGCGTTGCTCCGGTTGTGCGTGCGGGCGGTGTTCATAGTAGGAGCGGATCATCGCAATCGACAGCGCCGGTACGCTGATCAGCAACAGGTAATGCCAGACCGGCAACACGCTGAAGCGCGCGACAAACCACAGCATCAACACGGTGAACGCACCGTGGGTCAGCCACATTAGCCAGGCTTGCCGCTCGCGGTTTTTCAGGCGTTGCAGTTCTTCCGCGGCCAGTGCCAGCAGTCCCAGCGGCGCACCAATCGCGAAGCGCCCAAGCACAGTCTTGTTCAGCCAATGCAGGCTGCGTTCGAATAGCGAACTGCCCTGCCAACGCGACGCTGTCAGGTATCGGCTTTCCGGGTCAACGCCGGGCACAGTCAGGTGTTCATCGCGGTGATGCAGCAGGTGGCTGTCGCGATACAAGGTATACGGGTACCACACCGCAAAGGGTGCATAACCGAGGATTTTATTGAAAAGCACCGAGCGGGTCGGATGCCCATGCAGCAACTCATGCTGCACTGACAACCACAGCACCAGCAGCGGAATCAGCAGCAATGTGCTCAGGCCGCGTCCCAGCCATGCGCTGTTGAGGATGATCGCAAACCAGCCGCCATACACGCCGATCAGCAACAGCCATGTCGGCCATTCGGTGCGGGCGGTGAAGCGCTGGCGCAGGGTTTCGATTTGCTGGCGATGGTCGGCGTCGAAGTAATTCGGCATGGCGTGGCTCGGAACGGGAATCTTCCCCTTCTGTGCAACGAAGCCGGGCAATCTTGCAGATTATTTTTGCGCTGAGGCGGGAGCCCGGAGGACGGACTCCCGAGGGACGTGATCAATGACCGAAAATATCGACCTTCTTGGCTTTTTTCTCTGCACGCTTTTCAATCGCCGTCTTGGCCGGCTTCTTCTTCGCGGCTTTCTTTGAATCCATACCTTTGGACATGATGCGTACTCCACTCACAGGGATGTAGGCTCAGGTATACACCTATCGCGCGTCGCGCGTTCTTTTATAATCGGCGCTTTGCCCGCCGTCAGTCCGATCCCATGTCCGATACCCAGTACAGTCTGCTCGATGAGCCTTTGTGGCCGTTGATGAACAAATTTTACCGCCGCCACCAATCGTCAATGAAAGCGGTGCGCGATGCGCAACTGTGGGTGGCCCGACGCGAGGACATCGTTGCCGCGCTGTGCTTGCGACCGGTGGCGGGTGGGTATTGGTTGACCGGGCTGTTTGTCGACCCGGGTTGCCGTGAGCAAGGGATTGCCGGGCAGTTGATCGCGGCGGCGGTGAAGGATGTGCAGGAACCGGTGTGGCTGTTCTGCCATCCGGATTTGCGCGGATTTTATGAGCAGCGTGGCTTCAGCTTCGACCCTGCCCTGCCCTATGCGTTGGCCGAACGGTTGAGCCGGTATGCGCGGAGCAAGCCGATGATTGCGATGGGGCTGACACCTTCGATCTGATGCGAATCCCAATGTGGGAGCGAG
>NZ_JTKF01000001.1:0-260961 GCF_000828175.1 Pseudomonas sp. W15Feb9B | reverse complement strand
GGAGCTGCGGCACGCTGCGATCTTTTGATTTTTTGAAAGCAAGGTCAAAAGATCGCAGCGTGCCGCAGCTCCTACAGGTTTTTGTAGCGTTAGCGTGATCCGGGCCAGCCGGCCTTGGCCAGTGCGGCGAGCAGCGTTTCCTTGTCCAGCCCCGGCACCGCATGCCCGTTGCCCTCAGTACTCTCGCTGGCGAGCAGGGCGTTGATGATCGCTTCTTCGACCGCTTCGGTGGCGGCCAGGAAAAGTTCGCTGATGTGGTCGTTGTTGACCATGCGCAAGCCGTCGCAGGTCGGCGCGCCTTTGCCCTCGTAGGCAGCGGGCGGCACCTGTTCGTTGCCGGTGGCGAAGGCGATGAAGATGTCACCGCTGTGGTCTTCGTTGCCGCCGCCGCTGCGCGCCAGACCAAGGCTGGCGCGCTGTGCCAGACGCGTGCATTGATGCGGCAGCAGCGGTGCGTCAGTGGCCAGGCAGACCACGATCGAACCCATGCCCGGATGCGGCAGCGAAGCCCGTAGGAACGGCGAATCGACCTGTTCCATATAACGGCCCACCGGATAACCGTCGACCCGCAACTCGCTGCGAATGCCGTGGTTGGCCTGCACGATCGCACCCACCGTCCAGCCGCCCTGAGCGCTGCTCAAACGCCGTGAGGCGCTGCCGATGCCGCCCTTGAATTCATGACAGATCATGCCGCTGCCGCCACCGACGGCGCCTTCTTCAACGGCACCGGCATGCGCGCAATTCAGCGCCTCGGCGACATGCTCGGGCTTGACGTGAAAACCGTTGATGTCGTTGAGCAAGCCATCGAAGGTTTCCAGCACCACCGGCATGTTCCAGTAGAGCCGACCGTCGTCCGGTTGCTGTTGGCGATCCAGCGCAATCAACGCATCGCGCACCACGCCAAGGCTATGGGTGTTGGTGAAGGCGATGGGACTGGTCAGCAGCCCGGCCTCGCGAATCCACTCAAGACCGGTGGCATCGCCGTTGCCATTGAGTACATGCACCCCGGCAAAACACGGTAGCTGGTTGCTTGAGCCACGGCGCGGTTCGATCACGGTGACGCCGGTGCAGATGTCGCGTCCGCTGTCGCTGCGGCCACGCACATTACTGTGGCCGACGCGCACGCCGGGGACATCGGTGATGGCGTTGAGCGGGCCGGGTTGCAGTTGGCCGATGCGGATGTTGAGGTCACGGGCACGAGGTTTCATGGGTTGTCTCTCTATAACAAGGCAGAAATGAATGAGTGGGGCTGAACACAAAACCCTGTGGGCGCGTGGCTTGCCCGCGAAGGCGTCCGTCCAGCCAATGCATGTGTCGCCTGACACTCCGTCATCGCGGGCAAGCCACGCTCCCACAGGTTTTGTGTGGTTTGCAGGTGGGGTTACTGGCCGTTCTTGACCTTGCTCCACACCCGCGTGCGCACGCGTTCGGTGGCTTTGGGCAGCGGTTCCAAGGTGTACAACGTGGCCATTGCCGCGGCCGACGGATACACCGCCAGGTTATCCCGCGTGGCAGCAGCCACCAGGGGCGTCGCGGCGCGGTTGCCGTTGGGGTACGACAGGTGATCACTGACCGGCGCGATCACTTCCGGGCGCAGCAGATAGTCGATGAACGCCAGACCCTGAGTGCGGTTCGGCGCATCCTTGAGCAGCACCAGCGTGTCAAACCACACCGGCGCGCCTTCCTTGGGCAGGCTGTAGGCGATCTTCACGCCGTTGTTGGCCTGTTCGGCGTTGGTTTTGGCTTCGAGCATCGCCCCCGACCAACCGACGGCCACGCAGATGTTGCCGTTGGACAGGTCACTGATGAATTTCGACGAGTTGAAGTAGGCGATGTGCGGGCGCAATTTGAGCAGCAGCGCTTCGGCTTTCTGATAGTCCTCGGGATTGGTGCTGTTGGGCGGCAACCCGAGGTAGTGCAGGGCCACCGGGAGCATTTCCGACGGCGAATCGAGCATCGCCACCCCGCACTGTCCAAGCTTGGCGAGGTTCTCTTCCTTGAATACCAGGTCCCAGGAGTCCAGCGGCGCCTTGTCGCCGAGGGCGGCGCGCACCTTGTCGACGTTGTAGCCGATGCCGTTGGTGCCCCACAGATAAGGCACGGCGTATTGATTGCCGGGGTCGTTGTTGGCCAGTTTGCTCAGCAGATCGCTGTCCAGATTCTTCCAGCCCGGCAGTTGATCGCGCGGCAGCGGGGCGAGGGCGCCGGCCTTGATCAGCGTCGGCAGGCTGAAGTTGCTCGCCACCACCACGTCGTAACCGCTGCGGCTGGTCAGCAGTTTGCCTTCGAGCACTTCGGCGCTGTCGAAGGTGTCGTAAACCGGCTGAATGCCGCTGTCGCGCTTGAAGTCAGCCAAGGTCGTGGGGCCGATGTAGTCGTACCAGTTGTAGACGTGCACGCTCGGTGCATCGGCGGCACTGGCGACGGATGCGACGCCAAAACAGGCGAGCAGGCCAAGGTTGATGCCCCGGTTGATATAGCCACGACGACAACGCATGATGCGGCACTCCTGGCCTGCGGCAGGCCGGTGATTGACAGGAGTGCTCAGCCTATCGGGGCGGGCACGCCTGACCCATTCCCATCATGGGTTACTCAAAAGGGGTAGAGCGTGGACGCGTTGTTGCAGGAGTTGCCGGTGCACCAAAGTCTGGCGCGGGTGTTTGCCGCCGTCGGCCAGGACGCTTTCTGGCGCGTGCTGGTCGACACGCTGCGGCTGCTGGTGCCGCTGGACAACGCGCTGGTGGCGCTGATGAAGGCGGGGCAGGCACCGCAATTGCTGATCGACTTCGACAGCAAGGGCCGCGCCGACGAGCAGGAAGAACTGGCCAGCTACACCGCTGGCATGTACCTGCTCGATCCGTTCTACCAAACCGCCTCGACCGGCATCGCCGACGGCCTGCACAGCCTGGCCTCGGTGGCGCCCGACCAGTTTCTGCACAGCGAGTATTACCAGAGCTACTTTCGCTCGGTGGTCGGTGAGGACGAGTTGCAGTTCATGATCAACATCGACGGGGGTGTACTGGGCCTGTCGCTGGGGCGCTCGACGGCTTTCGATCTGGTCGAGCAGGGCCGTCTGTTGTGCGTGCGCGACTGGGTGCTGGCGGCGATGCGCCGTCACGTGCAGCTATTGCCGCCGCAAGGGACCGGCACCGAGCCGCTGGCGGGGGATCTGGCGACGCTGCTCGATCGCTTTGACGCACGTCTGACCCTGCGCGAAGTCGACACCGCGCGGCTGATCCTGCAAGGTTTCTCCAGCAAGGCCATCGCCCAGCAGATGGGGATTTCGCCGGAGACGGTGAAGGTCCATCGGCGCAATCTCTATCACAAGCTCAACGTGAACGGGCATGGTGAACTGTTTGCGCTGGTGTTGCGTCCCCCCACTTCCTGACCCACCAAACCCCTGTGGGAGCTGGCTTGCCAGCGATGAGGGCGGCACAGCTGACATCCTCGTTACCAGAAACACCGCCATCGCTGGCAAGCCAGCTCCCACAGGGATCAGCGGTGTTGGCGGGGTGTCAGGTCAGTCGAAACGTTTGAACACCAGCGCCTTCAGGCCGCTCTCGGGATCGACATCCGGAAACTCCGGCGGATTCTCCAGCCGCTGCTCAAAGCGCAGACTCGGCGCCTCTTGAGTCACGCCATCAATCAAAAAGTCCGAACCCAACGACGGATCATTCATGCACGCCAGCACCGTGCCGTCTGCCGTGAGCAACTCCGGCAAGCGACGCAGCACCCGCTGGTAATCCTTGGTCAGCAGGAAACTGCCTTTCTGGAATGATGGCGGGTCGATGATCACCAGGTCGTACGGGCCGCTGTTGATCACCTTGCCCCAGGACTTGAACAGGTCGTGACCAAGAAAACTCACCTTGCTCAGGTCATGCCCGTTCAAGCGGTGATTGTCGCGACCACGGCTCAGGGCCGCGCGGGACATGTCGAGGTTGACCACGTGGCGGGCGCCGCCTTCGATGGCCGCCACGGAAAACCCGCAGGTGTAGGCGAACAGGTTCAGCACGCGCTTGCCCTCGGCCTGCTCACGCACCCAGTTGCGCCCGTAGCGCATGTCGAGAAACAGCCCGGCGTTCTGCTTGCGGCCCAGATCGACGCGGTATTGCAAGCCGCCCTCGACGATGCTCATCTCGTCGATTGCATCCCCCAGCAACCATTCGGCGGTGCTTTGCGGCAAATAGCGATGTTGCAGCAGCAGGGTGTGGGCGCCGGACTGCTGCCACTCGGCCGAGGTGCTGAGGTCGAGCAGCACGTGCTTGAGCGCTTCGAGCTGTTCCGGTGCCGGTTCCTTGAACAGCGAGACCAGCACCACGCCTTGCAGCCAGTCCACCGTCAGTTGCTCCAGCCCCGGCCAGCAACGCCCGCGGCCATGGAACAGGCGACGGGTTTCGCTCGGTGCGGCCGCCAGTGCTGGCAACAAGTGGGCGCGGAGGGTGGCGAGGGCTTCAGGGTTCATCAGTCACGGTCGGCAAGCAAAAGGGCCGGCATTTTAACCACAAAAACCGCCTGACGAACGCCCGACAGCCAAGGCCACTGACGACTGTTAAGAAAAGACCTGTATCAAAAATGAATTTATACAGGGCGCGCTGCTCATACCTGATAAGCAGCGGATTTGAGCCGCTAAGTCGTTAATGCAATTCAGGGAGTGCCAGTTCATGAGTCCAACACCGACGCCGAGCGCGCACCTTCCTGGCGGGTTGATTCTGGTGGTTGAGGACGACCCGTTGATTCTGGAATTTCTCTGCGAAATTCTTCAGGAGGAAGGTTTCAAGGTCGAGCCGCAAACCAGTGCGGATGCCGCCAAGCTGTATCTGGAGGCACACGCGCCGGAAGTCGCGCTGCTGCTGACCGACATCACCATGCCCGGTGAAATCAACGGCGCGGGGCTGGCCAATCTGGTCGGCGAGCGCTGGCCGGACAAACCGGTGATGGTCATGTCCGGTTATGAAACGCCGGAGACTTCCGGGGTCAAGCACCCGGTGGCGTTCATCAAAAAGCCCTGGGCCATCGGCCAGTTGCTCGATTGTGTCGACAGCGCGTTCAAATCCAAGGCCGCGCGTCTGCACTGAGTCTTCGGGTCGAACCGCCGGGCAAAAATGCTACATTGCCCGGCCAATCCGCCCAGTTCTGTCAAAGGATGCGACCTTTTGTCTGCTCACGATAACGTCTTCGATCGCGCGTTCGGCGCGTTCCTGTTCGACATGGACGGCACCGTCCTCAATTCCATTGCTGCTGCCGAGCGCGTCTGGGCGGCGTGGGCCGAGCGCCACGGCGTGGATGTCGAAACGTTTCTGCCGACCATCCATGGCGCCCGCGCCATCGACACCATCCGCCGGCTGAACCTGCCGGGGGTTGATGCCGAAGCGCAAGCGGCGTTCATCGCGCAGGCGGAAATCGATGATGTCGAAGGGATTGTGCAGATTCCCGGGGCCGCGGCGTTTCTCGACAGCCTGCCTGCGCAGCGTTGGGCCATGGTGACGTCGGCGCCTCGGGATCTGGCGTTGCGCCGCATGGCGGCGGCGGGGATTGCCGAGCCAGCGGTGATGATTACGGCTGAGGATGTAACGGCCGGCAAGCCTGATCCGGCCGGGTATCGTCTGGCCGCGCAGCGTCTGGGCCTTGATCCCGCCGATTGCCTGATTTTCGAAGACGCCACCGTCGGCATCCAGGCTGCTGAAGCGGCCGGAGCGGCGCTGATGATCATCACCACAACGCACCAGCATCCGCTCGACACCCGCCACGCGACGATCGACAGTTATGAGCCGCTGAGCGTCACCGCCAACAGCCAAGGCCAACTGCACCTGCAAAAGACCTGATATCACCCATTCCCTGTAGGAGCTGCCGCAGGCTGCGATCTTTTGCCTTTGATTTTCAAAAGCAAGATCAAAAGATCGCTGCCTTCGGCAGCTCCTACAGGGTCAGTAGACGCCCGGTAACAAGCGCCAGCTACGTGCGCAATAAGCCTCGTACTCCGCACCAAACTGCCCGCGCAGCAACGCTTCTTCCGAGTGGATACGCGCGATCAACGGAATCAATGTCAGCGCCGCCAGAATCAACCCGACACTGGAACGAAACGCCAGCGCCCAGCCCACGGCATTGACCACCAAGCCCAGGTAGCTCGGGTTGCGCAGGCGCGTGTAAATGCCGTCGGTGACCAACCGATGCCCCGGCTGAATCGCCACCAACCCGCTGAACCGTCGGCCCAGCACAAACACCGGCCACAGACGCAGCGCGCCACCGACGATAAACAGCAGAGCACCGAGCCAGCGCACGCCTTCAGCGCCGAAGGTCCAGAAGTCGATGCGATCGCAGTACGCCGGCAGAAAACCGCTGAGCAGACCGATGACGCCGAACGCCGGAATCACCCAGCGATTGGCCCGGTCCTCGCGCTCGCCCGAGCTCATGTTCACATCGGTGAACAGCGACGCCAGCACCATCAATACCGTGGCCAGCGCCACCAGCACCAGCGCCCCATGGGAGAAGAACACCGCCGGCCCGCCGATGCCCCACACCGCCAGCCCCAGATAGGCAAGGGTGGCCAGCACCGCGACCACGGTCATTTGCGCAGACATTTTCATGGTGTTCTCTAAAAAGCAGCTGACCCTTTCAGTGTAGAACGCCGCTCAACCCGCGAAGGCGTCGGATCGTTCGCGACCGGTCTTTGGTCGGCCACGTCTTCATACGGGCGACATCGCGTCTACGCTGATCCATTCCTTCTATTCGTCCGTGTATTGCCTATCGAAGAGGTGAACCCATGAAAATCGACTTGAGTGGAAAACTGGCCATCGTCAGCGGCAGCACGGGTGGCATTGGTCTGGGCATCAGCCAGTCGCTGGCCGAAGCCGGCGCCACGGTGGTGGTCATCGGGCGTGAAGCGGCCAAGGTCGAGCAAGCGCTGGCGAGCATTCGGCAGCAGGTGCCGGGTGCGCAATTGCGGGGTCTGACGGCGGATCTGGGCACCGCCGAAGGCGCGGAAAAACTCTTCGCCGCTGAACCGCGTACAGACATTCTGGTGAACAACCTGGGGATCTTCGACGCCGTGGATTTCTTCGACACCCCGGACAGCGAGTGGACGCGCTTCTATGAGGTCAACGTGATTTCCGGCGTGCGCCTGTCGCGCCATTACGCGCCGGCGATGGTCGAGCAGGGTTGGGGGCGGATCATTTTCCTGTCTTCGGAATCCGGCGTGGCCACCCCGGCCGACATGCTCAACTATGGCGTGACCAAAAGCGCCAACCTCGCGGTATCCCATGGCTTGGCCAAGCGTCTGGCCGGCACTGGCGTGACGGTCAATGCGATCCTGCCGGGGCCGACCTTTACCGGCGGCGTGGAGCACATGCTCAAGGACGCCGCGGCCGAGTCCGGTCGCAACCTGCGCGACGAAGCCGACGCTTTCGTCCGCCGGGCGCGGCCGACCTCGATCATCCAGCGGGTGGCCGACGTTGCCGAGGTGGCGCATCTGGTCACGTACATCGCCTCGCCGTTTTCCTCCGCCACCACGGGCGCGGCCTTGCGCGTGGATGGCGGTGTAGTCGACAGTATGGCGATCTGAGTTCAACGGCCTCTATCAGGGTGACCTTGAGGCGCTGCGGGCCAATTCCCCGGCCTGATCATCCAACATAAAAAACGGTGGGAGCTGGCTTGCCAGCGATGACGGTGTTTCAGTCGAATAGATATTGACTGGACCGCCGCCATCGCTGGCAAGTCAGCTCCCACAGGGGATGTATCAGTTTGAAAGATCGGGCGAATTCAGGACTGCGAAATCAAGCTCTGCCGGCAATCCAGCACCAACTTCGCACCGCCCAGCTCACTGCTGGCCACCTCAAGATTGAAGCCATGCAGGCTGACAATCGCCGCGACAATCGACAGGCCCAGGCCGAAGCCGCTCTGCGGTTGCCCGCCTTCGGCCCGATAGAAACGCTGGAACACCGCCTCACGCTCGGCTTCGGGAATCCCCGGCCCGGAATCGTGGACTTCGATCCGCGTATGCCCGCCGTCATTCACACCACGCAAAATCACCGTGCCCCCCGCCGGAGTGAACTTGATCGAGTTGCTCAACAGATTGGCCAGCGCCTCGAACAACAACGCGCGGTCGCCATTGAGGGGCGGCAGGGTTTCCGGCATGTTCAGCACGAACAGCAGTTCGCCTTCTTCGGCCAATGGCAGGTAAAACTCATGCAATTCTTCCAGCAATTGCACTGGATCGAGCTCGACAAATCCTGAGCGCCGTTGACGATCTTCCAGTTCGGAAATCCGCAGCAAGCCGCGAAACCGCGCCATCAGCGTATCGGCCTCGGCCAGCACCAGATCCAGTTGCGCCGCTGCTGGCGAACCTTCGCCGGCCTGTTGCTGCATGCGATACAACTGCGCGCGCAGGCGCGTCAGTGGCGTGCGCAAGTCATGGGCGATGTTGTCGCACACGCCTTTGACTTCGTGCATCAGCCGTTCGATGCGATCGAGCATGGCGTTGACGATGGCGGCGAGCATGTCCAGTTCGTCGCGGCGGTTGGACAGCGGCAAACGGTGAGTCAGGTCGCCGGCGACAATGGCCTGGGCGCTGTCCTGAATCGCGCGGATGCGCCGCAGCGGCCGACGGCGCAACAAATGCCAGCCGGCAATCCCCGGCAGGATCGTCAGTGACACACCCCAGAACAAGGCATGCAGAATGATCCGCGTCACGGCGAACAACGAACCGTTATCGCGCAGCAACACCAGCCAGCGGCCATCGCGGGTCTGGGTCGCCACCGCGTCGCAGCTGTCGGCGGGCAGGGTCGGGTCGTCGGAATCGGCGCAGTCATCCAGGGTGTGGATCTTGCCATCCAGCGGCAGGCCTTCGGGCAGTTGCTGCAAGGCGCCACCGAGGTACACGCCCTGGGCGTCGAACAGGCCGTAGGCGTCGATGCCGCGGATGTCGAAGGTCATGCTGGCGGCGAGGGCTTCTTCCAGTTGCTCACCGCGAAAGTGCGAAAACAGATGCTGACGTTGCATCAGCGAATGCTTGGCAAGGTTATCGAGGTAGCTGGAGACTTCGAAGTACATGACCCCCATGAGGATTGCGCTCCAGGCCACGAACAGCGAACTGTACAGCGCCAGCAGACGACTGCTGGAGGAGCGCCAGCCGTCAGACGGGTTCGGCAATGACATAACCCGAGCCCCGTACCGTGCGAATCAGCGGAACATTGCCCGCCGCGTCGATCTTCTTGCGCAGACGACCGATGTGCACGTCGATCAGGTTGGTGCCCGGGTCGAAGTGATAGCCCCAGACTTCTTCGAAAATCATCATCCGCGACAGGATCTGGCCGCTGTTGCGCATGAGGAATTCCAGCAACTTGTATTCGGTCGGCAGCAGCGTCAGCACCTGCTCGGCGCGGCGTGCTTCGTGGCTGATCAGATCCAGTTCGAGGTCGGCCACCTGCAATGTGGTGGCCTGGGTGGCGACGCTGTTCTGGCGGCGTAGCAGCACTTCCACGCGCGCGGCCATTTCGTCGGTGGCGAACGGCTTGGTCAGGTAATCATCGCCGCCAGCCCGCAAGCCGCGCACACGCTCGTCGACATCGGAGAGCGCGCTGATCATCAGAATCGGCGTGGCCACGCCCATGGTACGCAGGGTGGTGACGATGGCCAGGCCATCGAGTTCCGGCAACATGCGGTCGAGGGTAATCAGGTCGTAGTTACCGCTGACGGCACGGTCCAGACCTTCGCGGCCATTGTCGACCCAATCCACTTCCAGGCCGTGGCTGCTGAGTTCGGCAACGATTTCACGGGCAGTCACGGCGTCGTCTTCGATGGTCAAAATACGAGTCATAGAGCAGGCCTTGATCGGTTCAAACGGGATGGCAGCATTTTGCCAAGTATTTTCCGTCGCGCTTTAAATTAACTTTCATGTATAGCCTGTCACAAACGCAGATTCGGGTGCCCGGTTGTTTTGCCGTCAATGCAGAAAACCCGCTGCTTTGCGTGCATTGTTGCAAATTGCAATGAATAGAGAAGTTCAGTCTTTTTAAGTCGTTGAAAAATATAGAGTTATTTAAAGTTGTCGACTGGCACGGTCGCTGCAATTCATCTGCTGACGAGTTGTAACACCATTTTTCATGCCTGGAGCACTACAACAATGAATAGATCCTCTGATGGGTTTTATCCGGCCTTCGAAGGAGAGTCGAGCAACGTGTCAGGCGTGTCCTGGGGCGCGATCTTCGCGGGCGCTGCGGCGGCTGCAGCACTGTCGATGATTCTGGTGCTGCTTGGCTTCGGTCTGGGATTCTCTGCCGTTTCACCTTGGGCCGGGGAGGGCGTCAGCGCCAAGAGCCTGGGGATTTCCACGATTGTCTGGCTGGCGGCGACGCAGATTATTGCCTCCGGTCTGGGTGGCTATATCGCCGGCCGCCTGCGGGTTAAGTGGGCCAACATGCACGGAGATGAAGTGTATTTCCGTGATACCGCCCATGGCTTCCTCGCCTGGTGTGTGGCGACGCTGGTCACCGCCGTGCTGGTCGTCGGCTCGGTGAGCAGTGTCATCAGTGGCGGCGTGCAGGCCGGTGCCAGTGTCGCCGGTGGCGCAGCCGCTGCCGCGACTCAGGCGGCCGGTACTGCTGCAGCAAACACCAGCAGCGATCAATACGGTTACTTCGTCGACAGCCTGTTTCGCGATGACCGTCCTGCGTCCGTCAGCGATGACGCCGCGCATGGTGCGGTGACCCGGATCTTCGCTCAGAGCCTGGCCAACGGCCAACTCAGCCCTGAAGACCGCACCTACCTCGCGCAACTGGTCGCACAGCGGACCAACCTGAGTCAGGCCGACGCCGAGAAACGTGTCGACGAGGTTTATGCGCGCACTCAAAAAGCCATTGCCGATGCCAAGGTCAAAGCCCAACAGGCGGCTGACACCGCTACCAAAGTTGCTGCCTGGACGTCGCTGTGGATGTTCATTGCGCTGTTGGCCGGTGCGTTCTTCGCCAGCCTGGCAGCCACCTTCGGCGGCCGTCGTCGGGATGCAGTCGAGTACGTTGAAGTCGAGACTTACACCGCCACCACCACGCTGCCGCCAGTCCGTTAACAAGGAGAATCACCATGCGCTCTCTACTACTGTTTTTCCTCGGTGTGCCAATCCCGATCATTATCCTGATCGCCCTGTTCGTGCACTGATCCTGTTGCTCTATTGAGGCCTTTGCCTCAGCCGCTTTCACTTCACGGTGAAAGCGGCTTTTTGCTTTCTGCGTCCACGCACGCTCTCGCAGGACTCATCGTTGTTGCTGAAATTCGCGGTTGAATAATATATGGATATCCGTATATTCGGTTTTCCATATGTTCGAGTCCGCCCCATGCTCACTCCCACCGAACTGTTCAAAAGCCTGGCCGACGAAACCCGCGTGCGCGCCACCTTGCTGATTGCCGAGCAGGGTGAGCTGTGCGTTTGCGAGCTGATGTGCGCCCTCGACGACAGCCAGCCGAAAATCAGCCGCCACCTCGCGCAATTGCGCAGCAATGGGTTGTTGCTTGATCGGCGTCAGGGCCAATGGGTCTATTACCGGCTCAACCCGGACCTGCCGGACTGGGTCCGGCAGGTCCTCAACGTCACGGCCAAGGCCAACACCGATTGGCTCAAGGACAACGCCTGTCGCCTGCACAACATGGATGGCCGTCCTGCCCGCGAAACCGCGTGCTGCTGAACTTCAAATATCCCCCGGAGCTACCCATGCGTGTCCTGTTCATGTGCACGGCCAACAGTTGCCGCAGCATCCTTTCCGAAGCCATGTTCAATCATCTGGCGCGGGAGGGCTTCGAGGCGGTGAGTGCCGGCAGTTTTCCCAAGGGCCAGGTGCTGCCGCGCAGCCTGACGACGCTGCAACAGGCCGGTATCGCTATCGACGGTTTGTACAGCAAGGGCAACGACGCCTTTGAAGGCAACCCGCCGGACATCGTCATCACCGTTTGCGACAAGGCGGCGGGCGAAACCTGCCCGGTGTACTTCGGCCCGGCAATCAAATGCCATTGGGGGCTGGAGGATCCCTCCGAGGTGACCGGTGATGAGGCGGCCGTGGACGCGGCGTTCCGTGCCACGCTGGCGATCATCGAGCGCCGCTGCGCAACCTTCCTCGGTCTTCCTTTCCAAACACTCAGCCGCGTTGAGCTTCAGCGTGAACTGGATCGCATCGGCTCCCTTTGAGCCGGAGGACATATGTCAAAGCACCTGCCCAATCTTGATCACAGCCTGTTCGAAGGCCGCAACACGCCACCTTTGCACGGGCACAAACCGCGCATCCTGCTGCTCTACGGTTCGACCCGCGAACGCTCCTTCAGCCGTCTGCTGGTGGAGGAGGCCGCACGCTTGCTGGAGCACTTCGGTGCCGAGACGCGCATCTTCAATCCGTCCGGTCTGCCGTTGCCTGACGACGCCCCGGTCGACCATCCCAAAGTCCAGGAACTGCGCGAGCTGGTGCTGTGGTCGGAAGGCCAGGTGTGGTGTTCGCCGGAACGCCACGGCGCGATGTCGGCGGTGTTCAAGGCGCAGATCGACTGGATCCCGCTGGAGCTCGGCGCGGTGCGTCCGACCCAGGGCAAAACCCTCGCGGTGATGCAGGTCTGCGGCGGTTCGCAATCGTTCAACGTGGTCAATCAACTGCGTGTGCTGGGGCGCTGGATGCGCATGTTCACCATCCCCAATCAGTCTTCGGTGCCCAAGGCTTTTACCGAATTCGACGAGGCGGGGCGGATGAAACCTTCGCCGTTCTATGATCGCGTGGTCGATGTGATGGAGGAGTTGGTGAAGTTCACCGTGCTGCTGCGCGAGCGCCAGGATTTTCTGGTGGATCGCTATTCCGAACGCAAGGAAAGCGCCGAGCAACTGATGGCCCGGGTCAATCAGCGCTCGATCTGAAGCGCCGCGACACGCCTTCATCGGTCGGGCAGTGCACAAACGTTCTAGCCGTTCAGGGGCATTTGTGGATTACTGGCGCCAGCCCACTAGCGTATTCAAGCCATGAGTAACTGGATCGACCTTGCCCACGACCGGGAAACCGGCATCGAAACCCTGCACGCGCATTTCGCCGGGCATGCGCATGCCTACGATCCGCACTGGCATGAGACCTACCTGATCGGTTTCACCGAGCAAGGCGTGCAGCGCTTCAACAGTCGTCGGGCGCGGCACGACAGTACCCCGGGCAAAGTCTTCATGCTCGAACCCGGGGACATCCATGATGGCGACGCGCCGAGCCCGGACGGCTTCACTTATCGCATGCTGTACCTGCAACCGGCATGGCTGGAACAGGCGCTGGACGGCCTGCATCTGGGCAGTTACGGCAGCGGCCTGCCCGGCATCGGCAGTGTGCTCAACGATGATCCCGAATTGGCTCGCGCCACCTTGTTTGCGTTCAATGCGTTGCATCAACAGGACGTGCGCATGGTGCGCGAGGTGGCGTTGGACGCGTTGCTCGAACGACTGGCGATTCATCTGTATCGCCGACCGCAACCGATCGCTGCCAACCGCGCGCCTTTGATTGCTCGTCAGGCGCGCGATTATCTGGTGGCCTTTCACGAACAGGACATCAGCCTGCAAACCCTGGCCGAGGTCTGCGGCACCGACCGCTTTCGCCTGACCCGCGCCTTCAAGGCAGCCTATGGACTTGCGCCGCACGCGTGGCTGATCCAGTTGCGCCTCAGCCGGGGCCGGCAGATGCTCGCCGCCGGCATACAGCCTGTGGACGTCGCCAGTCGCCTCGGATTCGCCGACCAAAGCCATCTGGGCCGCTGGTTCGTACGCGCTTACGGCATCACGCCGGGCGCCTATCAGCAACGCGCCATCGGCGCCTCTCGACGCTGAACAAACGTTCAAGACCGCAGCCCTGCGCAGCCGTCAGAGTAGGCCCTGACTTTCTACAGGGCCGTACCATGCTTGCGTTCATCCTCTTTGCCTTCGTGGCCTCGGTTACTCCGGGGCCGACCAATCTGATCGTGCTCAGTACCAGTGCCCGACGTGGCTGGCGGCCGTGCCTGCCGATCATCCTCGGCGCGGGAGCGGGTGCTGCGTCGCTGGTGTGGGTGGCCGGTGCGGGTGCCAGCACCTTGATGCTGCCCGGCGTGCGCCCGGTGATCAGTGCGCTGGGAATGGGCTGGATGCTCTGGTTGGCGTGGCAGATCTTCAGCGCGCCGGCCACCGCCATCGACCCCGCCGCCGGCGAAGAGAAACCCGAACTGGGGCTGGTTGGCGCCGCGCTGTTGCAATGGGTCAACCCCAAGTCGTGGATGATGGCGATTGCGGTGATCAGCGTGTTTACCGCACAAGGGCAGGGCTTGAACGCGTTGTGCCTGGCGTTCTTTCTGGTGTCGTTGCCGTGTCTGGCGCTGTGGGCGTTGCTCGGTCGCGGTGCAGCGCGCTGGCTGAGCAATCCGGCGCAGTTGCAGTGGCTGAACCGGATCCTCGCGGTGCTGCTGGTCGTCTCATCCGCCGCGGCGTTGCTGCACACCTGAGCTGATCGGCACTGACAACGTTGCGCACAAGCCGCCCTCGGCCCGGTTGACTAACGTAATCCGTCCGCCCAGGCGCAACGCGATGGTGTTGACGATGGTCAGCCCCAGGCCTGCACCGTTGGCGTTGCCACGACTGTAAAAGCGTTCGAACAACCGTGCCCGATCGGCCTCGTCGATGCCCGGGCCCTGATCTTCGACGCTCAAAAGGCACCAGCCATCGGCCTCGCTCAGCTTGACGGTGATCACCCCGTTCTCCGGGGAGAAGTTGGCGGCGTTGGTGATCAGGTTGCTCAGGGCGATGTCGATGGCGGCGGTGCTGGCCATGACGTGCAGCGCTTGTGCGCTGTCTTCGAAGGCCAGTTCGAGATGCTTGCTCAGCAGCCACGGCGTGAGTTGCACCAGGCTGTTGCGCACGGTTTCGCTGAGGTCGATGCGGTGCAGCGGCGGCGGGTTGGATTTCGGTTCCAGGCGCGCCATGGTCAGCAATTGATTGACCAGGCGACTGGCGCGATCAACCCCGGAAATCAGGAACTGCAACGACTCGCGGCGCTCCTGTTCGGTGCCGGCCTCCAGCAGGTTTTGCGCATGCACCCGCAGCACCGCCAGCGGCGTACGCATCTCGTGAGCGGCATCGGCGATGAAGCGCCGTTCACGGCCAAGCACTTCCTGGATCTGCGCGAGCATGCGGTTGAGCGCCGCCTGCATCGGTTCCAGTTCACTGGGCAGGGGCGTCAGTTGCAACGGTTCCAGCGAGCCGCTGTGGCGGGCACGCAGGGTCGCGGCCATGTTCGCCAGCGGCTTGAGGCCCCAGCCGATGGCCAGCCAGACCATCGCCGCGAGGATCAGACTGCCCAGCACGTTCGGCCACAGCGTATGGCGCACGATGCGGTCGACCAGATCGGCCCGCACATCGTCGCGTTCGCCAACCCAGATGCGCAGCCCGTTTTGCGGATCTTCGAGCATGAAGGCGCGCCAGTGGCGACCGTTCAAGTCCACCACATCACTGAAACCCGGTCGCGTCGGCGGCGCGGTGAACGACGGCGCACTGGCGGTGTGCACCAGCACTTCGTTTTTCGGGTTCCAGACCTGGAAGGCGATCTTGCTTTCGTAAGGGTGACCGTCGACGCGCGGCTTGGCTTCGCCGAGCGCCTGATTGAACGCCTGATACAACTGCGAGTGTTCCTGGCTCGCCAGCGGCATGCGCATCACGCCCTGCAGCAGCCGAGCGTTTTGCGCCAGTTGTGCGTCGTAGACTTCGGCGATTTCGTGGTTGCTGTCGTGCAGGTTGAACACGCTGAGCACCGCAAGACCCGCGAGCAACAGCCCGATGATCAGCGTCAGCGTGCGGCGACGAATCGAGGTCATCGACGCTCCTCCACCAGGTACCCCACACCGCGAATGGTGCGGATCAGGTCGGTGGAGAATTTTTTGCGCAGGTGATGGATATGCACTTCGAGGGTGTTGCTTTCCGCTTCCTCGTTCCAGCCGTAAAGCAGCTGGATCAGTTGATCGCGGGTCATCACCCGGCCGGGCGGCGAGAGCAATTCATGCAGCAACTGATACTCCTTGGGCGTCAGCGCCACGGGTTGGCCCTGATAGCTGACCTGCTGGGTACCGGGGTTGAGGCTGATCCCGGCGTGCTCGATCAGCGCCTGAGCGCGGCCAGCACTGCGCCGCAACAGAGCGCGCAGGCGTGCCTTGAGTTCGGCGAGGTCGAACGGTTTGACCAGATAGTCGTCGGCGCCGGCATCCAGCCCGGCGATGCGGTCTTCGGTGGCATCGCGGGCGGTGAGTATCAGCACCGGCAGGTTCGAACCGCTGTCGCGCAGGCGCTGCAGCACTTCGAGGCCGTCCATGCGCGGCAGGCCCAAATCGAGCACCGCCACGTCAAAGGTTTCACTGAGCAGCGCATGCAACGCGCTGCTGCCATCCTTCAACCAATCGACGGTGTAGCCCTCACGGCCCAATGCCCGATGAATGCCTTCACCGAGGGCCACGTCATCCTCAATCAGTAATAAACGCACGCGGACTCCTGTCAGTCGAGTTTCTTGTTCACGTCCACCAGCAGCGCAGCGATCTCTTTGCGACGCCCGGCGTCAGCGGTTTCCCGGCCCGGGCGCGGTGCAGCCTGCTGAGCTTTGAGCAGCGCAGCCTTGGCTTCAGCGTAGCGCTTCTGACGGTAGAGGTGATCACCCCAGAAGTACAGGCTGTCGATGCCATCCGGATTCAGTTGCAGCGCTTGCTTGAGCAGTTGCTCGGCCTTGTCGCTGTCGCCGAAACCGATCGGCCAGCCCGGGACGCGATCATACAGCGCCGCCAGGCTGGTATAGGCCGAACCTTGCAGGGCCTTGGGGTCGAGCGTCAGGGCTTTTTCCAGATCGGCCTTGGCGTCTTTGGCCTTGCCCAAGGCGCCGAGCCCGCCCTGAGCGCCGGCCCAACTGCTGGTGACAATGCCTTTCCAGATCCACGCTTCGGCCACCGCCGGGCGCTGTGTAGTAAAGGCAGTGGCTTCGGACGACAACTGCTCGAACGCGGCGGCGCGTTGCTTTTCCGCCACTTCATACTGGATGTGCGCCCAACTCTGCTGGATGCCGTTCAGACGCTGCTGATCGGCCGGTTCCAGTGCCCAGACGCTTTGGCTGAGGGCGGCGAACAACAGGCATGCGCTAAGTTTTTTCATGGCTTCAGGGACTCGTTGTCGGTTTTTTCACTGAGGCGGCGGATCAGCGGCAGTTGCTTGCGCAAGCCTCGATCCACCAGATGCGGCAGCAGATTGTTCAGGCGTACGAAGAAGCGCTCCGGCCAGCCCAGGTACAAGTCGCGGCGGTCGCCGGCAATCGCGTGGATCACCGCCGAGGCCACGGTTTGCGGGTCATCGACGCTGGACTTGAGGGCATCGTTCAAGGCTTGCGCCGCCGCACTGTTCATCGACGTGCGCGTGGCCCGGGGCGCGACATACAGCACGTTGACCCGAGTGTCGGCCAGCTCGCGGCGCAGCGCTTCGGAAAATCCACGCAGGGCGAACTTGGTCGCGCAATAACTGGCGTAGCCCGGGTAGCCGATCGAGCCGTAAGTGGAACCGACGTTGACCACCATCGCGCTGTCGGCCTGTTTGAGCAGCGGCAGCAGCAGTTTGGTCAGGCACATCGGTGCGCTGATGTTCACCGCGAGCATTGCGTTGATGTCGCTGTCATCCAGCTGTTCAAGCATGGCGAAATGATTGACCCCGGCCGCGTTGATCAGCAGGTTGATGCCGCCAATGGCTTCGGCAGCGGCCAGCACTTTGCGCCGGTCGCTGAGGAAGGTCAGGTCGGCGGCGACCCAGCACAGCGAATTTGGATAGCGCTCAAGCAATGGCGTCAGCGCCTGCTCATGCCGCGCCACCGCCAACACCTGGGCGCCGGCGGCGCACAAGGCCTCGGTAATCGCCAGGCCGATGCCGCCACTGGCACCGGTCAACACCACTCGCGCGTCACGCAGCTGCATGTTGAGTCTCCGCGTCGCGCGGCAGGCCACGGAACATGTCGGTGTACAGGCGATAGACGACTTTCGAGGCGTGAATCACGGCCGCTTGGTCTTCGGGATCTTCCAGTTGATTCATCAAGCGGCGATAGATCTGCATGTGCTCGATGTCCAGCGAACCGTGCGAGCTGAGGTAGCTGAACGCGGTGTCCGGCAGCGCCAGACGCTCGCGAATGCTCCCCGCCGCATGCGTGGCCAGCGCAATGCTGGTGCCTTCGAGCACATTGACCATGCCGAACAGGCCCACCGGATTGCCTCGGGCGATCAAGTCGTAGAGAAAACTCACCATCAGCTCGATCGGCAGCGAGGGCTGGCCGTCGCGGACCGCATCGCGGTCACCGCCACACGCGGCGATGTCGTTGAGGACCCAGTGTTCATGGCCGTATTCGTCTTCGATGTACTCGGCCACCGCTTTGCGCAGCCATTCCAGGCGTGTCGGCAGACGCGCGCCGCAGGCCATCATCAACGGCACGGTGTGACGCACGTGGTAGTACGCCTGGGCGAGAAACGCCCGATAGCTTTCCAGGCTGACCTTGCCTTGCAGGGCGTCGAGGATGATCGGCAGATTGAACAGCTCGTGGCGTTCCTGATGCGTGGCTTCTTGCAGGGTGTCGAAAAAACTCATGATGCGGACTCCTCGGAAACAGCGGATTCAGTCAATTGGGCGCGGTACAGCGCGGCAATCGCCTCGCGGCGTGGCCGACCATTGGCAGTGAGCAAGCCATTGGCGGCGGTGAACGGTTGCGGCAGGCGCGTCCAGCCATGCACCTGGGCGTAATCGGGCAAGGCTTCGTTGGCTTCGGCGACCGCAGCGGCCAGCTCCGCGTCGCTGCAATCGGCACGGTGCGGCCAGAGCAGGGCGTGGTTGCGCGGCAAGGCCTCGCCATAGACGAAGGCCTGGGCGATGTGGCGGCGCTGGGTCAGTTCCGACTCGACCCATTCCGGGTTGACGTTGCGCCCGAAACTGGTGACGAACTGGTGCTTCTTGCGACCCTTGAGGTAGAGAAAACCTTCGGGGTCGAACTCGCCCAGATCGCCACTGGGCCACCACTCATCGGCGTACGGCGCGTCCCCCAGATAACCGAGCAGGGTCGAGCCCTTGATCAGCACTTCGCCGTCTTCGGCCAGGCGCACTTCAACGTGCGGCAGCGGCTGGCCGACGCTGCCTGGACGCCGCGCGCCGGGGCGATTGAGGCACACCACCGAGGCGCATTCGGACAAGCCGTAGCCCTCGAACACCGGCAGGCCGACACGCTGCGCGCGGTGCAGCAGATCTTCCGAGACCCGCGCACCGCCGACGGCGGCGAAGCGCAGTTTTTGTGGGTCGAAGGCTTTCTGCTCGGCAGCGCTGACCAACATCAGCAACAGTTGCGGCACCAGAATCAGACTCTCCGGCGCACGCCCGGCCAGGTAGCCCAACAGGTGCGGTACATCGACGCCGCTGGCGCCCTGGATGCCCAGGGTTTTCTGGCTCGGCAGACTCAGCGTCGCACCGGCGTACAGCGCGGCGTAGCAGCCGAGGTTTTCCAGCAGAATCGCCAGTGGCAGCAACGCCAGATGATGCTGTGGATCGGTGGGTTTGCTCGCGTGATCCAGCTCCCGCGCCACACGCAGCAAGCTGTCGGCGCTCAGGCACACGCCTTTCGGTGTGCCGGTGGTGCCGGAGGTGAAGGTCAGTTTGGCGGTGCCGGCCGGCATCCGGCTCGGGCCGCTGAAGGTGCGGCACCAGAACTCGCCGCGCTGTTCATAGCCGGCGGCGAGCAGCTCGGCCGCCAGCTCCGGTTCGGCAATCACCCGTTCGGCCTGGCTCTGTTCCAGGCAATGCGCCCGTTGCGCAGGGCTGAAAAACGGCGGCAGCGTCACGCAGGTCAAGCCCTCGGACAGCACGGCCAGATCCCACAGCATCGCATCGACGCTGTTATACAGCGCCAGGGCGACGACTTGCGCCTGTTCATCGCGCAGGCGTTCCTGGCGATACAGCACCTCGGCATACACCGTGGCGTAATCAAGTTTCAGCGTATCGCCCCACAGCGCGGTGCTGTTGTCATTGCGCCGGGCATGGTCGCGCAGGGTTTCCTGGAAGCGTTGCAGTTCAAGCGACATGGCAGGCTCCTTCAATCGAAGTCGGCAGGCCCAATCGAGTGAACAGGCCGATATTGCGCAAATGGACGAAGCCGGCGCGGATGTTGCCGACATGCACCCACGGCTTGCTTTCGTAATAACTGCCCCAGTGTTGACGCTCGTCACCCAGGCGCTCCGGGTCGGCGGCGCATAATGTCACTGGCTTCAGACCGAGCCGATGGAAGCTGTTGACCAGCCCGATGTTGCCGGTGAAGGTCACCCATTCCAGGCCGCCCATGGCCAACAGATAGGTGATGGCGATGATGCTCAAGCGTGCGCTGCCGGTGTCGCTGGCAGCGAGGTTGCCGACTTCGACGATGGCGCTACGCTCAACCGGACGATCCGCCGCCGCACTGATCAAGGGTTCGATCGGTTCATCCAGATATCGCTCGAGAAACAGCGGCTCTTGATGGGCACGACGCACCCCGGCCACCGCACACAGCTCACCGTCGCCGTTGTGCATGCCGAACAGCTCGGGCATAAAGTGTCGAATGTCGGCGCCGTGGGCCTTGCGAAAACGCTGCTGGATGAAGGCTTCGAAAGTCTCTCGCAGCGCGTCGTCGGGCAGGGCGTCGGTCAACGTCATCTGCGGCGTTTCGGCCTGGCCGAAACGTAGAGGAAGGGGAATGTTCCAGTGGTAATCGGGCATGGGCAAAGCGCCTCCCTCAATGGTTTGAGCGCAGTATCGGAGGCATTTCTTAACGAAGTCTGAAGGTGAAAAAAGGTTAATCAACGGGCAATCTTCAGATTGTCTTAAGACTGCAAGGGCAGGGTGGCACCGTCGGTTCGCCCTGCAACCGGATCGAGACTGTCGAACGAATCGACCGTCGCTCACGACAATCACGAGGCGCTTCTTATGACCCGCGACACCGCCGTAACCCGTTATGGAAAACTGTCAATTACGTTGCACTGGCTGATGCTGGCGCTGTTCGTCGGCGTCTATGCCTGCGTCGAAATCAAAGGCTTCATGCCCAAGGGCAGCGAAGCGCGCGGCCTGCTGATGGGCTTCCACGGCCTGTTCGGCACGAGCATCTTCATCCTCGTCTGGGTGCGCCTGCTCGGCCGTCTGACCCCACGCCCGCCGATCACCCCCAAGCCGCCAGCCTGGCAGACCGGCCTCTCGCACCTGATGCACCTGGCGCTGTACGTGCTGATGATCGCCACGCCGATCTTCGCCTGGCTGATGCTCGCTGCCGCCGACAAACCGTTCCCATACTTCGGCTTCCACGTCCCGGCACCAGTCGCCATCGACCCGGACTTCGCCAAACAACTCAAGTACTGGCATGAAACGCTGGGCAGCGCGGGCTACTGGCTGATCGGCCTGCACGCAGCGGCGGGGCTGTTTCACCACTACTGGGTGCGGGATAACACGCTGGTGCGGATGTTGCCGGGCCGCACGGAATAACCCCGACCTCCTTCAACCCCCAATCCCTGTGGGAGCGAGCTTGCTCGCGAAGGCGTCGTGTCAGCCGGCATCATCGCTGACTGACACACCGCCTTCGCGAGCAAGCTCGCTCCCACAGGTTTTTGTGGCGTCTTGAAGAGCGCAGCAGTTGCCCGAATAACACTTCGCGTCCACGCTATGGCATGCCAACGTCGAGCGCAGGCGTGTGGCGCTGATCAACGTGACCCGCGGCCGAGTTCAGAGTTCGAGCTTGTAGCCGCGGTGCCATACGGTCGATTCAGAAGCTTCCCGTCGCCAGAGGTGTGGGACTGAAAGCCATGGTTACTTGATTGTTGGGGGCTGTTTGCCAGGTCGTGTCGCTGGGGTTGCTGTCATTGCGGACGATACATTTCCACTCCACGACATCACCGCCTTTTACGTTGTTGAATTTTATCTTGCCGGACCAAGAGGGGTAGTCGGAAGGCGTGAGTCGAACCGCTTTGGCCGGGACCCAATTCCCTAACTCCGGCCGATCACCTACCGCGTAGACGCTATAGCCTTGTGTCGTGACGCCGTTATCACAGCGGAAATTCACCTCGAGCGAAATATACGTCCAGGTGACACCGGCATAGCCAATCATTGGCTGCAAGGCCAGCAGCAGAGCACTCATTGGCAACAAGTATCGAATGCGGCCCATGATCAGTTCCTCAGTTTTCCTTTAGTCGGGCCAGCTTAGCCCTGCGAAAACTGGAAGAGACCTGTAAGAACTGACAGTCCGTCAGACTCTTTTGCGATACCGTCACTGGCGCCTTATTCCCACCCCAAGCCGTGCGCGAAACCTGTGGGAGCGAGCTTGCTCGCGAAGACGCCAGCCCAGCCACCCAAGCACTCAAACCTCCTCACCCCTGAGCTGAAGACTCATCAGATCGCAACTCGCCGACCACGACGTCAACCACGCCGGCATCTCCGGCGACTGCTCAGGCAACCCCAACGCCCTGACAAACTCACCCGGCGCAATCGTGCCTTTCGCCGACCGAAACAGCCCACGCATGACCACCACGCCGATCACCCGGCCCTTGCTCACAAAACGATGCTCCATAAAGCTCCATTTATCGTCCCAGCCAAGCATCCGACTGTGAATTTCAAACGCTTCAAACAGCTTCAGCTCACGCCGAAATTTACCCCAGGTATCGCCAACAATCGGCAACGCCTTAGCGCGCAACGCCACCCGAAACGCGCCACTGCGCAACACAAAATCCATGCGCCCGACGTCAGCCAGGGTGAAGTAGCGACCATTGGTGACGTGCCGATTCAAATCGAGATCCAGCGGCCACACGCGCATGCGGATCACGGTGGATTCCAGCGCATTGACCGGCTTGCGCCACGGTCGGCGAAAAAGCATGCAGAGCAATCGAAACCACAGATTCATCAGTACGTCAGCCCGTTGAAAAGAGCGCTGCACTCTAGCGAGCCGGGCGATGGCGAGGTAGGTGCGGAAATGACTTTTTTGGACGGAACAGTGCATTCCGATCATTGCGGGGTTGATGCTGGATCGGTAGCCCGATCAACCGGCGGATAAACAGGAAACAATCGGGATGTTTATGTGAAGCCTGCCGTTACCACCGAAGCCCTACAACGCCTTGCGCCATCGCCTACGAGTACGCCAGAATCCGCCGGCTTGTGCGTCTAGAGCGCGGGTTCTATCGTCTGTCGGTCACTGAAAAACAGTGATCGGGTTTGGTAGCCCTGAGTTCTCGTAGATTGCATAAGCATCATGATTTGCAGTGTCTGTTCGACACGGCTTTATGGTGGTCATGCACAGGGCGTCTTCGGGCGCGCCGGTTTTCTACGTCCCGGTCTACCAACCTGCGCATGGCCGCCACCCTCGTTTGGTAGCGAGAGTGATGGCTCCCTTTTTTGACGTAGGAGCTTCACCATGATCAAACCAACACCCAACCCGCCAGAAACCGACCTCGCATCGCCCTACGAATCCCTCGATTCCAAAAAGCTCCACGAAGCCGCCGAACGCGCCCTCGATCACTACCTCACCCCGGCCACCCAAATCATGGCCAGCCCGCACAAACCCGAACCCATGTACCTCGCCAACCCGAAGTGCGACACCGAATCCCTGCTCGCCAACGCCAGCGAAACCCTCGGCTCCGCCAGCGAAATGCTCAACAACTTCGCCGCCACACTCGACACCTCCCACCGCAAAACCGCACTGGGCATCGCCCAAGTCGTCATGCTCGGCGAACTCGCCGTAAACCAGGCCCTCGACAACGTAGAAATCGCCCACTGACCCGGTCTCTCTCCGTAGCAAGTAACAGATTTCTTCGCTACGGAGGGCTATCTATTACTATGACTTCCCAAATCTGGCGCTTCAGTTACCGCGTCGGAATGGACGCTAATGACGTTACTTGTACTGGCAGAACTTATCGCGCTAGCGTTGGCGTTTATCTTTATCGCGAGCGCGAAATTCATGCCACTACACGAATGCCCACACACGTTTGAAGAGCTAGCCACAACGGTCTTGCCTGCGCATATGAACAGAATGAAGACCGCCCTTAGAGATCCGCGAGATATGAAGGTTTTTGGCATTCAAGGTGTCGGGGCTAAGTCTCTCCTGAAGCAGTTCGGCCTGGCACATGACTTTTCGGGTTGTTACGTTCTGATCGACAAGGGAACGCCTATTTATGTTGGTATTTCCCGAAGTGTGATCAGCCGGCTTCGGCAACACGTATTCGGCAAGACACACTTTGATGCAAGCTTGGCTTTTCGCATTGCGATGGCAAAGCATCCAGATCGAACGATCTCCAAGCTCACTCGTGCAAAAGCAATGGACGATCCACTATTCGGTACTTCTTTCGCAGAAGCGCAAGCCTACTTACGCTCACTTCAGGTTGCTGCAATAGCTATCGAAAATGCGCTTGAGCTGTACGTGTTCGAGCCCTACTGCGCACTGGCGCTGGATACCGATCAGTGGAACTCCTTCGAAACTCATTGACTGAGACAGTGTGAACTGCGATTCAGAACCCATCGCCAGCCGGTTGGAGTGGCTTGCTCGCCAAAACGCCGACTCCATCAGCCGCAGACCGGAATAAACAGAAAAATCACCATTGTTTAAACGAAGTCTGTCGTTACCACCGAAGCCCTACAACGCCTTGCGCCATCGCCTACGAGTACGCCAGAATCCGCCGGCTTGTGCGTCTGGCGCGCCCTCCGTAACTTGATTCCTGTCACTGCTCATCAGTGATCGGGTCTGCAAGCCCGCCGGAAAACCAGTCGCATAGCCATGCCAAATGGACGCACGCTCGCGTCCATAAAATGGCAGCTTTGTGCGGGAGACCTTCGGGTCTGCCGGGTTCCTGGTTTCCCGGTCTTGCAGACCCGCGCACAGCTGCCACCCATCATCTGCAAGTGATGCTGGTAGCTCCTAATGAACAATCAGGAGTTTCACCATGATCAAACCAACACCCAACCCACCAGAAACCGACCTCGCATCCCCGTACGAATCCCTCGATTCCAAAAAACTCCACGAAGCCGCCGAACGCGCCCTCGACCATTACCTCACCCCGGCCACCCCAATCATGGCCAGCCCCTACAAACCCGAACCCATGTACCTCGCCAACCCGAAGTGCGACACCGAATCCCTGCTCGCGAACGCCAGCGAAACCCTCGGCTCCGCCAGCGAAATGCTCAACAACTTCGCCGCCACACTCGACACCTCCCACCGCAAAACCGCACTGGGCATCGCCCAGGTCGTCATGCTCGGCGAACTCGCCGTAAACCAGGCCCTCGACAACGTCGAAATTGCCCATTAACCACCCCGGTGCGACGAGCCCAAACCCTCGTCGCACCCAGCCATTTCAACCGAGCTGGCACAGAGCCACGCCTTGCGCCCCCAAGCCTCGGCTGTCACCCTTCGGCCCGTTCTTCAAGGATCAGAACAAGGAATCAAGGATTGAGTGGCTACGTTCCCAACCCCCCGAAAAACTACCGCTACGAAGAAGCCAAACCCGTCGATATTCATGCCCAGCGTTGGGCAGAGTATGAGAAGCACGGGAAAGAGCCTGCGCGCGAGCCTGAAAAAATCGGCATTGCGTTGAGGATTGGGGTGTTCTTTGATGGTACTGGTAACAATGCAAACAACTCCGCTGCGGGGTTGCTCTGCGGTGCTCATCATCCCATTGCGCCGCAGGATATCGATGCCAGTTGCAAGCCGTACATGAGTGATCCGGATAGCAGCTACGCCAACGACATCAGCAATGTGCAAAAACTGAGTGAGCTCTATTTCGCACCTCAGAAGGCGGAGGGCGATGGTTCGCACAAGCAAGCATTCCGCATGATTTACGTCGAGGGGATCGGTACCCGGTCAGGTGAAGAGGACAGTAAATTCGGCGCTGGCACAGGTCGAGGTGATACGGGTGTCGCGGGACGTGTCCAGCACTCTTTTGAAGAGATCAAATCGCGTATTGAAGATGTTCTGGATAACAATCCAAACAGTGAAATCACGTCTCTGACTTTCGATACGTTCGGCTTCAGTCGAGGCGCTGCGGCCGCACGGCACTTTGCAAATGAAGTCGTTCGCGGAAAACAGGGCCCCTTAGGGAATATATTCCGCAGCAATGCGAGTGACTTCAGTCGAACCTTTATTGACCAGTACAAAAGCAGTATCAATATGGGATTCATCGGTCTGTTCGACACCGTGCCTTCGATTGCTGGCTGGTCCAATCTGGGGAATGTAAAGAGTCCAGTCGCCACGGGCATCAAGCTCTACCTGGACCGTCGTTTTTTTACTGATGTCGTTCAGCTGTCCGCGCGTGATGAGTATCGGGCGAACTTTGCATTGAGTCGCGTCAAAGCCGATCACCTGGAAATCACTCTTCCAGGTGTGCATTCCGATATTGGTGGTGGCTACCGCGATGAGATTGAGGAGTGTGTACTCGTCAGTCCGATGCAAACGCTTGAGGTCTCGCAGTTTACCGATGTATCTACCACGTCCATCTATCGGGATGCTGTGTCTTTGAAAAATCAGTGGGTCTCCAAAGGCTGGTCTGAAGACATGCTGGAGATTGTTACTCCTGAAGCGCTTCTCCTACCTGTAGATCAACAAGATCGGCTCAGCCCTCGCAGGAAGCGTGTTTATGCCGCCGTACAACTCAAACGTCCTGTGAGCGGCCTTTTGTCGAGGGTGTACCTGCGAATGATGTATAGCCTCGCAAAGGAAAAGGGCGTTCGATTCAACGAGATTCCCGGAACGGCGGCTCTGGCGGTGCCCTCAGAACTGCAGGCACTGTGTGATCGATTTGTGGCGGGTGACTACAGCACGACTCAGGATGAGGAGAAATTGCTGAAGTTGAAATACATTCATATGTCCGCTAACTGGAATCATCCACTTGGAAGAAGGGATGGCAGTGGTATCCGAGCCGTCTACATCAACGCACCCACCGAAGACATGATTCGTGTGCAACATCCCCATGTACCTGACTGGACTCTCTGGTAATGAAACTAATCGTCACCTTACTTCTTACTTTGTTCATGACCGGTTGCCAGTCTGCTGATCCGCTCTCGGCCAAAAATGATCCTAAATCCGAATGGTGGGAACTGGCTTTCACTGAACCCGATTACATGAAGGTTTGGGTGGAGGACAGTTCGGTGCAGGATATTACCGGCAGAGTCTTCTTCAGAACCGGCGGGGGGACTGCTGCTGGCGGAGAACCTGAAGACGGTACTGAGTCTGCCCGCGGCTGGACAGGGGTGGGAGGCAGCGGAAAAAGAGTGGTGGGTGCCGATCTACCCATTCGCATTTATGTCCGATGGCAATCGATCGTCGAGCAGAAAACTTGGCAAGCGTGGGTGGATATCCCTGAGGAGGCCAGACAAATAATGGTGACCTCCACAAATCAACGATGCCCGGAAAGGCCCGAAAGAACAGCGCGTTACATGGCTTCAGTTTATTTGGGGCTCGCTCCGGGTGGTGTTGTTCAGGTGTGGGTGAGGGACTCATGCCACCGACCAGTCAAGGTTGCTAGAGCGCAAGGCGAAATCGACCCGCTGGGTCCGGAGCGGGGGAAAAATGGGGGGCGTTATGCCTACCCTGTGAGTGAAAAGGCCAAGCGCTATATCGACAAGTACGGCATTCCGTACGGTAGTTGGTAACAGTCATCTGATGAAACTACTTACAACGATGATTTGTGTTCTCTTGATCAGCGGGTGCCAGCCAAGTGATCCGCTATCAGCCAAAAACGACCCCAAATCTCCTTGGTGGGAGCTAGGCTTCACTGAGCCCGACTACATGAAAGTCTGGGTTGAGGACACTTCGGTCGAAGACATTAAAGGCAGAGTATTCCTGCGCACCGGAGGTGGATCCGCCTCAGGCGGGCAGCCAGAGGATGGAACAGCATCTGCTCAAGGTTGGCACGGCGTAGGAAGTAACGGAAAAAATGTTGTTGGTGCTGATCCTCCCGAAAGGATCTATGTCCGTTGGCAATCCATTGTTGAACCGCAAACGTACAAGGTCTGGGTAGATATCCCAGAGGAAGCCAGGCGACTCATGCTTGAGTCCGTCAATCAGCGCTGCGCTAAAACACCTGAACAAAAGGGGCGCTATAGCGCGTCTCTCTACTTGGGCCTGGCGCCCGGTGGTGTCGTGCAAGTCTGGGTTAGAGACTCATGCCACCATTCTGTCAAAGTCGCTAGGGCGCAGGCAGAGGTTGAACCGCTAGGGCCTAGTCAAGGTAAGAACCAAGGGCGCTATGCGTATCCCGTCAGCGAAAACTCCAAGCGGTATATCGATAAATTCGGAATACCGTATGGGAGTTGGCAGTAGAAAGGCAGGAGGCACCTCTCTTGTCTGTCTTCAGCGGCGTTGTTCTGAGTAATCATATTTGACAGCTACCGAGTCAATGTCGGGTTCAACGAAGGTTCGCTTTCGGCTGTGGATTCTACTAAGGAGTGGGCAATGGAAATTGATGATTGGTTACTCGCTCTCTTCAAATCTCGACTATATTGACTAAGATGTCCTCACGCCATGGGCCAAAAATGGCGCTAGGAATAACTACTAATTGTTTATGTTGGTTCAAGGGGGTTTATGGAGATGCCGGGAAGAAACGACCCATGTTGGTGTGAGTCGGGAAATAAGTACAAGCACTGCCATCTAGATAAAGACAAGCATCCAGCGATTGAGGCTCATACCCTACTTAAAACATTAGGATCCTTTAAGAAAACCAAAAAGTGCAGCGTCCCGGAATCACTATTGCATGAGTGTTCGAATAAGATAATTAAAGCGCACACGGTATCAAAAAGTTCATCCTTGAAAGCGATAGCAAAGGACGGTCATGTATTAAAAATATCCGCAGACCTTAAGTTAAATGTTGCACCAAAAATAATTCTTGAAGAGGTCGGAATAAATAACGCGTCTACCTTCTCAGGTTTTTGCTCTGTACATGACAAAAAAATATTCTCGCCAATCGAAGATCAATCATTTGATTCTTCCCCTTTACATTGCTTTCTAGTGACTTATAGAGGAATAGCCAAAGAGTTATTTAGCAAAGACTATGCATCAAAAACATTTGAATTGATGAAAACCCTCGATGGAGGTAAAAGCCTCCCTCAGCAGCTAGCAATCCAAGCCGTATCAAATGTTCTTGGCAATAACAATAGTTTAACTATAGGGGATTTGAGGCGGATAAAATCAAAGCTCAATATGATGCTAATGTCGAATGACTATTCTGATCTGAATTATACCGTGTTTACACTTGAATCTCCGCCCCCAATAATGGGGAGTGCAATGGTAGGTCCAACGTTTGATTTTGATGGGCACAAAGCTCAAGATATTTCAAATGATAGAGACAGTGTGCCGGATTACATTGCCATTAATTCATTTTCTAGTAAAGGGAAAGGGTATATTGTTTTGTCGTGGCTATCAGAGCATTCTTTAACCTGCAATAAACTGATTAGACAGTTTCTAGATAATAAACTGACAGCCGATAGCTTGGCGGTGTTCACAATTCTACTTATCGAGAATTTCTATATTTCGCCAGATTGGTATTCTTCGCTGGATGACGACACTCAAAGATTAATAAAAAGCCTGTATTCGCAAGGCATAGATGGTTGTACCTATGGCGAGTCGATAAATATTTCTCGTCCTCTGAATTTTCCACCAATAACAAATATATTGATGGTGCCGATGATTTAACTTGTTTGTTTGCGAGTCAAGCTTTCTACTATTGCTCGGGATTTGAGTAAAAACAATTCGTAACCATCACTCCGTTATGTTAAACAGCCCCGTACCCGACCCGGTGCAGGGAGACTTTTAGTCCGGCCAAGAGAACTAGACTAGGATCTCGAACTCCTTCTAATATTTTTGCAGACCGCTTAAAAAACAAAATTTCGGTCATTGAGGTCACATGTTTTGTGTTCTCTGCGACATACGGCAGCACTCCAAAGTGCCCTAAATGTTCCCTAAAACGCTTTCAATGATCGTCCGAAACTCTCACTCACACAGCCAGATCTGCTTTCCGCCAAAAGAGGAAGTCTTAAGGTGCTTACTTTCGCTCCTTAGCAGCCCTTAAATAAGTTAAGCTCAGTGGAAATACGAGCGAAGACTGTGAGCGAAGTATTGTCTTTATCGTAGTAGAATAGTTGTTTCTATGCTCAATCTTTGCATTAAACATAGAAACCCCTAAGAGTATATCGCGAATTTTTTATCATAAAATCCGATCTTACTGCTTCTAGTCATTAAACCTCTTGCATCAAGATTGCTCTCTCTATTGAAAGTCGGACCGATTCAAAGGTTTGGGGGTCGCTGTGCGAAATTAATCTACTGTAGATGTCTTGAAAATCACCATTATACATTTCGCTACCAAATACTTTGTCGGCTTGAAGTATTAAAATTCTCAGCAGGTGCTTTCCGCACAGATGAGAGGTTTCAGATTCGTCTGACACACCCTCATACTCTTGCTTAGGATTAAAAGCGTCATGTTCTAGCTGTGGGAATAGCTCTCTTTCCGTTATCCAGCCACCCTTTTTAAGAGACTCTTCAATAATACTAATTCTAACTGTTTCAATGTAATCTTCTGTGGGGGCCAAAAAATAATCATCGCAGCTTTTAATTAACTCCGCAGCGTCTGTTTTTGTAGTCTTTATTCCGACCCTATAATTTCTAGAGATGGCGTAAAGACGCGACAACTTCTCATATTGTGCCCTGAGGATACCCCAGTATTTCTCATACTCGAATTTTGGTGATATGTCAGGCGTGGTTTTTTTCAGCCTTTCACGAAACAGGCCGACTAGTGCTTGCTCAGTGATAAGATAGTTCTCAAAACAAAATCTACCAAGATAAACAAACTGTTTTCCTTGATAGGTCCCAGCCTCTCCAGTTATATCATCAAAGTCTTTGTCACAAATAAAAATTCGCTTTTTGTTTGAAACTTCATTAGAAATATCTTTGAATTTTGTTTTCCCTCCAGTGCAGATCACTGCGTATTTAGGTTTGATTCCGATTTTTATTAAAAACTGCTCATATATATATTCTTGCCCTTCATCTTCGAAATAGAAGAACAGATCAAAATAATCTGAAAGTAGAATATCTCTCGCTGCTCCGCCGTCAGCGGAATATGATGGGTAGTCTTGGTATGCGCGCATATTTATCACCCCCCTCTCGAATCACCAAATACTCGTGAAACTGTATGCCTATATGGTCCTACAATTTCGGGTGAATGCGAGGCAAGAATGATCTGACAGTTTTCAGGCGCTAACTCCAACATTGCTCCAACGAACTCTTTTTGCCACGCCAAATGAAGCGAGAGCTCCGGCTCGTCAATGATAAATATAGAATCTTTCTTCGCAACAAAATAAAGATAGCTAAGGACGATAATAATTTGCCGCTCGCCCGAAGAAAGCTCGTTTATCCCACGCTCTTGTGAGCCTTCTGATGTTTCAGCAGACATAAACTTAAAGCGCAACTGACCATCAACCTTCGAGAATAAAATCTCTTTGTCAGAGTCAGCAAAAAAAGAATTAACGACTTTTAAATATTTTTTTGTGCGAGCACTGCTTTCTGCAATTTTTTCATCCATTTCCTGAATGGAAGCCAATAGGCTTTCAATTCGAGCAAAAGAGATATTTTTAATAATTATATCTCTTTCTTCACTTGCAGTTCTGCGTCCAGCCTTCAGTTTTTTTACCGTGCCAGAAGACTGCGCTTCAAAAATCTTCTTAGTGTCCTTGAAGAACTTTCCAAGAACCTTTGCAGGACCTTGATCTTTGTAAATCTCCAACTCCCTCAGTCGCTGCTCAAGTTTAGAAATGTCATCGATTGTGACACTAACTTGATCCTGCCCGAGTTCGCTTGCGCGCAAGTCCAGAAATTTTACCATCAGCCCATTAATAAACTCAGTTTTGATTGTTGCAAGGTTTTTGGTTAGGTCGCGGTGATTTTCAATACAATATGACTGAACATAGTCTAAAGGTGTTTTCTCTACAGCGGGCTTATCACTTAAAAACTTTACATGCCAAGCATTGTCGATTGACACGTCACCGCTGTTGGCAGTAACTTTAATTGTTCTATCGATATTTACAAGGGTTATGCTTGTTCTTGCTTTTATTTTATCGATTTCTTTTTTTATGGCAATGGCATCATCCAATGGCTTGCTCTTTTTTAGGTCGTGCTGGAACCCCTCCATAATCGATCTTAGGATTAATGAGTTCTCTTTATCCCCTTTCATCAATACTGAGATCGACGAGAGTGCGGCAGAAAGCTCATTTATCTTGACGGTATAATTATCATTTTTCCTTAAGAAAGAAATCACCCCTCTTTTTTCGTTATCGAAAAAAACAATCTCAATTTCGGAAAATTGGAGTGATTGAATATAGTCAATATCAAAATTTAAAATAGCCCTGATTATGTTTAGCGCGGTTGTCTTACCTGAGCCGTTCTTTCCAAAGATTATATTAAGCCCGGAATTCAGGGTTGTCAGCCCAGTTATGTAGCCATGCAAGTCCTTCGCATACAAACTTTCGATTATCATATCCCGACCCTGTTATTTATATAAATACAGATGAAAAGAACTTCTGACGAGTTGCGTACAGAGATATAGTGGCATGATGGCACTGTATGCGCTACATCCTTTGTGCCCTATCATCCAAATCTATCATCGCTCGACCAGTTTCCGTTGACGCATCCCACTACCGGCTCTTAGCCGGTAGCTGCTATCTGGTAGAACATGCACTCATGTGCTAGTAGCAAGTACCTGGATGAACGTCCGCTCTTGGCCGCAGCCTCATCCGTAATTCCCTCTCCTCAAGATATTGCCAGATCAACGAAGCTTCACACGACATCAGCCATCAACAATGTCAAATGCTGTGTTGCCCAAAACCTCCCCATTCACCAAAACCCTCACCCCATGCCGCCCCAAAAAATGCTTCCGCGTCGTAAAATCCCGAATCACCTGCCGCCTCCCCACAACCACTTCCCCAAACCCCGCCAACACCACCGTCTTCAACTTGAAAACCTTCCCCGAAACCCCGCCATTCGCCTTCACATAGTCAATCGCATAATCAATCACCAAGCGCTGTTCATGCGCCACCGTCGACTTCACCGTAAACGACAACGTAATCGCCTCACCCAACCTCACCACCGCCGGCTCAACCCGCACATCCAGCAACTCCACCTCAGCCTTGGCCCCCGCACCAATCACCGTCAGCGCACGCAGATCTCCCTGTTTGATCAAACTGCGCAACGCATGCTTGGCAATCCACGCCGTGTGTTTGTTCTCCAGTGGCCAGCCTTCAATCGTGTCCAGTACCCATTCCGGATGTTCCTTGGTTACGTCATTCAGATGGTTCGCCACGGACTTGCGCACGTACAAACTCTCGTCGGCTTTCAACCGATCGAGGATTCCGGCGGCCAGTTGCGGGTTGGCTTGCACGGCTTCCAGGCGAAATGACCAGGGCAGGCGAGGGCGGGTGCCTTCGCTGGCGAGGCGGCGGACGTGGTGGTTTTCGTCTTGGGTCCAGTCGTGCATGAGTTCCAGTGAGCGTTCGAGGTCGCTGCGCAGGAAGTGGCGGATGGCGAATTCGGAGGAGCCGAAGGTGGTGAAGTATTTCAGCGCTTGCATCGAGGTGTCGAAGGCGTGGCCGCCGTAGCTGGCGACGTAGTGCGGCAGGCACATGCTGACGAATCCGCTGTTGAGGCGGGGGGCGAGTTCGCGCAGGACGTCGAGGGAATCTTCGTAGTCCAGTGGCAGCACGGCGTGCAGGCTTTCGCTGACGCGGGCCATGCGTTGCATCACCGACAATTCCGCCAGCCCTTGGTTGGCGTGCTTGAGAAACGCCTTGGCCTTGAACGCCGGGTACACGGCGCTCATTTCGCTGGCGATGTGTTGCAGGCGTTCGGCGTTGAAGATTTCCTTTAACGCCGGGGCGGCGGTGTCGGTGGTGCTCATGGTCAGGTCATCGGGGTGCTGATGAACGCTTCGAGGGTTTCGGCGTACGCGGTGTATTGGGCGATGTGCGGGTAGCGGCGGGTGTCGATCTGGTCGGGGACGACGAGGTCGGTGAAGCTCCAGGCGACGGCGAGGCTGATGCCGGCCTGGGTGAGGGTGCCGTCGGTGGGCAGGCCGGTTTTTTCCAGTTCCTGTTCGAGGGCGGTGAACGCGGCGGCGAGTTGGCCTTCGACGCGTTCGACCCACGGTTGGTATTGAATGTCGGCCGGGCGCAGGTTGCGTTCGTAGTAGAGCTGCACGGCTTTTTCGCAGGCGGCGAGGCTGAGGCCGATCAGGCGCAGGGCGTGGGCGCGTTGTTTGAGGTCGCTCGGCAGCAGGCTTTTGCCGCTGGCGGCTTCGAGGTAGTCGAGGATGAGGGTGGAGTCCATCAGGACCACGCCGTCGTCGAGGATCAGTGTGGGCGCCTTGACCACCGGGTTGATCTGCTGGAATTGCTCGAAGTGGCGGAACACCGAGACCGATTCATGTTCGAGGTCGATGCCCAGGCGTTTGGCGGAGATCGCCACGCGGCGCACGTAAGGGGAGTCCAGCATGCCGATCAGTTTCATGACGCGTTCCTTCAAGTCGAACCGGTGGGAAGGCATAACCTAGCCGAGCCTGAGGCAAATGTCAGTCGTCAAACCCGGCTTGTTCGTGAATCTCGTCCACATTCAATTCCAGCCGATACGCCACCGCCACGAACAACGCCTGACACAAACACAACGTCGCGCTCAGCGAACGAAAGGCCAATGCGCTGCCTTCATTCACCAGCAGCAGGCTGTTGGCGTTTTTAGCCAATGGCGAGAGGTGGCTGTCGGTGAGGATCAGGGTGTTGGCCTGTTGTTGGCGGGCGTAGCGCAGGCAGTGCTGGGTTTCCTTGGCGTAGGGGGTGAAGCTGATGGCGATCACCAGATCGCCGCTACGCACGCTGCGCATCTGCTCGCGATAGCTGCCGCCCAGCCCCGAAACCAGGTGAATGCGCTTGTGAGTGTGTTGCAAGTTGTAAACGAGGTAGTCGGCGACGGCGAAGGAGCGGCGCACGCCGACGACATAGATGTTGTCGGCGTTGACGATCAGGTCGACGGCTTTTTCAAACGCGACGTCGTCGAGTTCGCGGCCCAGGCGTTCGATGCCGGAGCGGGTGGCGTCGATGCATTCGCGGGCGAGGTCGCCGTCGCTGGCCTGCTGCGACTGGTTGGCGATCATGCTGCGGATGCGTTGCTGGTAGTTGTGCACTGGCGAGGCTTTGTGGGTGTAGGCGGTGCGGAACAGTGCCTGCATTTCGCTGAAGCCGCTGAAACCGAAGCGCTGCGAGAAGCGCACGATGGCGGACGGATGCACCTCGCATTCGCGGGCGATGTCGCTGATGCGATCGACCATGATCCGCTCGCTTTGCTGGCTCATGTAGCTGGCGATGCGTTTGAGTTGGCGTGGCAGGGTGTCGTATTCGTCGGTGATCAGTTGCAGCAGACGCTCGGCATTGATCGGGGGGCTGGCGAGGGGGCGCTCGTCGTTGGCCGGCAGATCGGGGCGGGGCATAAGTCTTCCTTCAGGCTGATCAAATCACACTGTGGCGAGGGAGCTCGCTCCCGCTGGACTGCGCAGCAGGCCCAAAGTTGGGGGCCGCTTCGCGACCCAGCGGGAGCAAGCTCCCTCGCCACAGTTGTTTACGGTGTGCCTGATGATAGGCGGGGTGCGGGGAGTTGGCAGGGGAGATTTCCGGCGTCTGCGCAGCTGAAACGATGCACTGCGCGGGCGGCATGGCTGAAAAAAATGCGACCAACTGCCGCTCGGTTAGCCGTTTGTCTTCTATATACAGCCGTTGGACTGAATTTCTTGCTATAAACGCACTCCGATGACCGCCATGACGCCTGTGTCAGAGCTGTTTACGGGGCTTGTCGGACAAATTCCCGGTATTTACAGTTGCTGAGGCCTCAAACGGGCCTTAGACTGCCGCCCCTTCGTAAATTGAGTGCCGGGTGGCGTTTGCAATAAACGATGCCTTTTCGTCGACCGGACACGGTTCGCCGGAACGCTCCCTATTTCGCCTTAATGCACGTTTTTTTATAGAGATATCAATGACAAAGGACAAGTTGCTGGCCATGCCGGCAGATGACTACATGAATGCCGAGCAACACGCTTTCTTCACTGAGCTGTTGCAGAACATGAAAGTCGAAACCCATGAGCGCATTGAGCAAAACCGTATCGCCATCGAAAGCCTGGACACTCCGGCCGACCCGGCGGACGCGGCTTCGGTTGAAGAAGAGCGCACCTGGCTGGTGAACGCGATCGATCGCGACCAGCGCATGCTGCCGCAACTGGAACAAGCCCTTGAGCGCATCAAGGAAGACAGTTTTGGCTGGTGCGACGACAGCGGCGAGGCCATCGGCCTGAAACGCCTGCTGATCAGCCCGACCACCAAATACTGCATCGAAGCTCAAGAGCGTCACGAGCAGATCGACAAGCACCAGCGTCAGGCCTGATTCCATGGCTGCCCCCTGAATCGGGGGCGCCTGCAAAAGATCGCAGCCTTCGGCAGCTCCTAGACGAGCTGACGGGGCTGCGATCTTTGCTTTTGCTCGTCTGCGATATCTTGCGCACCGTTCCATTGACCTGCTGCAGACTCCACGACTAACGGACCATGGATAATGGCGTTCTAGTGGCGTTTAATGCAGTCACAACAATGAGAACAAGCGTGGGGTGTTGAAATGACGAGAGATGGATCTCTGGTTGGGGCTTTGCCCGCACCAGTGCTGTTGCCGAAAAACCGCTGGATCGCTCCGACCCTGCAAAGCATCGCCCTGATGCTGTTGCTCGCCGGCATGACGCTGGGTGAATGGTCGCTGTACATCGGCCTGCCGCTGGCGGTGCTGATTGTCTGGCTGCCGCGCCTGCGCTCGCGTGCCATCCCCGATCTTGCCCCTGTCGATGCCGGCAGCGCGATTTCCGAACTCACTCGCGACCTTTCCTACACCACCAGTCATAACGCGCTGTCAGCCGCCGGTGTGGCGTTTTCCGTCAAGCAACTGGCGAGCAAACTGGAATCGCAACTCGACGCGGCGGCGCAGATTGTCAGCAACGCCGAAGTGATGATCGCCACCGAACACGCCACTTCGCAGCTCAGCCGTGAAGCGCTGGACGCCGCCAGCGAAGCGCATCACAGCAGCGCGGCGGGGCGCACCGAACTGGTGGATTCGATTGCGCGCATGCATCAACTCAGTCAACGCGCCAACGCCAGCCGTGAGTTGATCGAAGCCTTGAGCCTGCGCAGCGACGACATTCAACGGGTGACGCTGGTGATTCAGTCCATCGCCAGCCAGACCAATCTGCTGGCCTTGAACGCGGCGATTGAAGCGGCACGGGCCGGCGAGCATGGCCGGGGTTTTGCGGTGGTGGCGGATGAGGTGCGCGGTCTGGCGGCGCGCACGGCGTCGGCGACGGGCGAAGTCGGCGAGATGGTCGCCGATATTCAGCAGCGCACGGCGCAAGTGGTGGAGCAGATCCGCGAGCTGTCCAGTGATCTGCAGACCGGCGTCGAGCAGGTCGAGAACACCGGTCAGCATCTGGAAAACATCGCCCGGTTGGCCGCCGGGGTGGAAGGTCAGGTCGGCGAAATCGCCCGGGGTGCGGAAACCAATCGCGAGCAGCTCGACAGCCTGTTCAAGGCCATCGAACAGATGCGCAGCGATCTGGCGATCAGCGATCAACAGACCCGGCGCCTGGCCGAGGCCGCCGTGCAGATGGAAGGCCAGGCGGAAACCATCAGCGAGCGCCTGGCCGAAGTCGGTCTGGATGACTATCACCAGCGCGTCTATGACCTGGCGCGTGAGGGCGCGAGTCAGATTGCGGCGCGGTTCGAGGCGGATGTCGAGCAGGGGCGGATCAGCCTTGAGGATTTGTTCGACCGTCAATATCAGCCGATTCCCGGAACGCAACCGCCGAAGTTTCAGACCCGTTTCGACCGCTACACCGATCAGGTATTGCCGGCGATTCAGGAGCCGTTGCTACCGCGCCACGAGGGGTTGGTGTTCGCCATCGCCTGCACGCAACAGGGCTATGTGCCGACGCACAACCTGGCGTTCAGTCAGCCGTTGACCGGTGACGCGCAGGTCGACGCGGTGGGCAACCGCACCAAGCGCAAGTTCGCTGACCGCACCGGGATTCGCTGCGGCAGTCATCAGCAACCGGTGCTACTGCAGACGTACACCCGCGATACCGGCGAGCTGATGCATGACCTGTCGGTGCCGATCATGGTCAAGGGCCGGCATTGGGGCGGTCTGCGCCTGGGCTATAAACCGGAGAGTCCGCGCTGATCGATTGTTACCGCTCGCGCAATGAATCTGTGCACGGGCGTTGCTGTTTCCTCCGCGACGAAGTCATTAACATGGCTATTAGTTAGGTAGCTAATGAAGTCGAGAGGTCAATATGTGCAGAGTCGATGTCGCGGTGATGATTGGCAGTGGTGTGCCCGCCGGATTGCGCGCGATGGGCCAGAGTGTCTGCTGGGTGGTGCTGCTCAACGGTGAGCGGCGCGGCATTGCGTTCGCCAGTCGCGACGAGGCGGAGGAGTGCAAGGCTGCCTGGCTCGCGCAACTGATGGCCGAGCCTGGCGACAGCCTGCACTGACATTTATTAACGTCCGTCGTGCAGGCGTACGTTTAATTCATCGACCATCACCGCTTCTTCGCCGTCGGCGCGCAACCACTCTTTCAGAAGTTGCGCCTGTTGCGGCGTCCAGAACTCGGCATCAATCAACTTGGTGTTGGCGTCCAGCGGATGCGCTTCGATGAAATCGTCGATTGCCTCGTTTTCCGAAGGCAGGCCCAGTTGGTCGAACAGGGTTTTCAGATCATAGGCTGGCAGTTCCATCGTTTACTCCTTTTGCGTTGGCCGGAATGGCGCTGTCGCTCGCCCTTTATCTGAGGCGGCCGTTGGACAAGAGTTCGATTCGTGATTCAAGCGAGCGGGCAAGGGCGCATGCTTCGTTATGATCTTCGCGGAAACCTCTTACACGACCGGTGGATGATTCTTTGATATGAAAGAACGCGTTGCCCGCCGGAACTACCTGAAATCGAGGTCTGTGATTGCCTGGTCCGTGCTCCGCCAGTTCAGCCAAATCGGTGCCTTGCAGTACGAATGGCGAGTCAATGCCAAGGTTGGAAGGCTGGGCAAAGTGAGTCAGAGTGCACATATGAAGTCCTTTTCATGAGATAGCCGACGGTTACAGGTCGGTTCGGGTAGTCGGAAGGAGCATCGCTGCTCTAGAATCGCCAGTGTCTGTTGGCGACAGGTGCCTATCTAAAGCAATTTTTTACCGGCGATATGTCGGAAAAGGGCTTTTTTTCGTCAGTTTTTTCCCTAAAGTTTGTAGTCCGTCTTCGTTGCGCTTCAATGAAGATTTTTCCTTCAAAGCCTGGCGAACGTCGAGGCAAGTTTCTCGCCTGACTTTCCAGTAGTCTTGCGAACCCTTGATGAATGGGCGTTCTGCTTGTTTCAGGTTGGTTGAAGTCGTTCGGTAACAGCATCGGCCTGGCCATTTTTTTGCCGTGCGCGTTTTGGCGCAGGGTACTTTTCAGATGTGGGGATGTTTCTTTGGCAGTCAGTAATCTCGATATGCATGCTTTGTTCGTGTTGGGTGATTTGCGTGCAAAGCTGGTCAAGCTGTTTCAATCGCGTTTTGTTTACATCACCGAACAGAACGCCGAAGGTATTTACGTGGCCGAGATCGACACCGAAAGTGCATTGGTGGTCGATGACAAACCGGGGCTCAAGCTCAAGGTCGGCGATCATTTCAGCGCGGCGGTGCTGCCCAGCCGTGAAGGCGGCAAGATGGACATCCGCTTTCGCGAAATCAAACTGACGGTGTACGGCCTGGGCGATTACGCCTTTGTCGATACAGCAGACGGCCACGCGATCCTGTTCAAGGAAGGCCACAGCGTGGTGACGGTGTTTGCCGCGCATCAGCAATTGCAGGAAGGCCTGACCAAAACCCTGAAAGCGGTCACCGGCAAAGCCGCGAAGTGGCGCAAGGGCGAGCTGGTCACGTTCAAGGCCAGTGAGTGACTGGCGATTTGAGTCGCGCTGACTTCCATTCCCGGCACCTCGACCGAGCACGTGAAGAGGCTTTGCGGCTGTTCAACGCCAAAGCCGGAATGCAAGGCGCGTGGCTGAACTGGGTGGCTGCGCAGATCTACACGTTGCGGCCTGCGGAATACGCCAGCATGGTCAGACGCGAGCTGCAAAGCTTGCAGGAAAAGTCTGAAACGTAACCTCGTCGGGATAGGGTCCCGGAAAAAGCAGGAACCTCGGCTACAGTCAGTTGACTGAGTATTCAGAGGCTTGCGGTCTTCTGCCAGGCCATCCTGCTATTGCTGTGAACAGCACGAGGTGCAAAAGCATGAAAGGATTTCGACGGCTACTGGCCGCCAGCATGGTCACGTTTGGTGTGCTGACATCGGCACAACCGGTGACGGCGGCGCAAACGCCCATCCATTTTGCCGACCTGAACTGGGAAAGCGGCAGCCTGATCACCGATGTCCTGCGGATCATCGTCGAGAAAGGTTACGGCTTGCCGACGGATACGCTGCCGGGCACCACCATCACCCTGGAAACGGCGCTGGCCAACAATGACATTCAGGTCATTGGCGAGGAGTGGGCCGGGCGCAGTCCGGTGTGGGTCAAGGCCGAGGCGGAGGGCAAGGTCGCCAGTCTCGGTGATACGGTCAAGGGCGCTACGGAAGGCTGGTGGGTGCCGGAGTACGTGATTAAGGGTGACCCGGCCAAGGGTATCAAGCCGCTGGCGCCAAATCTGCGCAGCGTCAGTGACCTGAAGCAATACAAGGACGTGTTCAAGGACCCGGAAAACCCGAGCAAGGGCCGTTTTCTCAACAGCCCGATTGGCTGGACCTCGGAAGTGGTGAACAAGCAGAAGCTGACCGCTTATGGCCTGCAGGATGACTACACCAACTTCCGCAGCGGGTCGGGTGCGGCGCTGGATGCCGAGATCAGTTCTTCGATCCGCCGGGGCAAACCGGTGCTGTTCTATTACTGGTCGCCGACACCGTTGCTGGGCAAATTCAAACTGGTGCAACTGGAAGAGCCACCGTTTGATGCCGAAGCGTGGAAGACCCTGACCGATGCCGATAACCCCAATCCGAAACCGACTCGTTCGCTGGCTTCGAAACTGTCGATTGGCGTGTCTACGCCGTTCCAGAAGCAGTATCCGCAGATTACCGAGTTCTTCAGCAAAGTGGATTTCCCGATCGCGCCGCTGAACAAGGCGCTGGCCGAAATGAGCGAAAAACACACCGCGCCACGGGAGGCCGCTGAGGCATTCATGAAGGCGCATCCAGAGGTGTGGCAGGCGTGGCTGCCGAAGGATGTGGCGGACAAGGTCGCGGCCGAACTGAAATAAGCCGGGCATCTGTGGCGAGGGAGCTTGCTCCCGCTCGGCTGCGGAGCAGTCGCTATCTCGTGAAATGCGGTTTTAATGATTAACCGCGTCAGCCGATTTCAGTGCTGCTTCGCAGCCCAGCGGGAGCAAGCTCCCTCGCCACAGGTTATGTGTCGACTCAGAATCGAGTCTGCACCGCCAATTCAAAGGTGCGCGGCGTACCCAGATAGTAAGCCGGTGATACATGCGCAAACTCGGCGTACACCTCGTTGGTCAGGTTGCGCACCCGACCGGTAACGGTGGTGTGCGAGTCGACCTTGTAGCTGAGGAAGCCGCCGAACAGTGTGTACGACGGCACGGTCATGGTGTTCGCCGTGTCCGCATACACTGACGCCACATACCGCGCATCGACCCCTCCTTGCCATTGCGGCGAAAAATCATAAGTCAGCCACAGATTGCCGACCCGGTCCGGGACGTTGGTCGGTGTGTTGCCCTTGCGCGACACCACCACGCCGGCGGCATTCTTTTCCGTGAAGTCGTCGTACTGCGCATCGACCCAGGCGAAGTTGCCTTCGGCCAACAGCTTGTCGGTGATCCGCAGGGAGCTGGCGATCTCGATGCCCTTCGAGGTTTGCTGACCGACCGGGATGCTGCTGGTCGGGTCCAGCGGGTCAGTCACGGCGAAGTCCTTGCGCTCGATGGTGTAGGCGGCAACTGTCGCCGAGCCACGGCCATTGAGGTAGTCGAACTTGCTGCCGATTTCCCACTGTTTACCGGTTGAAACATCGAAGTCCTGCGTGCCGTTCGGTTGTTCGGCGGCGGTGCTGTATTGCACGTAGACGTTGGCCGACGGGATGAACTGGTAGGTCAGGCCGACGCGCCCGGTGACCGGCTCCCAGCTGCGTTTGAGGTGCTTGGGGTTGGTGGCCGTCACCGTGCGATGGTTGGTCACGTCGAGGTCGATGTCGTCGTAGCGCAGGCCGGTGAGCAGCGCCAGTTTGTCGGTCAGGGCCAGACGGTTTTCCGCGAATAGCGCTTTGGTCGTGACTTCGTTGGTCTTGTCGCTGATCAGCGCCGGGTTGGTGCCGGGAATATCGTAGAAATGCCCCGGGCGGTAGTTGTTCGGATCGACGGTGCTCGCGCCTTTGATATTCAGCGGCGAGTTGGTGGTCTGGTTGACCTTGTACTCGAAACCACCGGACCACGTCGTGTCGAGACCGAAAAACCTGTTGTCGTGGCGCAGTTCGAACTGGTTGCCGTTCTGCTCACCCTGATGCCGCACTTGATACGCGGTGGAGCGGTTCACCGCCGTGTTGTCAGCGTTGTACTGATAGGTCTCGAGGTTGCGGTAGTCGCGCTGGCTGTCGAGGTGATACAGCGTGTTGCGCAGGGTGGTGCTGTCGTTGATCCGGTAATCGATGATCGAGCGCACCCAGATCGTGCGCTGTTCGTAGCGCCCGTCCTCGACGTTGTAGTTGTTGAAGCGGTTGTGTTTGTCGATCTTCAATTCGCCAGCCTTGGGGTTGAGCACCGGCGTGCCCCAGTACGGGCTGTCTTCGTGTTCGTCTTGATATTCCAGGGCCAGCGTGTGCGACAGGTCCGGCGTAAGGTCGCTGAGCAACGAAAACGCCACGCTCCAGGCATCGCGTTCCTGGCGGTCAATGTAGCCGTTGCTGGTGTTGTGGCTGACATCGAGGCGCGCGTAGTGCTGCACGTCGGCGTTCGGTTCGGTCAGCGCATGGTTGAGGCCGAACGCGGTTTCGGTGGTGTCGTAGCTGCCGTAGCTGACACGCCCTTCAGCGGCTTGTTCTTCGCGGGTTGCCAGTTTGGTGACGTAGTTCAGCGAACCGCCGACCGAGCCTGCGCCGTTGATCAGCGATGAAGGACCGCCCACCAGTTCGACTCGGTCATAGATCCATGAATCCACCGGTCGGGCGAGACCGCCGGAGACGTTGATGCCATTGAACATCTGGGTGATCTGGCTGCTGGTGAAACCACGGTAGGAGACGAATCCGCCAAAGCCAGGCGGCGCGCTGGCATTGACTCCGGGCAGGGTGTTGGCGGCGTCCTGGAAGTTCTGTGCGCCGTGGCGCTCGATGTCGTTGCGGTTGGCGACGGCCACTGACGCAGGTGTGTCGCGCACGCTCAAGCCGAGACGCGAAGCCATGCCGCTGGATTGATCGAGGCTCAGGCCCGGTTCGCTGGTGGATTCGCCGTCGATGGTGATCGGCGCCAGATCCACGGTGGGTTGCGCCCAGGCGTTAAGGGACAGGCAGCCGCACAGGCTGGCCAGTAGAGGAATATGTTTCATCGTTGAATCCTGAATGCTTGTCTAGGAGTCAGCGCACAGGCAAACGCCGCGCGTTGGCGCAGTGAGCTGAAAAATCAAAAAGGCAAGGACACTCAGGCGAGCGGTGGGGCGCGAGGGTTGGCCGAAGGCCAGGTGAAGCGGGCAGGGAGGTCGGCGCTGACGATGGGCGCCAGCGGCGGGCTGTGGTGCTCGGGCAGCACCGCGAGGGTCAGGCTGGAGTTGAACGCCGGGCCCATGCCGCCGCCGACCGAGCACAGCGGGCAGCCGAACGCCTTCGACAGGGTCGGCAGTTGTTCTTCGCTGGGATTACTGGTCAGCGGCGCTTGCGAGGCCGGGTCGACCGTACAGAACTGCCCGCCGATGCCGTTGAGCTGCATCCCGACCATTTGTCCGTGACCGATGCTGCAGGCGAACACGTTGAACAGGACGCAGCAATAGAGCATCCAGGCCAGCAGTGAGCGATCGGAACGGGTGAATTTCATGGGGCGGCACTTTACCGTACCGCCGATCGGTCGTGCACTTCAAAAAATGCCGACTAGGATGTTTTGTTCAAATCCCCAGAAAGGATTCTCGACCATGACCTTTGTGTTGGCTCAATGGCTGGTGACGATATTTGCGGCAATAGCCCTGGTACACGTGTACTGGGCGCTGGGTGGGCAGTGGGCGGCGGTGGCGGCGGTACCGCAAGTGCCGGTGCGAGGGCTGGTGGCGACGGTGCGACCGGCATTCAAACCGTCTGGCTGGATCACGCTGTTGGTGGCGGCAGCGTTATTGGTGATCGCCGCGCTGGTGTGCATGCGGGTCGGCTGGGGCATGCCGCCGGTGCATCACAAGGCGCTGCAGTGGGTGATCAGTGCGATTGCGTTACTGATGTTTGCCCGGGCGATCGGCGATTCGAATCTGGTGGGGTTTTTCAAGGAAGTGAAGGGGTCGCGATTTGCGCGGCTGGATACCTGGGTGTATTCACCGCTGTGCCTGTTGTTGGGGGCGGGGTTGCTGGCGGTGGCTTGGGTCTGACCCGGTTCATGTGTTGGCAGTACCGGCCTCTTCGCGGGCAAGGCCGCTCCCACAGTGATTGTGGGTGTTCACAAGTAATGGACTCCATCCAAAACCCTGTGGGAGCGGGCTTGCCCGCGAAGAGGCCTGCCCAGACACCGCCGAATTAACTACCACTCTCGGTGCTGCGGCTGCTCACCTCAGCCGGCACATCATCCCCGGCCATGCGCTTGCGGAACAACGCCGCCCGCGCCAGCAGCAACGTGGTCACCGGCACAGTAATCGCCAGCAGAATCGGAATCAGCCAGGCATGCATCACCGGCCCGGACTTGAGTGCCGAAAAGCAGATGATCGACGCCAGCGCCACGCACCATGCGCCCAGCGTAGAGGCCAGCGCCGGTGGATGCATGCGCTGGAAGTAATCCTTCATACGCAGTAAGCCGGCCGCGCCAAGCAGCGCAAACACTCCGCTGAGCACCAGTAGAATGGCCACCGGAATCTCGACCCACAACGACAATTGCGCAGTCATTCGATCACCTCGCCACGCAGCAGGAATTTCGCCAGGGCAAACGAACCGACGAAGCCGAACAGCGCGATCAGCAGCGCTGCCTCGAAATAAGTGTCACTGGAATAACGAATGCCCAGCGTCAGCATCATCAGCATGGCGACGATGTACAGATAGTCCAGCGCAAGTACCCGATCCTGCGCCGACGGCCCCTTGAACAGGCGAATCAGGGTCAGGACCATCGCCAGCGAGAACAGGAACAGCGTCAGCAGAATCGCGTTCGACAGCAACGGGCTCATTCGAAAATCTCCATCAACGGCTGCTCGTAGGCAGTCTTGAAGTGGTGGATGAAGTGCGCCTCGTCATCCAGATCCCAGACGTGCAGCAGCAGAATGCTGCGATCCAGCGCCAGCTCCGACCACACGGTGCCCGGCACCACGGTGCAGATCATCGCCAGCGCGGCCAGACCATTGGCGTCGCGCAGGTCCAGCGGCACTTTGACGAAGCGCGAGCGTGGCGGTCGGCGACCGGCGTTGAGCACGCCCCAGGCGACGATCAGGTTGGAGAGGATCACGTCACGGCCGACCATCAGGAACAGGCGCAAAATTGTCAGCGGGTGGCGAATGCGCACCTGTTTCGGGCGCAGCTTGCGCATCATCAACGGTGCGGCGAACCCGAGTATTGCGCCGAGCAGCAGGTTGCCCGGGCTGACGGAGAGGTTGAGTGTCAGCCACAAAACCCATAATGCCAGTGACAGCAGCGGAGCCGGGAACACGCGCTTCATGGCTGCACCTCCAGCATCGCGGCTTTGGCTTCCGGGCTTGGCACGGCGCGGGTACCGAGCACGGCCATCACGTATTGCTGCGGGTTGTTCAGCGCGTCGGCGGTGGCCTGGGTATAGCGCAGCAGCGGTTCGGCCTTGAAGGTCAGCGCGATGCTCAGCCCCAGCAACAGGAAAACCGGCACACATTCGAGTTTGCGCAGCAGCGGTGAAGGGCGCTCTTCCGGCGTCCAGAAACGCTGGACACCCATGCGCGCGAACGCCATCAGAGAGGCCAGCCCGGAGAGGATCAGCAGCGCCAGCAACGCCCAGGACGCATTGGAAATCGGCGCTTCATCGCCCAGCCCCAGTGGATTGAGCAGCGCACCGATCAGACTGAGTTTGCCGATGAACCCGGACAGCGGCGGCATGCCGATGATCAGCAGTGCGCAGGCAATGAAGCTCAGGCCGAGAAACGCCATGGTCCACGGAATGACCTGGCCGACCACGGCTTTCTGCTCGTCGTCGAGGTTGATGCCCTTGGGCGGTTGCAGGGATTCCTGCGGACGCGGCAGCAGTTCACTTTCATCCTCCAGCGGGATTTCGTTGGCCGAACGCGAACGCTCGATCAACTCGGCCAGCAGGAACAGCGCACTCAGGGCCAGCGTCGAGCTGACCAGATAGAACAGCGCCGCGCCGATCAGGTTCGGCTGGGCGAAACCCACCGCCGACAGCAGAATCCCCGCCGACACCAGAATGCTCAGGCTGGCCATGCGCTCCAGGCGTTGCGCAGCCAGAATCGCCAGCGCGGCGCAGGCGATGGTCGCCATGCCACCGTAGATCAGCCAGTCACCACCGAAGAACGCCGATGCCCCGGCCTGGCCGGAGAACAGCAGCGTCCACAGGCGCAGCAGGGTGTAGACGCCGACCTTGGTCATGATCGCGAACATCGCCGCGACCGGTGCGCTGGCCGACGAGTAGGCCGGCACCAGCCAGAAGTTCAGCGGCCACATGCCGGCCTTGGCCAGAAACGCCACCGCAAGAATCCCCGCGCCAGCATGCAGCAAGCCACGGTCGGCTTCCGGCACCAGCGGGATCTTCAGCGCCAGATCGGCCATGTTCAGGGTGCCGGTGACGCCGTAGATCAGCGCCGCGCCGATCAGAAACAGCGACGAGGCCAGGAGGTTGATCGAGATGTAATGCAGGCCCGACGACACCCGCGCCCGCCCCGAGCCGTGCAGCAACAGGCCATAAGAGGCCGCGAGCAGCACTTCGAAGAACACGAACAGGTTGAACAGGTCGGCGGTGAGGAACGCGCCGTACAGGCCCATCAGCTGAATCTGGAACAACGCGTGGAAGCTCGAGCCCGCGCCATCCCAGCGCGCCATGGCGAACAGCAGGGCGCTGACGCCGATGATCCCGGTCAGCACCAGCATCAATGCCGACAGGCGATCGACCACCAGCACGATGCCGAACGGCGCCTGCCAGTTGCCCGGCAGGTACACGCCGATGGAGCCGGGCACGCCGGTGGTTTGCGTCCATTGCAGCAGCATCACCGAAATGAACAGGCCGACGAGGCTGGAGAACAGGTTGATTTTCGCCTTCAGCGGCCGGTGTTTCTCGCCCAGCATCAACATCACGGCGGCGGTCAGCAGCGGCAGCAGGATCGGTGCGGCGATCAGGTGAGTCATCGCCATCATTCCTTGGGCTCCCGGCCGTCGACGTGGTCAGTGCCGGTCAGGCCCCGCGATGCCAGCAGCACCACCAGGAACAGGGCGGTCATGGCAAAGCTGATGACGATTGCGGTCAGCACCAGTGCCTGCGGCAGCGGATCGGTGTAGTGCAGCAGGTCCTGGGTCACGCCGTCCTTGATCACCGGCTCTTTACCGATGAACAGGCTGCCCATGCTGAAGATGAACAGGTTGACCGCGTAGGACAACAGGCACAGGCCCATGACCACCTGGAACGTCCGTGGCCGTAGCACCAGCCACACGCCGGACGCGGCGAGGACGCCGATGGCGATTGCGATGACTTCTTCCATCAGACGGCTCCTTTGCTGGCGACGGACTTGGGCAGCGACGCGGTTTTGTGACCACGCACCGATTGGTGGGCGAGAGCGGTGAGGATCAGCAGCGTCGAGCCCACGACCACGGCGTACACGCCGATGTCAAAGAACAGCGCGCTGGCGATATGGATGTCGCCCAGCAGCGGCAAGGCGAAATGCCAGGTATGGGTGGTCAAGAACGGGTAACCGACCGCCATCGCCCCGAGACCGGTGGCGGTGGCGAACAGCAGGCCGGTGCCCATCCAGCGCAACGGTCGCAGGCTCATTTGCGCCTCGACCCACTGCGTCCCGGCAACCATGTATTGCAGGATGAACGCCACCGACATCACCAGCCCTGCAACGAAACCGCCGCCCGGTTGGTTGTGGCCGCGCATGAACAGATAGCACGACACCACCAGCGCAATCGGCAGCAACAGGCGCACCAGCACCGCCGGCACCATCATGAAGCCGAGCGCGGTATCGCTGGCGCTGCGCGGGTTGACCAGATCGGTGACCACGTCGGGCGCGAGCAGGCGTTGCTGGGCCGGCAGTTGCAGGCTTTCTTTCGGCGGGCGGAAACGCCGGAGCAGGGCGAACACGGTCAGCGCCACGGCCACCAGCACGGTGATTTCACCCAGGGTATCGAAGCCACGGAAGTCCACCAGCATCACGTTGACCACGTTGCTGCCACCGCCCTCGGGCATGGCCCGGCTGAGGTAGAACGAGGAAATGTCGTTGGGCGTCTGCCGCGTCAGCATCGCGTAGGACAGCAACGCCATGCCGGCGCCGACCGCAATCGACAACAGCAAGTCGCGCAGGCGCCGCACCCGGGCCTTGCGCAGGCTCGACGGCAGTGGCGAGACTTCTTCGATGCGTCGCGGCAACCAGCGCAGGCCGAGCAGGATCAGCACCGTGGTCACCACTTCCACCGCCAGTTGTGTCAGGGCCAGATCCGGCGCCGAGAACCAGACGAAGGTCACACAGGTCATCAGCCCGCAGACGCTGACCATGGTCAGGGCGGCGAGACGGTGATACTTGGCTTGCCATGCGGCGCCGAGGGCGCAGGCAATCGCCAGCAGCCACAGAGTCACGAACACGATGGAGCCCGGAATCTTCGGCCGGTCGCCCCAGCTCAGCTGGCTGTGCAGCATCGGGATCAGGCCGGCGAGCACTGCCGCCAATACCATCAGGAACAGTTGCATCTGCAGGCGGCGGGTGCCGAGTCGACGTTCTACCCGGCGGGCCATGCGCATCATCAGCACCAGACTGCGCTCGAACAGCCGCTTGCCGTTGAAGCGACCTACCAGCGGCGGGTATTTGAAGCGGCCACGCTTGAGCTGATTGCGCAGCAACAGATAAACCACGATGCCACCGGACATGGCGATCAGGCTCATGATCATCGGCGCATTCAGACCGTGCCAGATGGCCAGGCTGTACTCGGGCAGCGTGCCGCCCACTACCGGCAGGGCGGCGGCCGCGAGCAGCGGACCGACCACTTGCGCCGGGAAAATCCCGACGATCAGGCAGGTGAACACCAGCAACTCGACCGGCGCACGCATCCAGCGCGGCGGTTCGTGCGGGGTGTGCGGCAGGTCGGTGGCGGTCGGGCCGAAGAACACGTCGACGGTAAAGCGCAGCGAGTAGGCGACGCTGAAGGTGCCGGCGATGGTTGCGACAATCGGCAGTGTCGCTTCAACCCATGCGGTGGCGTTGATGAACACGGTTTCGGCGAAGAACATCTCTTTCGACAGGAAGCCGTTGAGCAGCGGTACGCCGGCCATCGACGCGCTGGCAACCATCGCCAGGGTCGCGGTGAACGGAATCAGTTTGATCAGGCCGCTGAGCTTGCGGATGTCTCGGGTGCCGCTCTCGTGGTCGATGATCCCGGCGGCCATGAACAGCGAGGCCTTGAAGGTCGCGTGGTTGAGAATGTGGAACACCGCCGCGACTGCCGCCAGCGGGCTGTTCAGGCCCAGCAGCAAGGTGATCAGGCCCAGATGGCTGATGGTCGAATAGGCCAGCAGACCCTTGAGGTCGTTCTGGAACATCGCGCAGTAGGCGCCGAGCAACAGCGTACACGCGCCGGCGCCGCTGACGATGTAGAACCATTCTTCACTGCCGGACAGCGACGGCCACAGGCGTGCGAGCAGGAACACCCCGGCCTTGACCATGGTCGCCGAGTGCAGATAAGCCGAAACCGGGGTGGGCGCCGCCATGGCGTGCGGCAGCCAGAAGTGGAAAGGGAACTGAGCGCTTTTGCTGAGGGCGCCGATAAGGATGAGGGGAAGCAGGATGGGGTAGAGGGCATGTGCGCGAATCTGATCGCCGGCGGCCAGGACCTTGTCCAGGTCATAGCTGCCGACGACATGGCCGAGGATCATGACCCCCGCCAGCAGGCATAGTCCCCCGGCGCCGGTGACCATCAGCGCCATATAGGCGCCACGCCGGGCATCGGAGCGGTGGTGCCAGTAGCCGATCAGCAGGAACGAGAAGAGGCTGGTCAGCTCCCAGAAGAACACGATCTGGATCAGGTTGCCGGAGATCACCAGGCCGAGCATGGCGCCCATGAACGCCAGGAAGAAGGCGAAGAAGCGCGGCACCGGGTCATCCGGCGACATGTAATAACGCGCATATAAAGAGACGAGGGCGCCGATGCCCAGCACCAGCAGAGAGAACAGCCAGGCGAAACCGTCCATGCGCAGGACGAAGTTCAAACCGAGGCTGGGCAGCCACATGAATTCTTCGCGGATCACGCCGCCGTGGGCGATTTGCGGGTACAACAGCGCGACCTGCACGGTGCCGATCAGAGCGACCAGACCTGCCAACAGGGATTCGGTATTACGCGCATTGTGTGGCAGCACCGCTGCCAGACAGCTGCCAATGAATGGCAGAAGCAGTAGAACTATCAGGGACATAGGCTTCTAATCTGCGGAAGTTTGTGAAGCATCATACGTGCCAGCTCCCTGATTACCAAACGCCAGGATGTCTCAGAATCCTACAAAGTAGTCTGAAAAATGGGCTTTGGCTGTGTTTCAAGGTCGAAAAAAGATCGCAGCCTGCGGCAGCTCCTACATTGGAATGCATGTCCGTAGGAGCTGCCGCAGGCTGCGATCTTTTGATCTTCGCTTTCAATTACCGCTGTCGTTCTCCAAGGCACCTTCAACTGCTTCGTCAACCTTACCCTTGGTCTTTAACTCGCTGACAATCACCGCCGCGACAATCAACCCTGCACCCACCAAGGCAATCGCCGGCAAGCGCTCCCCGGCGATCCGCCCGACGATCCCGGCCCACACCGGCTCACCGGCATAGATCAACGTTGCCCGGGTCGGCGAAACGCTTTTCTGCGCCCAGTTCATCGCCACCTGAATCGCCGCACTCGCCGCGCCGAGTCCCAGTGCGGTCATCAGCAGCGTCCAGGAAAAATCCGGAAGTGCCTCACCGGTCGGCACCACCAGCAGGAATGACAGCACCGAGGTCGCTGCAAGTTGCACCACGGTCACCCGGCGTACATCGACCTGGCCGGCATAGGTGCTGATCAGAATGATCTCGGCGGCAATCGCGATGGCGCTGATCAGCGTGGCGATTTCGCCGGGGCTGAAATTCAGCGCAGCCCCGGACGGCCCGGACAACAGCATCAACCCGGTAAACGCCAGCATGATGCCAATGCTCGGCATCAGCCCCGGCCGACGGCCCAGCACCAGCCATTGCAGCAACGGCACGAAGGGCACGTACAACGCGGTGATGAATGCCGACTGGCTGCTCGGGATCGTTTGCAGGCCAACGGTTTGCAGGCCGTAACCGAGCATGATCGCCACGCCGATGAAGGTGCCGGCTTTGAGTTCGAACAGGGTCAGGTTGCGCAAGTGGCGCCAGGAAAACAGCGCGACAATGGCGGCCGCAGCGGCAAAGCGCAGGCCGACGAAGAACATCGGGCCGCTGACGGTCATGGCGTGTTGCACCAGCAGGAACGTACCGCCCCAGACCATGGTGATCAGCACCAGCACGCACTCGGCCTTGCTGAAGCGGGAGAAGCGAAGAGGGGTGGGGGAGCTGTTCACTGACGTCATGACCTTGCGCACTATAAAAGGCAGGACGCACAATGCGCCCAACGTTGCGCAGTATACTGCCCAACCCCACCGAGTGAGCAATATAGTGCACAAAGATTCCAGCCAACGGGCGTCCGTCCTGCAACACGTCAGCCACAATGTTCGGCGCCTGCGCCACGCTGCTGACATGAGCCAGACCGCGCTGGCCGAAAAGTCCGGCGTCAGTCGGCGCATGCTGGTGGCGATCGAGGCCGGGGAAAAGAATGTCAGCCTGACCACCCTCGACCGCGTCGCCGAAGCGCTCGATGTAGCCTTCAGCGACCTGATCCAGGCCCCCGACGCGCGCGATACCAGTCGCATCAACGAAGTGGCGTGGGCCGGGGTGATTCCCGGGAGCAAAGCGGTGCTGCTGTCCAAGGCCACCGCCACCCGTGAAGTCGAACAGTGGGAATGGTGCCTGCAACCGGGCGAGGTCTACCCGTCGCAACCTGACGCCGATGGCTGGAGTGAACAGATCTATGTGTTCGAAGGTTGCCTGACGTTAACGGTGGGTGAAGTGACCAATACCATTGCGACTGGCGAGTTTTTCATGTTCGCCAGCAACCAGCCGCACGGCTATCGCAACGACGGATCCGTCGCGGTGCGCTTTGTGCGCAATGTGGTGATTTGAATGAATCAGCGTGCAGACATCCTGATCATCGGCGGTGGCCTCAGCGGCACGATGTTGGCCGTGCAATTGCTGCGACTGCCCGGCCAGCGGCGGATCCTGATCATCGAACCGCGCGCCGAACTCGGCCGTGGCGAAGCCTACAGCGCCGTCGAACTGGGCCACACGCTCAACGGCAATGCGGCGCGCATGAGTGTCGACCCGGACAACCCTGATGACTTGACCCAATGGCTGACTGCGCACATTGCCGCTGGCGGCTGGCCGGAGTCTGCCGAGCAGAACGTACCGATCAGTGAACTGTTCCCGCCGCGCGGGCTGTTTGGCGTGTATGTGCAGCAGCGCCTGGCCGAGGCGCGAGTCGTTGGTGCGCGACACGGTTCGACCGTCGAGCACGTTCGCGCCGAAGTCGTCGATCTGCAAACCGATGCTGATTCGGTGCAACTGACCTTGAACGATGGGCAGCACCTGAACGGCGCCTGTGCCGTGCTCGCCACGGGCATGTTCCCCGCCGCGCGTACGCCGCAGAAGGATTCCAGCGGCCTGAATGCCGCTGCGCTTGATCCGTGGGACGTCGCGGCCATGCGCCAGCTCGATCCGCAGTCAACCGTGCTGATCATCGGCTCCGGGCTGACCATGGTCGATGCCGTGGTTTCGCTGGAGCAGGCCGGGCATCGCGGGCCGATCGACGTGTTTTCCCGCCATGGACTATTGCCCCATGTACGTCGACAACCGCCGGCGTGGGTGGATTTCCTTGCGCAAGATCCGGGCATTCGCACGCCGCGACAGTTGCTGCACGAACTGCGCAGGCATTGCCGTGACGCCATTGCCCAAGGCATCGACTGGCAGGCGCCGCTGGACACCGTGCGAGCGAATATCGGCCGGCTGTGGAGTCAGGCGACTGACGTGCAGCGAAGACAATTCGTACGCCATGTGCGGCCATGGTGGGAGAGTCATCATCACCGTTCGCCACCGTTGAGTGCGGCGTTGGTTGAGCGCTTGCACAACGAGGGACGGTTGCGGATTCAGGCAGCGTCGTTCAAGGGGCTTGAGCCGAGTACGCAGAATGGTGTCAGCATTCGCGTTCGGCCACGCGGTGAGTCTGAGACTCGCGTGGTACACGGGGCAGCGCTGATCAATTCCAGTGGCATCGAGTATGACTGGCGGCGCGTGGCGCGACCGTTGCCGCAGCAGTTGCTGGCGCGTGGGCTGGTGCGTCCGGGGCCGTTGGCGTTGGGGATTACCGCAGCGGTGGACGGCGCGGTGCTGGACGCTGAAGGGCAAGTCGCCAGCCGTTTGTTCGCCATGGGCCCACCTCTACGCGGAATGTGGTGGGAAAGTACGGCAGTGACGGATGTGGCGTTGCAGGCCAAGGCATTGGCGGCGCGATTGGCGGGATAAGGTGATGCTGGTCTTTCGCGAGCAAGCTCGCTCCCACAGGATCTGTTGCGTGGCGCACAGGTTATTTACAAGCAGAGTCACTTGTGGGAGCGAGCTTGCTCGCGAAGAGGCCGTGCCAGTCAACATCAATGTTGCCTGACACACCGCTTTCGCGGGCAAGCCCGCTCACACATTGGGCGGCCGGAAGAGTTACGCCACCACGCGATAGCACGGCACATACGCCGCGCCGCCCGGCAGTTTCATCCGGTGCTGGGCGACGAAGGCTTTGAGCAGCGCATCGAGCGGTTGCATGATCGCTGCGTCACCACGGATCTGGTACGGCCCGTGTTCCTCGATCAAGCGGATGCCCTTGTCCTTGACGTTGCCGGCGACGATCCCGGAGAACGCGCGGCGCAGGTTGGCGGCCAGTTCGTGGGGCGGCTGGTCCCGGTGCAGCTTGAGGTTGGCCATGTTCTCGTGGGTCGGATCGAACGGACGCTGGAAGCTTTCGTCGATCTTCAGCAGCCAGTTGAAGTGGAACGCGTCGTTGCGCTCGCGGCGGAACTGCTTCACCGCTTTGAGGCCGGCAGTCATCTGCCGCGCGACTTCGGCCGGGTCGTCGATGATGATCTCGTAGTGCTGCTTCGCCGCATCGCCGAGGGTGGCGGTGACGAACGCATCGAGTTGCTCCAGATACGGCGCGGCATGTTTCGGCCCGGTCAGAATCACCGGGAACGGCAGGCCCTGATTGTCCGGATGCATCAGGATACCCAGCAGGTACAGGAACTCTTCGGCGGTGCCGGCGCCGCCCGGGAAGATGATGATGCCGTGGCCGACACGCACGAACGCTTCCAGACGTTTTTCGATGTCCGGCAGGATCACCAGCTCATTGACGATCGGGTTCGGCGCTTCAGCGGCGATGATCCCCGGTTCGGTCAGGCCGAGGTAGCGCCCACCGTGAATGCGCTGCTTGGCGTGGGCGATGGTCGCGCCCTTCATCGGGCCTTTCATTACACCGGGGCCGCAACCGGTGCAGATGTCGAGGCTGCGCAGGCCCAGTTCGTGGCCGACTTTCTTGGTGTATTTGTATTCTTCGGTGTTGATCGAGTGACCGCCCCAGCACACGACGATTTTCGGCTCGACACCCGGGCGCAAGGTGCGCGCGTTGCGCAGCAGATGGAACACGTAGTCGCTGATGCCTTGCGAGGTGCTGAGGTCGATGCGTTGGCTGTCGAGTTCGTTTTCGGTGTAGACGATGTCACGCAGGGCGCTGAACAGCATCTCGCGGGTGCTGGCAATCATTTCGCCGTCGACGAACGCGTCTGCCGGGGCGTTCAGCAGTTCGAGGCGCACGCCGCGATCCTGCTGGTGAATGCGGATTTCGAAGTCCTTGTAGGCTTCGAGGATAGTCTTGGCGTTGTCGACATGCGCGCCGGTGTTGAGGATGGCCAGGGCGCACTGGCGGAAGAGGGTGTAGGTGCTGCCGGATCCGGCTTCGCTCAGTTGCTGCACTTCACGTTGAGAAAGGGTTTCCAGGCTGCCTTTCGGGCTGACCGAGGCGTTGATTACGTGTCGTTGGGTCATGCAATGATCCTTAAAACGATGTCATTCCAATGGCAGGCAAATGGCATCCGAATAGTGTGTATCCATGAATGAAGATGGCACGATCTGCGCTGTACCGCCATGTCCCCGTTGGACGCTGAAAAGATGAAAAGGGCCCCCAGCATAGCTAAATCGTGCACAGAGGCGATAATGCGCAACGAGTTTTTTCCGTTGCCCTTTTTATCGTTCAAGGAAGTCATGCCTGATGTTCGAGATCCAGCCGATGGACCCAGCAACGTTTCGCCAGCAGACCCGTCGCAGCACGCTGATCATTGCCGTGCTGTTCCTGGTGTTGGCGATGGCGCTTTCGACGGCGGCGGTGGCACTGTTCGGTGAACCCGGCGGCGATAATCTGCGTTTCAATGTCGGCGGAGTGTTCGTCGCGTTTCTGCTGACGGCGGCGCTGATGCGCGGGCAGTTCTGGCAGCAGCCGTGGATGGCCCCAGCGGTGTATAGCTGGCGGCTCAAGCGCAGCCTGATGAGTGTGACCAACGTGATGCATCAGGTGACAGCGGCCGTTGAACAAAACGATCCGACGGCAATGAAGGTGCTGCGTTTCTATCATCTGGGTTTGACCCAGATGCACGAACTGGACGGTAACTCCAGCGATCACGCGCAGTTGCAGCGGGAGGTCGCAGCGCACCAGGAGCGGATGCAGGCGCTGGGTCTGGAGATCGACCAGAAGCGCCTGGATCCGGACTGGCTGCAAGCCTTGAAACCCGCCGCGCGTTAAAACGGGATGCGGCTGGCGCGGCGCAGTTTCCACGCACGGGCCAGACGCCCGTAGACCAGCAGGTTGATCACCAGCACCACGCTGCCCAGTGCCAACTGGATCTGTGGCGTCAGACCTGCGGGGTAGATGATCGGCCAGATGTAGTGCTCGATGAAGCCGCCGGCGTATTCGGTCTGCCCGGCGGCGTGGCGCATCAGGTTTTCCCAGTAGGTCAGCGGACAAGTCAGGTGCAACACCTCGACCGCCACGCCCCATGCAGCCGCCGGCAGATGCAGCCACATCAGGCGTGGCCACTTGAGCACCAGCAGCCCGCCGAACAGCACGAACAGAATGAATGACAGATGGAACAGCACCAGCCCGTCGGCTGCGATTCGGTACAGCATGTCGTCTCCCTGACACGGTTGTGAAGGGCTCCATGGTACGCCGACAGCGACGCCGGGGCGCGACGATTCAGCGTAAGTGCGCAAGATTGTTCAAGCCACGAAGGGGCATTTGCTGGCAGAGTCTGCGACCGTTTCCTCGGTTGAAGAGCGTTATGTCTGACTCACTTATGCCGCGCCGTGCGTTTCTTCGCGGCGCTGCGGCGATCATGCCGTTATCACTGGCGACGGCGCCGTGGGGGCTGCTGGCCGGCTCCATGGCGATCGAAGCCAACCTCACGCCGTTACAGGGGCAGGGCCTGTCGAGCATCGTGTTTGCAGGGGCCGCGCAACTGGTGGCAATCGGCATGCTCAAGGGCGGTGCCGGGATTTTCTCGATCCTGTTGACCACGCTGCTGCTGACCTCGCAGCACCTGTTGTACGGAATGAGCATGCGCTCGGTGATCTCGCCGCTGCCCGGGCGCTGGCGCATCGGTCTGGGCTTTTTGCTCACCGATGAACTGTTTGCCCTGACCAGCCAGCATGACCGTCAGCAGTTCAATCGCTGGTATGCCTTGGGCGTCGGTCTGACGTTCTACATCGCGTGGAACCTGTTCACCCTGGCCGGCATCGTCCTGGGCAGCAGTATTCCGGGGCTTGAGCATCTGGGCCTGGACTTCTCGATTGCCGCCACTTTCATCGCATTGATCACCCCGGTGGTGCGTAACGTGCCGACCGTGGTTTGCGTGGCGGTGTCGCTGTTCTGCTCGGTGCTGTTCAGCTATTGGCAATGGGGCTCGGCGCTGGTGCTGTCGGGGCTGGCCGGGATGACCGCAGGATTTGTCTGCAACAAGCTGTATCGGGGGCGCACATGATGGTCTGGGCAGTGATTGTCGGCATGGGGATTCTGGTGTTCCTCAACCGCTACGTGTTTCTCGAACCGCGCCTGCCATTGCGTTTGAGCAGCAACGCGCGGCAGTTTCTCGGGTTTGCCGTACCGGGAATGTTGACGGCGATCTGCGGGCCAATCGTGTTCATGCCGGACAAACAGTTGAATGTGCAGTGGGATAATCCGTATTTGCTGAGTTCGCTGGTTGCGATCGGCTTGGTGCTGTACACCCGCAATACGTTACTCAGCATGCTTTTAAGCATGGCGTTTTTCTTTTTGTTGCGCTGGTGGTTGTAAGTTGACGGGGAAAAACTGTTCTACGCTTATTGGATGATTATTGTCGACGAGGCGAAGTTCACATGACGACCGAGCAGAAGCGTCCGGATGAAAACCAGGCAGTAGACGACGAAGTGGACGAACCGAGCGAAGAGGAAATCGAGCGCGAGAAACGCAAGGAACAGACGTGGAAGCACGACGATGACAAGGAACTCACCGGGCCCGACGTGAAATTCTGACAGCCCCATGCAAAAAGCCCCGCAGCAGCGGGGCTTTTTGTTGTTTCACAGGTCTTCCAGGTGCGGGAAGTCCGGATGTGACGCCCGATAGCCCAGCGTCTTGTCGATCCACGCATTGAGCTCATTGACCATCACCGGTGGGTGGCCGGGATAGCCCTCGAGCGTGGTGCGCAGAACACGTTCGATGTCCGGCACTGAACGCAGGTTTCGGGTCTTGATGTAGTGGCCGATAAAACAGTCGAGTTGAAAGCGTTCTGTCATGGACAGATAAATACACTCCAGGCCGTTGGCCTGTTTGATTGCAAAATCGTCGCGCAACTTAGTTCTCTGCAAGGCTTGGTAAAAGTTGTAGGGGATTCCTGGTTTGTTGACTCTTTGGTCAACTGGTATGCCAATTGGAAATGCGGCGCGCATGCTATCCGTAGTGCATCTAAATGTATGTATGACGGTTGAAATGTCAGACAAGCGGTTAAATCGCTCAAACGACTGTTTTTTTGAGGCTGTTTCAGCGATGAAACACCAGCTGTAAAGATCGAGTATCACCTGTAATCACCTGTAGGAGCTGCCGCAGGCTGCGATCTTTTGATCTTGCTTTTAAAAAATTAAAAATCAAAAGATCGCAGCCTTCGGCAGCTCCTACAGGGTTGACGCGGGAGGGCGGGGGATTTTCAAGCCACTTCTTCAATGAGGTTGGCGCCCTGATTGCGCGAATTGCCGACAGCTTTGCCGACTTTGTGCCAGGCAAATGCCTCGCTGGCTTCACCTTCGAACAGCAGCATCTGTTCGGCACGTTCCGCCGGTGTTGCCGGGTCGAGCCACTCGGCAGCCAGCTCCGGGCGAAAAACCACCGGTCGGCGATCATGGATATCGAGCAGGCCGCCGACGCTGTCGGCGGTGATGATCACGAAACCATCGTCGTCCCGGGCGTCGTTGCCGGGTGTCGGAAACTGGCCGATGGCCGCACAGAACACCGGCCCGTGATCGGCCCGCCGGATCAGCCACGGCTGTCGGGTGTCATCCGGGCCGTCAACCCATTCGAACCAGTTGTCCACTGGCACGATCAACCGATGACGCCAGATCGCCCGGAAGAAGGGGCCATGGGCGACTTTTTCCACACGGGCGTTGATCGGCGCCGCGCGGTCTTTGGCCCAGTGCGGACGCCAGCCCCAGCGCAGGTTGTCGGCATACAGGCGTTGATCATGTTGATGGAGCACCGCGAGTGACGTGGTCGGCGCCGCGTTGTAGTGTTCCAGCGCAGCGTCGCCGACGTGATTGATCAGCGCATCGGGAATGCTCAGCACCGCGACAAAGTCGTGAATGCCGCGGTATTGCGAGAGTCTTCCGCACATGCGCCGAATCTCCGGTTGGACGCTTTCAGCTTAGTTGGCTCTGGCCAATCAATCCTGCGCCGCCTGACCGGTGAACGTGTCGCGCCAGATCAGCCAGCGGCGCTCCAGCACTGCGAGCACACCGTCGCTGAGTTTGCCGAGCACGGCGAGCACGATGATCGCTGCCAGCACGATGTCCGGTCGCGAGGTTTCGCGGCCGTCGCTGAGCAGATAACCCAGGCCCTTGGTCGCGGCGATCAGCTCGGCGGCCACCAGAAACATCCACGCCAGACTCATGCCGCTGCGCAGACCGGTGAACAGGCCGGGCAGGGCGGCCGGCAACAGAATTCGCCGTACCAGTTGCAGGCGGCTGAAGCCATAGATGCGCCCGACCTCGACCAGTTTGCGATCGATGTTGCGAATCGCCGCGACCACGTTGACGTACACCGGAAAGAACGCGCCGATGGCGATCAGCACGATCTTCGAGGTTTCATCGATGCCCAGCCACAGCAGCAACAGCGGCACCCAGGCCAGACTCGGAATCGAACGCAGCGCGGCGAATGTCGGTTCCAGATAGGCTTCGGCCTCACGACTGAGGCCGACCCAGGCGGCGAACACCAGTGCCAGGCTGGCGCCAATTGCAAACCCGAGCAACACGCGGATCAGGCTGGCGCCGATGTGTTTCCACAGCGCGCCTTCGGCAAGGTCGGTGAGGGTCAGGGCGATCTCGCTGGGGGCCGGCATCTGGTAGGACGGCAGCCAGCCGAGACGCACGATGAACTCCAGGACGACTACGATCAGCAGCGGCAGGGCCAGACCTTTGAAGCGCCGTCGCCATTTCGGGTTGAGGGATGACGCTCGCGGCCTCGACAAGCGCCGAGGAGGGGCGGGCAGTTCGTTACTGCGAGTGGTCATACATGGGCTCCGCTCACAGCGAATCCGCAGCGGACGCGGATGGGCTGTGAGTCTGGTCGGTTATTGGCGGGCGACGGCTTGCTGCACACCACTGTCGAGCAACTGATCGATGACTTGATCGACGTTGACCCCGCGCCGCACCAATTCCTCGGACACCAGAATCGGTGCCGCCGCCTTGGACGCCTGCACGTCGTTGGCGGTCAGTTGCGGGCTGCTCAAGTCGGTGCGCGACAACTGCAGTTTGGCCACGTCCAGCGGCAGGCCGGATTCCTTGGCGAGCAGGGCGGCGAACTCGTCCGGATTTTGCAGCGCCCATTGTCGCGCCTGCTCGTAGGCTTTGATCACCGTGTCGATGGTGTGCGGATGCTCTTTGGCGTACTGCTCGGTGACGCTGACCACGCCATAACTGTTGAACGCCGGGTTGCGGTACAGCAAACGCGAACCGGCCTGCACCTGACTGGCGGCCATGTGCGGATCGAGTCCGGCCCAGGCGTCCACATCACCTTTTTCCAGCGCGGTGCGGCCGTCCGGGTGTTGCAGGTGCACCAGTTCCACGTCGTCTTTCTTCAGCCCGGCCTGTTGCAGGCTGCGCAGGGTGAACAGGTAGGGATCGGTGCCTTTGGTGGCGGCGATTTTCTTGCCTTTGAGGTCGGCGACGCTCTGGTACGGCGAATCCTTGCGCACCACCAGCGCAGTCCATTCGGCGCGGCTGTAAACATAGACCGATTTGATCGGGCTGCCGTTGGCGCGGCTCAGCACTGCAGCAAGGCTGGCGCTGGAGGCGAAATCGACGCCGCCGCTGTTCAGATATTCCAGCGAACGGTTACTGCCCTGGCTGATCACCCAACTGACTTTGGTCTGCGGCAGGGCTTTTTCGAGGAAGCCGAAATGCTTGAGCACCAGGCTGACCGGTGAGTAGTAGGCGTAGTCCAGATGAACTTCGGCGGGTGCCGTTTCGGTGGCGTGAGCCAGCGGTTGCAGGCTTAGCGCCATGGCGCTGGCAACCAGCAGCGTTTTGAGGCGGAAAAAAGGTGAGAGGGATGTCATGGCGGCGCTCCGGCAAAGGCACTGTTTTTTATGTCCAAAAATATCTTTTAAATGGCTGCTTCCTGCATGAATGGAATATTGCAGGCTCTGTGCCATGTGTGTATCAGCCAATGTTTACGGGGTTTTCGCCGGGTTTGACGGCTTTCAACTGTTGTTGGGGCAACACGCTGGTATCGTACTGTTGCGCAGCGAACAGTGAGCATTCGGTGTGCTGAGCTTATGCATTAATCGAATTTAAAAAGCGCCAATCAAGAGCGTTATCGTCTATGCAAATCCCATTGCAGGACCCGCCATGAAGCTCTCCAAATTCTTGCGTATCACACTGATTGCTGGACTGTTCAGCGCACCGCTTGCCTACTCCGCCGAGCCGTTGGTCCTGCACGTCGGTGATCAGAACTACTACAACATCCGCGCCTCGATCGAGGCCTCAGGCGTGTTGAAAGACGCGCCGTACAGCGTCGACTGGAAACATTTCCAGGCCGCCGCACCACTGGCCGAGGCGTTGCAGACCGGCTCGCTGGATCTGGGCTTTCTCGGTGATTCGGGTTTTCTGTTTCTCGCCGCCAAACAGGCGCCGGTGAAGCTGATCGGGGTATCGCGGCAGAACCCGGACACCATCGCCTTGCTGGTGCCGAAAGATTCGCCGGTGAAAACCATCGCTGATCTGAAGGGTAAAAAAGTCGCCTACTGGCCTGGCGCGTGGAGCCAGCAACTGACCTTGCGCGCCCTGGAGCAGGGCGGTCTGCCGGAAAACTACGTCGACTTCGTCAAGCTGATGCCGATTGACGCTGCGGCGGCATTGCCACAGGGCAGCATCGACGCTTTCCCGGTGTGGGAACCGTATATCTCCCAGCAAATCGTGTTCTCCGGTGCGCGGCCGATTCTCACGGCGAAAAACCTGATGCCGGGCCTCAGCGCGATTGCCGCGTCGGCGCCGTCGATCGACAGCAAGCGTGCGGCGATTGCCGATTTTCTCGAGCGTTTGAAACGGGCGCGGGCCTGGGTCGACAGCCACACCGATGAATATGCGGATCTGTGGGCGAAGAAGGCCAATCTCGATCAGCAAGTGTCGCGGCACTGGTTGCGCCAAGCGCACATGAGCGTCGGGCCGGTGGATCGACAAGCCGCCGCCGACCTGCAAAGCACCGCCGACTTCCTGTTCAAGGTCAAGGCCTTGCCGGCGCCGCTGGCCACTGCCGGGATCATCGACACCTCGTTTCAACAGGCATTGGCGGACTGAGCGAGCGCCGGAACCAAAGCCTGTGTACCCTATCCAACGCTGGCTCGAATAGCCGGGCGCAGGGATGGATCAGGGCGAGGGAGTTTTGCCGGACGACAACAGGACCGCAACGGTCAGGCGCAAGGCAAAACATGAAATACGCGTTCAATCTTCTCTGTGCAGCGGCCATCGCGTTCGGGCTGGCCGGCTGCATTGCCGCGCCGATCGAAATGACCGCGCAGACCGAAACCCGGCTCAAGGCCCAGGCGCCGGTACGGTTTCTGCTAACGTTCGATGACGGCCCCAGCGCTTCGAGCTTGTGGAACCCGTCGGCGACCGTGCTCGATAGCCTCAAGGTCAACCCGGTGCAACCGGACATCAAAGCGGTGTTCTTCGTCCAGACCCGCGCACCTCGCGCCGGTAACAGTGACATTGGTCGCGGCATCATGCGGCGCGAGCACGCCGAAGGGCACATCCTCGGATTCCATACCGCGACCCATTGGCACACCAATCATCGCTCGCTCGATCCGCAAGAACTGGAGCAGTCGTTGAGCAACGGCACGGCGGATATCGCCGCGATCACCGGAGCAGCACCGATCCTGCTGCGTCCGCCCTTCTGGAATTACGACAAGCGCACCTTCGCCGCCTATCAGCAACACGGTCTGCATGTGTTGCTGACCGATTTGAGCGCCAATGACGGCAAGATCTGGGGCTTCAACGCCAGCCCCCGACGTCGGGCGAATATGCTGCGCCAGCTATCGGAAGTCCGCGAGCGCATTGCCCGCGGCGAATTACCAACCGTGGACGGCGTCATTCCGGTGGTGGTGACCTTTCATGACCTCAACCGCTACACCGCGCGGCATACCCGTGAATACCTGCAAATCCTGCTCGACAGCGCCGCCGCCACGGGCGTGAAACTGGCGGACAAACCGTTCTACGATGATCACGCGGCGCTACAGAAAGCGGCGCTGGCGCGCACCGTTCAGCAGAGTTCGCAGCCGGTGCAGTTGCCGGGCATCTGGAACTGGATCTGGGATCACGACGCGCACTGAGACGGGGTCAAATATGTGAGCGGGTTGGCAATTGCCAGGGCGGCAGGTTGCTGATGGCTCATCTATGCTCAACGGGTCGACCGACTCAACGCCTGCGAGGCGTGTACCCATGTTAGCCATTGCCGACATCTGCCGGATTGTCGAGTCCGGCTTTCCGTCGCTTGAATGCGAATGCACACAAGTGGAGCAGGGACTGCTGCGGATCAAGGTTTATGAGCCTGACTCCGGGCGAGTCGAGTTGTTGCTCAATGGGGTTTCGCCGGAGCATCTGGTGACGATCCGCGATCTTTCCAACTTCATCGGCGAATTGCGCACGGAAATCAGCGCCGGGCGCCGGGCGTTTGCCGGTTGAAACCTCACAAGCGTCGTTGAAATGCCTGCACGATGCGCAAGGTCGCGTCGCTGGTGGGCAGATTCTGCACCGCGTCCAGCGGATGCCAGATGCATTCGATGATCTCGTTTTGCGGGCGCAACTGCTCAAGGTCGAGCACCGAAGCCTCGTAGACATGATGCTGGGTGCTGCCGCTGTGCAGTTCCATCAGATACAACATTTGCTCGGCATCCAGTGCGGTTTCCTCCTGCAGCTCGCGCGTCGCCGCCCCGGCTCTGGTTTCCCCAGGCTCGACCTTGCCGCCGGGCAATGTCCAGCGACAGCGGGGTTTGCGGACCAGGAGAACGTGTCGATCCTGCTCGCAGATGACGGTTGCGCGTACTTTCATCTGTTACCTGTTTGTTGCGTGTCACATAAATGAAATAAAACTGCAATATTCGAGCCGGGCCCGGATTCAAAGGTTCCGTCAAGGTTTGAGCGGGTGGCGAGGCGGAAAGTGCCAGACCTTTGGCACATGACTGTCGCGACACCCGGTCGGCACATCTGCGACAACAGGGTGTAAGGTAAAAAAGCTCAGCTGAAACCACCGTCAGCAAAAAGGAGGTACCCATGAGCATTCCTGTTCTGAACAAAATGCACATGAACGGCTACGACGTACTCAGCGTGAATAACGGCCCTTGGCGGGTTTGTACCCAAGGCGACCGGCTGGCATCGTTTGGTAGCAGAGAGGAAGCGCTGGCCTACGCCGCTGCGTTGCCGGGTTACAGACAACGCTCGGCGCGAGCGCGAAGTCACACTGCAAATTGAAGCAGATGTAACGAAAGAGCCCCGGTGATGACCGGGGCTTTTGTCGAGGGCAGGGGGATCAGTGAACCTTGATCCGGCTGATGGAGCGCGTCTTCACTTCCTTGGCATAGGACTGCAAGCGTTCTTCATCACTTTGCAGCACCTCACAAGACCTCAGAACCGCTTGGGCATCGGCTTCATTGCCACTCTTGCGCAGCTGTTCGGCAATGCGCTTGAGGTCGACCGCCGACCATCTCAGATCCGATGCAACGGCTTGCAGGTCGCGTTGAAGTTCGTGTTCGTATTCATTGAGCCGCATGATCACCTCCGGAACATTCTCGGTAAAACAGAGTAGCCGCATTTTTCAGCGATGATGCGCAGCTCGTCTGCCACCGGGCTGGATGCATGTAAATATTTGTCCAATCCCCCTTGTGGGAGAGGCGTCGCGCTGGATGTACATCCGGTTACACGTTACATTCGCTTTTTTTCAAAACAGGGAAACACCATGCGGATATGGATCGGGAGTTTGGCGTTGGCATTGCTGGCGGGTTGCTCATTGCCAGCATCGCTGGTTCCGGGCGAGCCGAATCTCAGCAAGACCACCACCAAGGCGCCTAAAGACTATGCCGCGTGCTTGTTGCCGTTGTGGCAGCAGGACATTCCGAAGACCACGCAGACCGCGATTTCCAATGGTTACCGGATCACGGCACCGAGCATTGTTACCGCCGACGAGATTCTTGACATCATCAAGTACAAGGACGGCAGCCGGGTTTCCCTGTATCAGGGGCCGCCTTGGGCCAAGTCCGGGTCGTTGCGCAAATCGGTGCGTGACTGCCTGTAAAGCACGGCCTCAGCTGCAAAACCCGCCGCCAGAAAAGCAGAAACCGGAGCAATGGTTTCTGCTTTTCTGCTTTTCTGCTTTGTGAATTTGCGAAATGCGTTGTGACAGATGTGCACGAGGCGTTAATGGTTACGAAGTAAAAATGTAACGAATAAAAACTCTTACCCGAGCGAGTGGTACAGCACCTTTGCGCGTCACAATAGGCTGGTAACGCTGCATTTGACCGATGAAAGGCGATTGTTCGGCTGGTCCGTCGAGTGGCCTTCCGGCCCATTGGAGGGGCAGTTCATCATGCTGAATCCAGGCTGGCTGGGTGAGGATGGCGTGGCGTTGCCCTTTGGCGCCGAATTATTAGTGATAGATTCCTCCAAAGTTCAGTGGGTGGAATTCAGTGCTGTCGAAGAGGTTTCATCATGAGCGCAAAAGAGCCTACTCCCATGCCGCCTGGCGTCAGGCGCCTCTTTTATGGCCCGGACGGCAAGCTGCTGGCCAAGCCCCTCGTCAAAGGGCCGAGCGCGCCGCCACCGCTAAAACGCCAGTACCGGGATTGACCAAACGCCGCTCATTGAGCGGCGTTTCGTTATGTTTGGCATTAATTTCCGGTCACAGCGTATCCACCAACCAGTCCCTGAACGCTTTCAATGACGGTAACGCCTCATTGCGCGGCGGATACACCAGGTAATAGCTGCGCCGGCTGGTGATCGGCTCCCCCAGTTGCAACAGCTCGCCGTTAAGCAATTCATCCTCCACCAGAATCCGCGGCACCAGCCCCACGCCGATATTCGCCCGCACCGCCTGAATCAGGTGCGAGGTCATTTCAAAGCTCGGGCCGATACGCATGCTGCGGTGTGGCAAACCATGATGGGTGAACCATTCCGCCCACGCCTGGGCATTGCTGCTGACATTGAGCAGCAACTGCCCGGCGATGTGCTGTTCGGCGTCGTCGCGTTCGGCCGTCGACAACTGCGCGCTGGCGATCACCACCAGTTCCTCAGTGTGCAGTGGCAGGGCGCTGAGGCCCGGCCATTCACCGCCGCCGACACAGATCGCGGCGTCGATTTCGCTGGTGTCGAAGTCGATTGCTTCAATGCGCGAATGCAAGTGCACGGTCATGCCCGGGTGCGCGGTGTAGAAGTCCTTGAGCCGTGGCAGCAGCCATTTCGAGCCGAAGGTCGGCAGCGTCGCCAGACGCAAACTGTGAATGCCCGAACCGAACGCCATGGCCTGCAGGGTTGCGCTGCGGATCTGCCCGAGGGCTTCAGCGAGTTCGCGCTGATACATGCGCCCGACATCGGTGAGCACCACTTGCCGGCCTTCGCGGCTGAACAGGCGCATGCCGAGCATCTTTTCCAGAATCTGCACCTGACGGCTGACCGCGCTTTGCGTCAGCGACAGTTCGTGGGCGGCGCGGGTGTAGCTTTCATGGCGTGCAGCGGCCTCGAAGGCCAGCAATAACGACATGGAAGGGGTGAGGGTTCGCGGATTCATTCGTTTTAGTCATGGATTGCGGGTCGATTTTACGTTTGTCCCGACGGCACCAAGCAATGAACATAAGCACCATGAGATGGCGGGAGCGTGACGCAATCATTCATTGCGCACAACTGTTCACCGCCACACGGCCCGATTTTGACCGAGATTTCCTCACCGATGATTGCCCAGCTGTCGCCCGCCACCGCATTGACCACTGATTACCAACAGTTCCTCAAAGCCCTGAAAGCCAGTGGCTTTCGTGGTGAGATCAGTGCCGATTACGCCAGCCGCGTAGTGCTCGCCACCGACAATTCGATCTATCAGCGCCTGCCGCAAGCGGCGGTGTTTCCGATGGATGCCGAGGATGTGGCGCGGGTCGCTCGGCTGATCGCCGAACCGGCTTATCAGCAAGTGGTGATCACCCCGCGCGGCGGTGGCACCGGCACCAACGGTCAGTCGCTGACCGATGGCATCGTCGTCGACCTGTCGCGGCACATGAACCGCATTCTGGACATCAACGTCGAGCAGCGCTGGGTGCGGGTGCAGGCCGGGGTGGTCAAGGATCAGCTCAACGCCGCACTGAAATCCGCCGGGCTGTTTTTCGCCCCGGAGCTGTCGACCTCCAACCGCGCCACCGTTGGCGGCATGATCAACACCGACGCCAGTGGCCAGGGCAGTTGCACCTACGGCAAGACCCGCGACCACGTGCTGGAACTCGACATGATTCTGCGCGGCGGTGAACGCCTGCACGGTGCAGCGCTGGCGGAGGACGACCTGACAGCGTTGTGTGCCCGTGAAGACCGGGTCGGTGAAGTCTATCGCTGTGCGCGGCAGATCATTGATGAGCAGGGCGAGCTGATCAAACAGCGCTTCCCGGATCTCAACCGCTGCCTGACCGGCTACGACCTGGCGCACCTGCGTGAGGCCGAGAATCGTTTCAACCTCAACAGCGTGCTGTGCGGCGCCGAAGGCTCGCTGGGGTTTGTGGTCGAGGCGAAGCTCAACGTTCTGCCGATCCCCAAACACACGATGCTGGTGAACATTCGCTACGCCGGCTTCATGGATGCGTTGCGCGATGCCCGGGCGCTGATGGCGCTCAAGCCGCTGTCGATTGAAACCGTGGATTCCAAGGTATTGCTGCTGGCGATGCAGGATATCGTCTGGCACGGCGTCGCCGAATATTTCCCGGAAAGCGCCGAGCGGCCGACACTGGGGATCAACCTGGTGGAGTTCTGCGGCGACGACCCCGAGGATCTGCAACGCCGGGTCGAAGCCTTCCTCGAACACTTGAGCGGCGACACCACCGTCGAACGCCTCGGCCATACCCTGGCGGTCGGCCAGGCGGCAGTGAACAAGGTTTATGGCATGCGCAAACGCGCAGTCGGCCTTCTCGGTAACGTTGCCGGCGAAGCGCGGCCGCAGCCGTTTGTCGAAGACACCGCAGTGCCACCGCAGCACTTGGCCGAATACATCGCTGAACTGCGCGAACTGCTCGACAGCCACGGTTTGCAGTACGGCATGTTTGGCCATGTCGATGCCGGCGTGCTGCATGTGCGGCCGATTCTCGACATGAAGGATCCACAGCAAGCGGCGTTGGTGCGTCCGGTGTCCGACGGTGTCGCGGCGCTGACCCAGCGCTACGGCGGCCTGTTGTGGGGTGAACACGGCAAAGGCCTGCGCTCGGAATACGCGCCGGCATTTTTCGGTGAGCTGTACCCGGCGTTGCAGGCACTCAAAGCCGCGTTCGACCCGTTCAATCAGTTCAACCCGGGCAAGATCGCCACGCCGGCCAACACGCACGCGCAGCTGTTGAAGATCGACGAAGTGACCCTGCGCGGCGAACTCGACCGGCAGATCGACGAAAAGGTCTGGCAAAGCTACGGCGCGGCCCTGCATTGCAACGGCAATGGCGCCTGCTACAACTTCGATCCCGACGACGCCATGTGCCCATCGTGGAAAGCCACCCGCGAGCGTGCGCAATCGCCCAAGGGCCGCGCATCGCTGATCCGCGAATGGCTGCGCTTGCAGGGCGAGGCGGGGGTGGATGTGCTGTCCGATGCGATCCGTCGTCCGGCGTTTTTCCGCAACCTGTGGACCCGTTGGCGCAACAGCCGAGGGCAGAGCGCTGATTTTTCCCATGAAGTGTATGACGCCATGGCGGGCTGCCTGGCGTGCAAATCCTGCGCGGGGCAGTGCCCGGTCAAGGTCAATGTGCCGGAGTTTCGTTCGCGGTTTCTGGAGCTGTATCACAGCCGTTATCTGCGCCCGGCGCGGGATTATCTGATTGCTTCGCTGGAGTACAGCATTCCGTACATGGCGCGGATTCCGGCGCTGTACAACGGTTTGATGGGCGCTGCGTTGGTGCGCCAACAGTTGGAGCGTCTTGGTGGCATGGTCGATGTGCCGTTGCTCAGCCGCTTTGATTTTCACGCTGCGCTGCGTCGCTGGAAGGTGCAGCCAGCGACGGTCTCGACACTGTCGGCGCTGACCCCGGCCCAGCGCGAGCGCAGTGTGGTCTTGGTGCAGGATGCCTTCACTCGTTACTTCGAGGCGCCACTGCTGGCGGATCTGCTGGAGCTGATTTCGCGGCTGGGCTATCAGGTGTATCTGGCGCCGTTCAGTGCCAACGGCAAGCCGCTGCATGTGCAGGGCTTCCTGTCGGCGTTCAACCGTGCAGCATTGCGCAATGCACGACAACTGCGTGAGCTGGCCGACATCGGCGTGCCGTTGTTGGGGCTGGATCCGGCCATGACGCTGGTCTATCGCCAGGAATACCAGAAAGTGCCCGGCATGCTGGAATGCCCGGAAGTTGCACTGGTGCAGGAATGGTTGCTCAAGGTGATGCCGGAGCAGCCTGGTGCCGACGCGCCGCAGTCATTCCGGCTGCTGGCGCACTGCACCGAGAAAACCAACGCGCCAGCCGCCACTCGCCAGTGGGAGCAAGTGTTCGAAAGGGCCGGGTTGAAACTGGCGACGCAGGCCACCGGTTGCTGCGGCATGTCCGGCACCTATGGCCATGAAGCGCGCAACCGTGAAACCTCGGCAGTGATCTACGAGCAATCCTGGGCGCGGCAGGTCGAGGCGCCGGCGGAGCAGGGCGAAGCACTGGCCACCGGTTATTCCTGCCGCAGTCAGGTCAAGCGCCAGTCGGATCGGGCGCTGCGCCATCCGTTGCAGGTGTTGCTTGAGGTGGTACGTCGCTGAGTGGTTCGTCGTCCGGGGCGTTGTCCCAGATCAGCCGTGGGTCGAAACTCATCGCCGAGAGCATGGTGAACACCACCACCATGCCGAAAAACAGGATGCCCGGGCGTGGTTCGATATCGCCCAGCGCCTGGAACTTCACCAGCGCCGCGACCAGTGCGACCACCAGCACGTCGAGCATCGACCAGTAGCCGATCAGCTCGACGAACCGGTACAACTTCGAACGCTCGCGGCGCGCCCAGTCGCTGTCGCGCTGCACGGTGATCAGCAGCAGCGACAGGGCGACGAATTTGATCCCCGGCACCGCGATGCTGGCGATGAAAATGATCAGTGCGATGTCCCACGCGCCGCCCTCCCAGAACTCCAGCACGCCGCTCATGATCGTGCTGTCGGCGCCGTTGCCGAGCATCACCGTGTTCATCACCGGCAGCAGATTGGCCGGCACGTAAAACGCCAGCGCGGCAAACAGATAGGCCCAGGTGCGCGTCAGGGAATTGGTCTTGCGCCGATGCAGCGGTGCATCGCAGCGCGGGCACTCATGCGGTTCATCGGTCATGTCGCAAGCCAGCCCGCAGCTGTGGCACAGGCACAGATTCAATTCGCTGGCGGTCGCGGGTCGTTTCATAAAATATCCCACAGATCACGAATGTCGCGGCCGGCAATGCGGATCATCATCAGGCTCAGCACCGCCAGGGCGAACAGGCCGATGCCCGGCAACACGTCCAGCAGCCCGGCGAGTTTGAACACCGCCACCATCGCCCCCAGCAGACACACTTCGAGCATGCTCCACGGGCGCAGGGTTTCCAGCCAGCGCATGCACAGCTTGAATCCCGGTGCCCGCCGTGAAGACAGTGCGTAACTCAACACCCAGATCAACAGCACCAGTTGAAAGGCCGGGGCGATGATGATCGAAATCGCCGCGACCATCGCCATGAAGGTGATCGGCCCCTGACTCAACGCCAGCACCGAATCCCACAGCGTCGCGCTGTTCTTCAGGCCCTTCATGCTGATGCTCATCACCGGGTAGAAGTTGGCGAACAGCCACAGCATGGCGGCGGTGAACGTCAAGGCCAGCCGCTGTTCCACGGTCAAGCCGTTATAACGCTGCAGCACGCCGCCACAACGCACGCAGAGGGTTTTCTGGTGTTTGCCGAGCACGACTTTTTCATACACGCAATCGCAATGCTCGCAGATGATCAGGTGTTCGGTTGAGGTCATGGGCAACGCTCGACAGCTGGCGCAAAGGGCGGGGGCGCCTGATCACTATAGAAGCCTGACGTGATTGGGCAAATGTCGATTGGCTTGGGAATCGACTTTTTATGTTATAGAGTAACGCGAATTTTTGCTGAGGTTCGCCGTTGCGACCCCTGATTCATTGACTCGATGGCGAAATGTCCATGACGATTACCTGTGCTCGTTCCAACCCGCCGCCGACCGGTCGCTTGCTGTCCATTGATGCCTTGAGAGGTCTGGTGATCCTGTTCATGTTGCTGGATCACGTGCGCGAGACGTTCCTGTTGCACCGTCAGGTGTCCGATCCGATGGACATCGCCAACACCGAGCCGGCGTTGTTTTTCAGTCGCACCCTGGCGCATCTGTGCGCACCGGTGTTCGTGTTGCTGACCGGGCTGTCTGCGTGGTTGTTCGGCGAGAAGTACGCGGGCAAGGCCGATGTCAGCGCCTTCCTGTTCAAGCGGGGGCTGTTTCTGGTGCTGCTGGAATTCACCTTGGTGAACTTCGCGTGGACGTTTCAGTTGCCGCCGAGCGTGATCTATCTGCAGGTGATCTGGGCGATTGGCCTGAGCATGATCGCGCTGTCGCTGCTGGTCTGGTTGCCGCGCTGGCTGTTGCTGACGCTGAGCCTGGCGATCATTGCCGGGCATAACCTGCTCGACGGTGTGCATTTCGCGCCGGAGTCGGCACTGCATGTGCCATGGGCGATTCTGCATGACCGGGGCTGGATCGAGGTCGGTGACAGTCTGCGCTTGCGCACTTCGTACCCGCTGTTGCCGTGGATCGGCGTGATCGGTCTGGGTTATGCACTGGGCCCGTGGTTCGCCCGCGGGGCTGATGCCTGGAGCCGTCAGCAGGCTCTGTTGCTGGGCGGTATCGCCGGTCTGCTGGGCTTCGTCGGGCTGCGGCTGATCAACGCTTATGGCGAAAAGCCTTGGGCGGTTGAAGACACGACCGTGCAAACGCTGATGGCGTTTTTCAACATCACCAAGTACCCGCCATCGCTGCTGTTCATCACCCTGACGGTGAGCATCGGGTTGCTGTTATTGCGGGTGTTCGAACGGCGGCAGACGCGCCGCTGGATTCACTGGCTGACGGTCTTCGGTTCGGCGCCGATGTTCTTCTATCTGCTGCACCTGTACGTGCTGAAGGTGCTTTACCTGATGGCGCTGGCGCTGTTCGGGCTGAATCAGGGCAGCCATTTCGGATTCGACTCGGTGCCGGCAATCTGGCTGGTGTCGGTGCTGTTGGCGGTGGCACTGTACCCCGCGGTGCATTGGTTTTCCGCGTTGAAATCGCGGCGCCGCGATATCGCGTGGCTGAAGTATCTGTAAGCCCTGAAGGCCACTGCGCTGCTTGATACTCTGTAGGAGCTGTCGAGTGAAACGAGGCTGCGATCTTTTGATCCTGATCTGAAAAATCGAAATCAAACGATCGCAGCGTGCCACAGCTCCTGCAGGGGACGGTGATGTCCCGGGTTATTTTCGATCCAGCCACACCGTCTGCGCGTTGCAGAACTCACGCACGCCGAAGTGCGAGAGCTCGCGACCGAAACCGCTTTTCTTCACGCCGCCGAAGGTCACGCGCGGGTCGCTGGCGGAGTAACCGTTGATGAACACGCCGCCGGTGTCCAGTTCGCTGGTCAGTTGCTGAGCCAGTTGCACGTTGGCGGTGTAGATCGTGGCGGTCAGGCCAAAGTCGCTGTCGTTGGCCAGAGCCACGGCGTGGGCGCAATCGCGGGCGGTGATGATCGACGCGACCGGGCCGAACAGCTCTTGTTTGAACGAGGTCATGCGGTCGGTGACATCGGCCAGCACGGTCGGCTCGTAGTAGTTGCCCGGGCCTTGGGCCTTGCCACCGCCGAGCAGCAGGGTCGCGCCTTCTTCGAGGGTGTCGCGCACTTGCTGGTCGAGTTCGTCACGCAGATCGAAACGTGCCATCGGGCCGATATAGGTGTCAGCGGACAGCGGATCGCCGACTTTCAATTGACGCGTGGCCTCGACGAATTTGCGGGTGAACTCTTCGACCACGCCTTCTTCGATGATCAGGCGCTTGGCGGCGGCGCAGACCTGGCCGGAGTTCTGATAGCGCCCGATGACGGCAGCCTGCACGGCCTCATCCAGATCAGCATCATTGAGCACGATGAACGGGTCGGAACCGCCCAGTTCCAGCACGCATTTTTTCAGTGCGGCGCCGGCCTGAGCACCGATGGCCATGCCGGCGCGTACGCTGCCGGTCAGGGTCACGGCGGCGATGCGCGGGTCGGCGATGGCGGTGGAAACGCCTTCGGGGGTGACGTTGATCACTTCAAACACGCCGTCCGCGAAGCCGGCGCTCTTGAAGGCATCGCGCAGCAGGTAGGCGCTGCCCATCACGTTCGGCGCATGTTTGAGCACGTAAGTATTGCCGGCGATCAGCGCCGGTACTGCGCCGCGCAGCACTTGCCAGATCGGGAAGTTCCACGGCATCACCGCGAGGATCGGGCCCAGCGGACGGTACTCGATCCGCGCTTTGCCACCCTCGACCTGAGTCGGTTCGGCGCTGAGCATGGCCGGACCGTTTTCGGCGTACCACTCGCAGAGCTTGGCGCACTTTTCGATTTCGCCACGGGCCTGGGCGATGGGCTTGCCCATTTCCTGGGTAATCATGGTTGCCATGGCTTCGGCGCTGTCGCGCAGGGCGCCGGCCAGCGCAGTCAGGGCGCGGGAGCGATCCTGCAGCGGCTTGCGTTTCCATTTCGAGAAACCGAATGCGGCGCGGGTCAGCGCAGCGTCGAGGGCCTCAGCGGATTCAAAGGCGTAGTGACCGATCTGTTCGCCGGTGGCGGGGTTGATCGAGATGGCGTGGGTCTGGCTGGAAATCTGGCTCATGGCTGGCTCCTGCGAGTTCAGTGGATGGGCCTAGAGTAGGGTGGCGTTTGTTTTCTGGAAACTGAATAATAAAGATCGATTCTTTCACGATTGGAGAATGACTGTGGATCTGGTGCAGCTGGAAATCTTCAAGGCCGTTGCCGAGCACGGCAGCATCAGTGCGGCGGCGGCGCAGATACATCGCGTGCCGTCGAACCTGACCACGCGGATCAAACAGCTGGAGCAGGACCTGGGCGTCGACCTGTTCATTCGCGAGAAAAGCCGTCTGCGCCTGTCGCCGGCTGGCTGGAGTTTCCTCGAATACGCCCGGCGCATTCTCGATCTGGTGCAGGAGGCGCGGGCCACGGTCGCCGGTGAAGAGCCGCAGGGTGCATTCCCCCTCGGTTCGCTGGAAAGCACCGCCGCAGTGCGCATTCCCGAACTGCTGGCGGCGTACAACCAGTTGCATCCCAAGGTCGATCTGGACCTGTCCACCGGCCCGTCCGGAACGATGATCGATGGCGTGCTGGCCGGGCGCTTGGCGGCGGCGTTCGTCGATGGCCCGGTGCTGCACCCGGCGCTGGAAGGCGTGCCGGCGTTCGAAGAAGAAATGGTCATCATCGCACCGCTCAATCACGCCCCGGTGCAGCGTGCGGCGGACGTGAATGGCGAAAACATTTACGCGTTCCGCTCCAACTGTTCCTATCGTCACCACTTCGAAAAATGGTTCAGCACCGACGCCGCTGTGCCGGGCAAGATTTTCGAGATGGAGTCGTATCACGGCATGCTCGCCTGCGTCAGCGCCGGGGCCGGGCTGGCGCTGATGCCGCGCAAAATGCTGCAGAGCATGCCCGGCAGCGCGACGGTCAGTGTCTGGCCGCTGGCGGCGGATTTTCGCTACTTGACCACGTGGCTGGTGTGGCGCCGGGGTACGGTGTCGCGCAGTTTGAGCATGTTTGTGCGCTTGCTGGAAGAGCGCGGCGTGGTGCGTGCAGAAGAGTAATTGACACGTTGTGTCATGGCTGTATCTTGATCGGCGTTTCGCAATATAAAAAACTATACAGCGTAGCCATGAGGAACAAGCAAATGAGTGCAGCCCTGAGCGGTAAAGAAGCAGTCGGTGAGCGGTTTGTGCTGGAAACCATGCGTCACGCGCAGAATCTGACCTGGCAGGCCGTCGATGCCATCGCCCAGGTGATCAAGCCCGGCATGCGCGAATCCGAAGCCCAGGAGCAGGGCAAGCAGATCCTCGCCGGACTGGGCATGGACCGCATCTGGCATCCGCTGCTGATCCGCTTTGGCGCCAACACCCTGAAGACTTTCAAGCAACGCTCCGATGGCGATCCGGTGCTGGGTGAAAACGACATTTTCTTCATCGACATGGGCGTGGTCTGGCAGGGGCACGAAGGCGATGCTGGCGAGACCTTCACCACTGGCTCCGATCCGGAAATGATCGCCTGCGCGGCGGCGTCCAAGGAGTTGTTCAAGCATGTCGAGGCACTCTGGCGCCAGGGCGTGAGCGGTGTCGAGTTGTATCGCTACGCCAGCGATCAGGCTGAAGCCATGGGCTGGAAACTCAATCTCGACATCAAGGGCCACCGCGTCAGCGACTTCCCTCACGCGATTTACAAAGGCGGCAATCTCGGTGATTTCGAGCAGGCGCCGAATGCCGGGGTGTGGATTCTGGAAATCCAGATTGCCCACCCGCAGCGCCCGTTCGGCGCGTTTTATGAAGATCTGCTGATTTGATCGTCACGGCGTACCGTTCCTGCCATACAGGCGAAAGCCTTCGCGTTGGCTCAAACGCTCGTAATACGCGCTGACGGCGGGATAGTCCGGATGCGCCAGTGGTGTTTCGAACCAGCGGTTGACTGACAGCCCGATGGGGATATCGGCGAGGGAAAACCGGTCGCCACTGACGTAGGCGCCAGTCTTCTGCAACTGTTGATCGAGGATGCCCATGGTCTGCGACCACTGCTCGATGCCCTTGGCCAGAGCGGCGCTGTCCTGATAATTCGCTGACTGGCGCACCAGTGACATGAACGCATACGACCACGAGCGGTTCAGCTCCGACGCTTGCCAGTCGATCCACTGATCGACCCGTGCAAGGGCTCGCGGCTCGATGGGGTAGAGGTCGGCGCCGCCATAGGCGCCTGCCAGATAACGAATGATCGTATTCGATTCCCACAAGGTGAAATCGCCGTCCTGAATCACCGGCACCATGGCGCAGGGGTTGAGGGCGAGAAACTCCGGGGTGTCGGTGGGTTTGAAGCCCGAGCCCCAATCCTCACGCTCGAACGGGATCTGCAGTTCAGCGCAGGTCCACAGCACTTTGCGCACGTTGATCGATGACGCCTTGCCCAGAATTCGCAGCATGAGTTTTCCCTGTCTCGTGGGTGCCTGTCGGGGCATCAAGAAATACCACACCACAACGCAGAAGGCCCGCGCATGGCGGGCCTTCTTTTTACATCGAATCAATCTCAGTGACTGCCCACCAGTTTCCCGCCCATCATCCGCCGACGATAGGCGCTGTCACGATTGGCCAGCCAGAAGTACAGCGGCGAGGTCACCAGTAGCCCCACCAGCCACGACAGATCCGCGCCGTTGATATGCGCCGACACCGGGCCGACGTACAGCGGGGTGTTCATGAACGGGATCTGCACCGCAATGCCGATTGCGTAGGCCAGCAGCGCCTGCGGGTTGTAGCGTCCGTAGATGCCGCCGTCGACCTGAAAGATCGACTGGATGTCGTACTGGCCCTTGTGGATGGCGTAGAAGTCGATCAGGTTGATCGCGGTCCACGGCACCAGGACCACCAGCAGCACCAGCACCATGTCGACGAAGTGCCCGATGAAGTCCTTCGAGGCGCCGACGGCGGCGAAGCAGCAGGCCAGCAGCACGATGATCGAGATCACCGCACGGCTCTTGGCAGTCGGAATCCAGCGGTAGGCGAAAGTCTGCACCAGGGTAATCAGCGACAGCACCGCGCCGTACAGATTGAGGGCGTTGTGGCTGATCACGCTGAGCAGGAACAGCACCAGCATCAGCGGCCCGATCGAGCCGGTGGCAAGTTTGACCGCATCCATGGTGTCCATGCCCACGGGCGTTGCCAGCACGGCAACGGCACCGAAGATGAACGCCAGGCTTGAGCCCAGCGCCGAACCCAGATAGGTGGTCCAGAATGTCGACGAGACTTTCACGTCCGCCGGCAAGTAACGCGAGTAGTCGGACACGTACGGGGCAAACGCGATCTGCCACAGCGCGGCGAGCGATACGGTGGCGAGCCAGCCGGAGAGGTTGAAGCTGCCGCGGGTGAGGAAGTCATCGGTCTGGATATGGGTGAAGATGTAGCCGAAACCGACGACGATGCCGATCCCCAGCACCCAGGTACCGATGCGGTTGAGCACGTGGATGAAGCGGTAGCCGATGATGCCGATGATCCCCGAACCGAGGGCGCCGATGACGATGCCGACCGGCACCGGCACGCTGTCGACCACGCCGTGCAACGACTTGCCGGCCAGTACGATGTTGGAGGCGAAGAAGCCGATGTACATGACGCCGGCAATCAGCACCACCAGCAGCGCGCCGAGCGAGCCGAACTGTGCGCGGCTCTGGATCATCTGCGGAATGCCCATCTGCGGGCCTTGCGCCGAGTGCAGTGCCATCAGCACGCCGCCGACCAGGTGACCGACCAGAATCGCGACGATGCCCCAGACCAGATTCAAGTGGAACAACTGCACGCCCAGCGCGCCGGTGACGATGGGCAACGGCGCGATGTTGCCGCCGAACCACAGCGTGAACAGATCCCTGACCTTTCCGTGGCGATCTTCGGGGGGCACGTATCCTATCGTGTGTTTTTCAATGAGCGGGGCGGACGTTGTTGCAGAGGTGGACATGACGAACTCCAAGGCAAGGATGAGTACGTGGACGTACTTCGATAAGCGCCGACACGGACGGCGCATTTCTTGTTGAAGCGATCATGTGCAAAGGCCCGGGATAGATAAATTAGTAAGTTTGTTGCTTCAGACCTTAAAAAATATATGCCGCGGGTTTGGGGGCTGTCCGGTATGTTCAACCGTGATCAACAACAAAAACTTTCAGAGGCGAACCCTTTCCTGTGGCGAGGGAGCTTGCTCCCGCCGGGCTGCGAAGCGGCCCCAAAAACGGCGCCATACCCCTGATATTGTGAGTGCTGCGCACTCAAGCGGGAGCAAGCTCCCTCGCCACAAAAGCGTCGCCTTACTTGCAGAGGTTTTCCATGGCCGCCTACAACCTGCGCCAGCTCAAATACTTCGTCACTACCGCCGACTGCGGCAGCGTCGCCGAAGCCTCGCGCAAGCTCTATATCGCCCAGCCGTCGGTTTCCACGGCGATCAAGCATCTGGAAGAAAGCTTCGGCGTGCAGCTGTTCATCCGCCATCACGCCCAAGGCGTGTCGCTGACGCCCAGTGGTTCGCGTTTCTATCGCAAGGCGCTGGAATTGCTGCGAGTGGCGCATGAGTTCGAGCAGAACGCGCTGGCGGACAACGATGTGGTCTCCGGGCAGATCGATATCGGCTGTTTCGAAACCGTCGCGCCGTTGTACCTGCCGCGCCTGATCGCCGGGTTCAAGCAGCGCTGGCCGGGGGTGGAAATCCGTATTCGCGATGGCGAACAGCAGGAACTGGTACAGGCGCTGACCGCCGGCAGCATCGATATGGCGATGCTCTTTGAGCACGACCTCGACAGCACCATCGAAACCACCTCGCTGATGCCCCCGCAGCAGCCTTACGCCTTGCTGCCGGCCGACCACCGCTTTGCGCAACAGGTGAAAGTCTCGCTGCACGATCTGGTGCTGGAACCGATGATCCTGCTCGACGTGGTGCCGAGCCGTACCTATTTCGTGAGCATCTTCGAAGAGCGCGGACTGACCCCGCACATCGTTTTCAGCTCACCGTCGATCGAGATGGTGCGCGGCATGGTCGGGCGCGGTTTCGGCTTTTCGATTCTGGTGACCCGGCCGTTCGGCGAATACACCTACGACGGACAGAAAGTGGTGTGTGTGCCGCTGGCGGAAACTGTAACCGGCTCGGGCCTGTCGGCGGCCTGGCTGCGCCGGGTGCAACTGACCAAACCGGTGCAGTTGTTCGTCGATCACTGTCGGGAGGAATTGGCTCGACTGTACGCCTGAACGTACGTCGAGCCGTGTTTCAAGCGCGGATAAAAGCCAGCATCCGTTGCAGCATCGCATCACAGGCATCGAGTTGCGCGCGACTGACAAACTCGTCCGGTTTGTGCCCCTGATCCATGCTGCCGGGACCACAGACCACGGTGGGAATGCCCGCCGCATCGAACAGCCCGCCCTCGGTGCCGAACGCCACGGTGCCGAATTCCCGTGAACCGCAGAACGCGGCGATCAGCTCCGCCGCCTGACTCTGCGCATCGGTGGCCAGGCCGGGATAAGCCGACAGTTCGCTGAAACGAATCGCGCTGTGTTCGCTGACCGCCCGCATGCGTGGCAGCACTTGCTGCTCGGCGTAGGCCTGCAACTGCTGCGCGACCTGGGCCGGATCCTGTGAGGGCAGGGCGCGGATTTCGAAGTCGAAACGGCAATCGGCGGGGACGATGTTCAAGGCCTTGCCGCCGCTGATCACGCCGGTCTGCACCGTGCTGTAGGGCGGATCGAAACGGCTGTCGTGCTGCTCGGGCGCCTTCAGTTGTTGGCCGATGCGCCCCAGTTCGCCGATCAGCTCGGCGGCGTACTCGATGGCGTTGACCCCCAGCGGCGCGTAGGCCGAATGGCACGGATGCCCGTGTACGTCGCAGCGCATCGCCAGTTTGCCTTTGTGGCCGAGCACTGGTTTCAGTTCGGTGGGTTCACCGATGATGCATAGCAAAGGTTTGACTGGACGTTGTTCCAGCTCGCCGAGCAACGAGCGCACGCCGAGGCAACCGACTTCTTCGTCGTAAGATAGGGCAATGTGCACCGGCATGCGCAATGTTGCTTGAACCAGCGCCGGCACCAAGGCCAGCACGCAGGCGATGTAGCCCTTCATGTCGGCGGTGCCACGGCCGAACAGCTTGCCGTCACGTTCGCTGAGTTCGAAAGGCGCTACGGTCCACGGCTGGCCGTCGACCGGCACCACATCAGTGTGCCCGGAGAGCACGATGCCCGGTTGCCCGGCCGGGCCAATCGTCGCGAACAGATTGGCCTTGCTGCGCTCGGCGTTGTAGATCAGCTCGCACGGTACGTCGAAGCCTGCGAGGTAATCACGCACGAACTCGATCAACTGCAGGTTGGATTCTCGGCTGGTGGTGTCGAACCCCACCAGCGTCTTGAGCAACGCGGCGCTGTTGCTCATCGATCATCTCCGGCAACGCCATAGCCCGGTGCCTTGGCCGGGTCGAGCGCGCGATCGATGTAGTCCTGCAGCTGCGGCTGATAGGCGTCCCAGAGTGTTTGCAACTCGCCGATCGGATTCTCGTCGGCCCAGTCGACCCGTAGATTGACGATCGGCCAGGTCTGTTCGCCGACCACCACCACCGCTGCTGAATGCACCGGCCCGGCTTCGCCACCGAGGGCCTGGGCGGCGTGCAGGGCCTTGAGCAAACGGTCGGTCAATTGGCCTTCGCCGTCTTCAAAGGCGCTGACCATTGCTTCGATCACCGCGCGCCCGGCGAGCATGTTGCCGGCGGCCACGCATTGTTCGCCGCAGACGGCGTTGTGCACGCCGAGGGTCTGCGCACCGCTGAAATGCGCGGTCTGGCCGAGGTGGTTGATTGCGGTGATCTGCCGGTACTGGCTATAGCCGTTGCGGGTCAGCACCTGGTCCAGCGCCGCATCGGGCGCGTGACCTTGTTCCATCAGCGCGAGGACTTCCGGGCCAAGGGACGGCAGGGTGATGTTCTGGCTCGACACCGCGCCAACCCCCGGCAGCAGCCACGGGCAACGCGCACCGACGGCGATGCTGGAGGAACTGATGGCGACACCGAACTGGCCGGTTTCGGGGCAACGGGCTGCGATTGAAAAGGTCATGGTCTAACTCCTTTCGAGGAATTTGTTGTCCTTGCGGGCCTCATCGCTGGCAAGCCAGCTCCCACAGTTATTGGGTTGGTCACAAAATCTGTAAGCACCTCAAACCTGTGGGAGCTGGCTTGCCAGCGATGGCCGCGACGCGGTGCGTCTGATTACTCGGGAATCACCGCCACCACATCAATCTCCATCAGCCACTGCGGCTGCCCCAGTGCCGACACTACCAGCCCGGTGGAAATCGGGAACACGCCTTTGAGCCACTTGCCGACTTCCTGGTACACCGGCTCGCGGTAGCGCGGGTCGATCAGGTAAGTCGTGGTCTTGACGATGTGGCTCATGTCGCTGCCGGCTTCTTCCAGCAGTTGCTTGACGTTGCGCATTGCCTGTTCGGCCTGCGCGCGCGGATCACCGAGGCCCACCAGATTGCCGTCGAAATCAGTGCCGACCTGACCCCGGACATACACGGTGTTGCCGGCACGCACGGCCTGGCAAAGGTCGTTGTCCAGGGTCTGGTTTGGGTAAGTGTCCTTGGTGTTGAACATACGGATGCGGGTGTGAGTTGGCTTGCTCATGTACAGCTCCAGACTAGGTATTCAGCGGCGCAGACGCACCGCCGCGAAAGTAGGCAATCAAGCGTCGACGGTGTCGGCGGCTTTCGTGTTGGCGGTCGAATGCAGGGCGGCTTCACGCTGCTCGGCATCTTTGTAATCAAGGTATTTGCGCTGGGTGGCGATGTGGTCGGCCACGTGTTTGGCGTCATGCCAGACGCCCCAGATAAACGACGAACCGCGTCGCGACTGCCATGGCAAGCCGAGGAAATACACCCCCGGCTCGCTGGACACGCCGCGCTGGTGCTGCGGTTTGCCCTTGTCATCAAATGCCGCGACTTGCAGCCAGGAATAATCCACGGCGAAGCCGGTGGCCCAGATGATCGAGGTGATCCCGGCTTCGGCCAGATTCAGATCGAGCAGCGGATTTTTCACGCACTCCGGATCTGGATAGGTCTCTCGCGCTTCAGGTTCTTGCGGCAGGTCGAGGCCGTTGCGCTCGATGTAGGCATCGGCGGCATCCAGCAAGGCGAGGTAGTTGTCATCGCCACGTTTGAGGTTGTCGACCAGGTCCTGCTTGAAGGTCACCACGCCGTTATTGAACGACTCGGTCACGCCGACCAGGGTCATGCCGCGATGGGCCAGACCCCGGAAGTCGATGGTGCGTCCGCCATGCGCGCCGCTGACCGCAATGGTCACGTGCTCACGGCCGGGTTTCATCGCCGCCTGATCCCACTCGCCGAGTACCCCCAGCCACCAGCAGAAATCACGGTTGCGATAGGCACGCGGCGGACGGTCGTGAGCGCCGACCGAAAGGTAAACCTGTTTGCCGGAACGCTGCAGCTCATCAGCGATCTGTACGCCGGACGAACCGGCACCGACCACCAGCACCGCGCCGTCGGGCAGTTGCTGCGGATTGCGATAGTCGGCGGAGTGGATCTGCAACAGACGTGGGTCGTGCGGTGCAATCGGCGGGATCACCGGGCGCTGGAAAGGACCGGTCGCCGCGACCACCCGGCTGGCCTCGATCACGCCCTCGGAGGTCTCGACGGTGAAGCCCGGACGCCCGACATTGCGCACCACGCTTTTGACCTCGACGCCGGTGCGGATCGGCGCGTTGAATTTCTTCGCGTAGGCTTCGAAGTAGTCCGCCACACGCTCCTTGGGGGCGAAACCATCGGGGTCGACATCATCAAATTCCAGCCCCGGAAAGCGGTCGTGCCACGCCGGACCGTTGGCCACCAACGAGTCCCAGCGCCCGCTGCGCCAGCGTTCGGCAATGCGGCTGCGCTCCAGCACCAGGTGCGGTACACCGAGTTTGCTCAGGTGCTCGCTCATCGCCACCCCCGCCTGTCCGGCGCCCACGACAAGCGTGTCTGTTTTTATTGTTTCAGTGCTCATTTGTACATCCTTCCTGGCAAGGCAAGTGGATTCGGATCGCTTCAGGCTTGTCCGTTTTGCTTGCGGTCAGACTAGGCAGGAGGGGGGTATCGGTAAAATATTATTAAGCTGGGATGTGAAGATAAAATTCTGATGCAACGCTCTGAGAGCCCCGTGGTTAAAGGGCTTCGGATCATCTGAGGTATTCAGAAGGTCAGTCTTGGGCCCAGGTAGGCGTTGGCGTTTTCGATATCATCGTCGCCCAGTGCGCCAACGTCGGCAGCGAGTCGCAGCCTGGCCAGCAAGTAGCGCAGCTTGGCTTCAAACAGGTCTCGGCGAGCAGTGAAGATCTGCTCCTGAGCATTGAGGATATCGATGTTGGTGCTACTGCCGGCGAGAAAGCCTTTCTTCGACGACATCAGCGAGCGTTCGCTGGACATGACGGCTTTTTCCAGCGCGTGGATTCGCGCTTCTCCACTTTGCACACTGCGAAATTCCCGGGTGGTGCCGGAGATGATTTCCTCGCGGGTTGCATTCAGATCCTCTTCTGCCTGATCCCGTGTGGCGACGCTCTGCCGGGCCCGGGCGCTGACATAACCGCCGCTGTACAACGGAATGTTCAATTCCACTCCAGCCGAGGTGTAGCGGTTGCGTTGATTCTGGGTGGACAGGGTTTCACTGTCGGCGGCGGTGTAACCCAGTACCAGATCGAGGGTCGGCCAGTGACCGGCCTTGGCCTTGGCGACTTCTTCATCAGCAGTATTAACGTTCAAGCGTCGGGCACGGATCGAAGGGTTGTCCGTTCCCGCGCGGATGATCCACTCCTGCAGAGTGTTGGGCTGCAGGGGTGGGGTGGGAAAGGTTTCCTGCAGTGTGGCGACCTGCTCGGGTGCTTCGCCAATGTATTCCTGCAGTTGACGTCTGGCGACGACGAGGCTGTCCTGAGCTTCGATCAGCTCAGCCTGAGCCAGGTCGCGCCTGGCCACGGCCTCATCGACATCGGTCACGGTACCGTCACCCAGCTCGCGGCGGCGTTGAGTGGACGCCACCTGCTCATTCAGCGCGTTGAGCTTGGCCGCCGCCAGCTTGGCGGTTTCATGAGCCAGCAGCACGTCGAAGTAGCGCCCGGCCAGGCGCACTGCCGAGTCCTGAGCCTTGCCATCGAACACTGCGTTACCGTATTCGGCCTGGTACTGGCCCTGGCGGTACTCGGCCATTTTCTGTTTGTTGAATAATGGCTGGCGCAGTTGCAGCGTGGCACCGCGAGAGGCGTAGTTCAGATCGTTGGTGTGGTTGTTGCCGTAGAAATCAGGCTGCTTCTGCGTGCCATTGATGTGATTGTCGAACGCGGTGATACCGATTTTCGGCAGTAGTCCCGCCTTGCCGATCGCGCGGTTTTCCAGGGCTGCCTCTCTTTCGTGACCGGCGGAAAGGAAGGTCGGGCCCTGAAACTGCATCAGATTCCAGGACTCGCGAAGATCCAGTGCCGGCACTGGCTGCGCCAGGACCAACAGCACTGTCATGCCGATGATCCGGTGCACCTCATTGCTCCTTGAACGCGCTGTTGACGCGGTCGAGCAATGGTTTCAACAGATAGCTCAGCATGTTGCGCTCACCGGTCTTGATCGTCACTGAGGCAGGCATGCCCGCGCGTATGTGATTGCTGCCAAGCATCGTCATCCCGTCCTGGGTAACTTCAATCTGCGCCAGGTAATAGGGTTGTTTGTTGTCCTCACTCATCAGCCGGTCAGCCGAGATGGTCAGCACCTTCCCCGGGATGTTCGGCGTTTGCACATGGTTGAATGCGGGAAATGAAATGGTCACCGGCAGCCCCGGGTTCATGCGGTCGATCGCTTGCACCGGAATCATTGCGTCGATTTGCAGCGGCTCATGGGCGGGGACGATTTCCATGATTTTGAAACCGGGTGCAATCACGCCGCCGACAGTCGACACACCCAGCCCTTGCACCATGCCGTCGATGGGCGAACGGATTACGGTGTGTCGAACCTGATAGTCCAAGGCTTGCAAGCGATCGGTGAGGGTACTGTTTTCTTTCTGCACATCAGCCAACAGCGACTGCACTTCCTTGCGGTAGTCGTACTCGCGCTGAATGATCCGTAACTTGATGTCGGCGGCCTGGCCCCGGGCGCGGGCGATGTTGTTCAGATTGTCGGCCTGGGACGCGTTCAGATCGGACCCGCTACGCTCCAGCTCCAGCATCCGATTGCGCGGCACGTAGCCTTCGGCGGCGAGTTGGCGCACCCCAACCAGTTCCTGATTGAGAAAACCGATCTGTGAGGCGCGTGCGTTGTAGACGCGTTGCAGTCCCTTGATCTGCGCATCGGCGGAGTTAAGCGATTCACGCAGGATGTCGAGTTCGCCGGCCAGACTGGCGCGCCGCGTTTCGAACAGATGACGCTGCAAGCGGATGGCCTCCGCCAGGTGTTCGTTGGCGGCGTAGCGCTTGAGCATGAGCGGATCGAATACGACGTCCGGCAAACCGTCGCGTTCAGCTTGCAGACGGTTCTCCATGGTTTTGGTAGCGATGAACTGGGCATTCACCACGCCTTGTTCCGAGAGCGCCTGAGTGGCGTCCAGCCGTACCAGTTCCTGATCCTTGCTGACGTTATCGCCTTCGCGCACCAGAATGGCTTCAATGGTGCCGCCAGTCTGGTGCTGAATGGCCTTGCGGTTACTGGTGACCTTGACCGTTGCGCTGGCAACGATCCCGGCGTCCAGCGGCGCCAGCCACGACCAGAGCAGGAAACTGCCAAAACCGACGATCACCAGCAGTACACCCCAGCGCGCCGGGCGCCGATCATCGACATCGATGTCGGCCATGGCGCGCATCAGCTCCCGGCCATGCGCATCCACACTCAACGTGCCCATTTATTCTCTCCCGCGCACGGCAGACAGGGTTGGCGAACCCACGGTTGGCAGCACGCTGGTCTGGCGCAGCGCGGCGAACACTTCTTCACGAGGGCCGAACAATTGAGTGCTGCCTTCACGCAACATCAGAACTTTATCGACGGTACCGAGAATGCTTGGTCGGTGGCTGATCAGCACAGTGGTGCAGCGCCGTTGTTTGAGATCCTCAAGTACTTCGATCAGGGCCTTTTCCCCGGCGTCGTCAAGGTTGGCGTTGGGTTCGTCAAGCACGATCACCGAGGGCTCGCCATACAGCGCGCGGGCCAGGCCAATGCGCTGGCGCTGGCCGCCGGACAACGGATTGCCGTCGACATCCAGCGTCGTGTCATAACCGTGAGCAAAGCGCAGGATCATGTCGTGGACGCCTGCTCGCTTGGCAGCGATGATGACCGCATCACTGTCGATGTCACCAAAACGCGCGATGTTGTCGGCGATGCTGCCTTCGAACAGTTCCACATCCTGGGGCAGATAGCCGATCCATGGGCCGAGTTCCTGCTTGTTCCACAGGTAGACGTCGGCGCCGTCCAGACGCACCTTGCCGCTGAGCGCCGGCCAGATGCCGACCAGCAAACGCGCCAGTGTTGATTTGCCCGAGGCGGAGGGGCCGATGACGCCCAGTGATTCACCGGGTGAAAGATTGAAGTTGGGCCCGTGAATGATCGCCTGGGTCATTCCTGGAGCCCCGGCATGCAAATGCTCGACCGAGATCATGCCCAGCGGTCTTTGCAGCTTCATCGCATCGGCGCGCTGTGGAAAATCCTTCAGCAGGTTCTTTAGCCGTCCCCACGCACGACGACTGGTCAGCAATTGTTTCCAGGCGCCAATCAGTTGCTCCACCGGCGCCAGTGCACGGCCGCTGAGGATCGAACAGGCGATCATCATGCCCGGCGTGATCGAGCCTTCGATCGCCAGCAAGGCGCCGGTGCCGAGGATCAGTGATTGCAGGGTAATCCGCACGAACCGCCCAAGACCACTGATATAGGCGGCTCGATCCGAGGCCAGGGTCTGCATTTGCAGAATCTGCAGATGGTTGCCGAACCAGCGACCGGTGATCGCCGGCAACATGCCCATCGCTTCAATGACTTCAGCGTTGCGCAGATTGTTATTGGCGAAAGTTCCCGAGATCTGTGCAGCGATATTGGCTTCGCCCAACGGCTTTTTCGTGGCTATCTCGGTGAGCCATGTCAGCGCCACCAATACCAGCGAGCCACAGAGGGTGACGATGCCCAGCAAGGGATGAATCAGATAGGCGACAAACAGGTAAATCGGCGTCCAGGGCGCATCGAAAAACGCGAACAAGCCATTGCCGGTCAGAAACTGACGTACCTGTGCGAGGTCCTGCAGTGCCTGGGCAGGATTGCCGCCGGCGCGCTGCAAGTTACGCTCGAAAGCAGCGGTAAACACACGGCGGTTGAGGGCCATGTCGAGACGGTTGCCAACGCGGATCATCACCCGGGTACGCACGACTTCCAGCATGGCCAGCAAGGTGTACAGGCCGATCATCAGAATCGTCAGCATCAGTAGTGTGGTCAGGTTGCTGCTGACCAGCGCCCGGTCATAGACCTGCAGCATGTAAATGGCGGGAGAGAGCATCAGCACGTTGATCACACCACTGAATCCGGCCAGCGAATAAAACGTGCGGCGCAACCGAAAAAACACGTCGGCCAACTCGGATCGCGAGTGATTTTTCTTGTTCATCGGGAAGGTTCCAATGCCGTAGCGTCATGTAGCTCAGCGTAGGAGAGTGACTGTTGGTCGGATAAAGGTGCGATCCGGCTTTTTAGCGAGCGGCATATTTTTGACTGTCAGTAGCGCTTTGCAAAACAACAGGTTGTTGTGGATCTTTTGAGTTTCTTGTTACGAAGAAAGCTTATTGACGGTTAAAAATCGCCCGACTTAAGTCTAATTTCCCCGCCACGGACGCCGCCGGTACCCGGCATCGCTGCAGGTTTCCTGCTATTAATCACTGGGTGTCTGAATGCTCAGCCATTTCAGGAGTGCGTCATGAATCCTTTCATCCGCATCGGCATTGCCGATGATCATCCTCTGCTGCGTGAAGGTGTCGCCAATACCCTGCGAAAAAGGACCGACCTGCAGGTTGTGGAGCAGGGTGGCAGTGCTGATGACGCTCGTGATATCGCACAACGGATGAGGCCGGACGTGATGTTGATGGACGTTAATATGCCGGGCGATGTATTTGCCGCAGTCAAATACATCGCCACGCAACTGCCGGAGGTAAAGGTGCTGATGCTGACCGTCTCCGAATCTGAGGATGACGCCTATTCGGCACTGGAGGCCGGCGCGCGTGGGTATGTGTTGAAGGGCGTCAGCGGACCGGATCTGGTGCAGGCCATCCGTTCGATTGCCAGAGGCGAAACGTTTATCACCCCAGAATTTGCCAACAAACTGCTGAGCAATTTCAAGCGGCATGAAGCTGAGGTGCGCAAGATCGACCTCACGCACAGGGAGGAGCAGATCATCCGCGAGGTTTCAAAAGGCCTGACCAATAAGGAAGTGGCATCGAAGCTCTTCATCAGCGAAAAAACCGTCAAGTACTACATGACCTGTGTCATGCAGAAGTTGCATGCGCGCAACCGTGTTGAAGCGGTCACGGCGCTCAGGCGCCATTGGGAGCGTGAGGCTGTCGGTCGTTTGCATATCGGTTCGGTACCGTCACAGCTGGATGCCCACGGGGGTTCCTGATCAGTATTTGAGTTGTGCACTGACCGCGGTGCCGGTGTCTGGTGACGACTGGATCCTGAACACGCCGCCCAGCGACTCTACGCGATAACGCAGACCGGCCAGACCCAGCCGGTTTCTACCGTGGTCATCGACCAGCAATGCATCCGCGGCCATTCCGGGCCCGCCATCCTTGACGGTAACCAGCAACGCTCCGTCGATATGATGAGCGATGATCGCCTGGTCTTTGCCTTGCGCATGGCGATAGGCATTGTTGAGGGTTTCCTGAACAAACCGGTAGAGGCACAGCTTGACCGGTAGCGGTGCGGAGTCGGGCAGCGGCGAGACGTTCAGCTGCACCTTGCTGCCGGTGCGCTGCTCATGCCGCTGCGCCACCAGATGCAGTTCTTGCGTCAACGTCAGGTCGTTGATTTCCGGAAGGGCCAGACCTCGCGAAAGATCGCGCACTTCGCGCAGCGCATCAGTAGCGGCGCCGCGGATGGTTTCCAGCGATTCCTGATCGAGCGTGTCGCAGTGCTCGGCGAGATCGTCCAGGCGGATCAGAATCAGGGTCAACAATTGCGCTGGACCATCGTGAAGGTCGGCGCCGATGCGACGCAGGGTCAATTCGTTGATGCGAGAGAATTCTTGGGTCGCGGTGTTGATCTTGCGATGCAGTGCCGCATTGCTGACGCGCAGTCGGGTTTGTTCCAGCAAACGTAATTGCAGTGACACTTGTTGGCGCTGGATGATCTGGTCGCCGCGTCGCACGAGGAAAAACAGCAGCGTCAGCATCGCCAGGGTGGCGGTACCGACCACCAGCCAGACCTGCTGGCGCACGCGGCTGATTTCCTGCTCCAGGCTTTCAGCCTTTTCATAGAACTCACCCACGGCAATCACTTTTCGGGTAGTGAACTCGCGCAATGGTGCATAAATTTCGTAGAGCGGAACGTTGAGTTTGCGCTCGAATTCGTTTTCTTCCTGATCCAGATCTTCGAGGTCGGTGACCACTTCGCCTTTGAGCGCATCGGCGATTTCATCCATCGGGAACTGCCGGTTGGTGATGGACTTGTCCGTGCTGTAAACCACGGTGCCATCGGCGCGCCAGATCTTTATCGAGACAATGTGGCGCTTCAGTGAACGGCTTTCCATCAGTCGATCCAGCGCCTTGATGCTGGCGGGTGACAGGCCGTTATCGCGACTCATCTCCTGCACGTAAGGCTCCAGAAACGCTTCCATGTAATGCGCGCCAGCCTCGGCGGCACTTTGCACGGCCGCCCGTTCTATGCGCGCACTCACCAGTTTGCCGACGAACAACATGGTCAGCCCGAGGATCAGCGCAGCGGCCATTACAAACTGGGTGGAGCGGCTCAAATGACGTGTGCGCAGTTTGAAGCGCGAGCGCCAGGCGCCTCTGGAGACGGACCTTGACTCGACCAAAGTCTCAGTCTCGTCGGCGACAAAAGTCTCGTGTTTTGATTCGACTTTTGCATCTTTTGCCATCGCGTCGATTTCCTGATGATCGTGGTAAGTCGGTTGAAAAACCTTGCGAGCCAACGGATATCCGGAGTTTGCCATGTACCAGCTAAAGCGCTTTACCCTCAATGCCAACGATATTTCGTTCCTTGAACAGCAGGTATCCTTTCCGACTATCCATATCGTTGGCTACGACAGCGCTGGCCAACCGTTGTATGGCTACGATGGCTCGGACGGCAACGTCCATGTGCTGGGTTTGCTTGGCAGCTTCAATCCGCTCGATACACCGCCCGGTGAAGCTGTCTGGTACAACGGCGCCCGCGATCCGATCGGGCTGCGCAACGTCTCCGGCCATTTCAATAACCTGACCCAGGACGGCCAGAGCTGGGGCAGCTTCGGGCAGAATTTCATTCGTCTGACGCATTCGGACTACAGTCACTACGTCCAGCAAAACCTGAGCAATGCTGCGTTGACCCTCGGCGCCGGTGTGCCTGCAGGCATCACGCCCATGTCTGACAGTAGTTCACTGTACAGCGATCCGACAGCGTCGCTGGTGGACTACACCCCCCGGATGATCAGCCAGACCATCGTCAGCGGTGGCGTCACTTTCGCAACCGACGCCAATGGTCATATTCAGCACACTGCCACCGGCGTGGCGATCGTCACTGACCCGGGCATTCTCGGCACCCTGGGTGAAATCGACACCAGTGCCCCGGATTCCGGCCAGTACTACATCCGTAACCAGAACACCGTGTCGGGTGACCCCTCGACCACTGGCTGGTTCACCCTGTTCGGGCAGTTCTTCGACCATGGTCTGGACTTCATCAACAAACCCAACCAGAACGCGACCATCACGATTCCGCTGGCGCCGGACGATCCGCTCTACGGCACGATCGGCCCGGATGGGCAACCGGTGTACTCGATCAAAGTCCACCGCGCCTCCGTGGCTGAAGTGGACGGGCAGGGGCAGGCGCAGTACGTCAACCTCGACTCGCCCTACATCGATCAGAATCAGACTTACGGCTCCAATGACGCAGTCACGCAGTTGCTGCGCCAGTGGGTGGCTGACCCTAATCATCCCGGGCAATTCATCCCCGGAGCGGCCCTGTTCGATGGTACGACCTTGAGTGATGAGGCGGCCTGGACGCTTAACGGCGTACTGACTCACCAGACCCTGCCCACCTTGAGCGAGTTACGCGCGCATGTGCTGGCCACCGGTCGTGACGACCTGACCTGGGACGATATCGCCAACTTTCGTGTGCGCGACGCCCAAGGCCATGTGCTTGATGCCGACCCCAACACAGCAGGCGTGCAGGCGGTTTACACCCGTGAAGCGCTGCTGCTGGACATGAATCCGCACTTCGATGATGCGCATATCGACCAGGCTCGCCTGATGTCGCTGGATTCGCACATCACCAGCATCACCTTCGATGGCAACAACCCTTACGGCATGGTCGTCAATTACGATAATGCCGGGCCGAAGAATCTGTTCAGCTTCGTCAACTTCGCTGATTTCACCATCAGTGCAGCGCCGGGCAGTGCCGATTACGCAGTGGCCAACGAACTGTTGCTGCAATCGGTGGGCGATCACTACATTGCCGGCGACGGACGGGTGAACGAAAACTTCGGCCTCACCGCGATTCATCACGTATTCCACGAAGACCATAACGTGCAGCTGATCAATCTGCAGAACGAAGTGCTGAGCCAGACTGACGTCAATGTACGGCACAACTGGCAGGTGCAGATCAGCAATGGCAATGGCGGTTTTTACACCGACGCCAATGGCAACTTCACCTTGGCTGACGGCGTCACGGTGTCCTGGGATCAGGACAAACTCTTCTACGCCGCCAAGCTGACCGTGGAGATGGAATACCAGCATGTGGCGATCGACCAATACGCCCGGTTGATCACCCCGGACCTGCCTGAGTTCGTCACCTACGACTCGGGCATCAACACCAATATTTCGCTGGAGTATGGGCAGGCAGCGTTCCGCTTCGGGCATTCGCAACTGCGTGAAACCATTGATGCTCTGGAAAAAAATGCCAGTGGCAGCTACGACCTGACCGGTGCGATCACCCACTACGCACTGGAGCAGGCTTTCCTCAATCCGGGTGGTTTTGCCGAAGTGGGCCCAACCGCCATCGCGCTGGGCATGACCCGGCAGATCAGCAACGAAATCGACGAGTTCGTCACTCCGGCATTGCAGCAGGGTTTACTTGGTCAGCCGCTGGATCTGGCGACCATCAACCTTGCACGCGGTCGTGATTTGGGCTTGCCAACCCTGAATCAGGCGCGACAGCAGATCCACGATGCACTGGTTGCCGAACGGGCTTCACCGGCCGGCGCGCAACACCATACGAATCTGATCGTCGATGGGCTGACGCCCTATACCAGTTGGAGTGACTTCGCCAACAACATGATTCACCCCGAGTCACTGGTGAACTTCATTGCCGCCTATTCGTTTGACGGCGATGTCGCCCACGCGCAGGCAATCATCGATGCCGACGCCACCGGCCTGACCACTAACTACGCCGGTGGCAGCGTGACGGCAGAGCAAGCGGCCTATTTCCTTTCCGGCGCGGCAGATCCGAACGGTAACCATGTCGCCGGTTATGACGGCTACAACGCCATCGATCTGTGGATCGGCGGTCTGGCGGAAAAACACGTCTACACCGGACAACTGGGCACGACCTTCAATGCGATCTTCGAGGATCAGATGGAGCGGTTGATGGACGGTGACCGTTTCTACTACCTGTTCCGCCTCGACCTCGGCTTGCCGGCGATGACCAACCTCAACGAGCAGGTGGTCACCGAGCAGTTCAAGGACATCATCGAGCGCACCACCGACGCACGGCACTTGGCGGGTGATGTGTTTGGCTACGCCGACAGCTACGTCGAATTGAGCTACACCGACTCCGGTGCCAGTGCCACCGCGTACAAGAGCGAACACAAATACGGCACGCTGATCGAAGCCAACCACATGGGCGTCTATTCCACCGGTGGCGTCGGCGGGATTGGTGGCAACGGCTTGCTGGTGAGCTTGAGCAATCCGGAAACGCATACCTCGCAGACCTACATCCGCGACTATCGTCCGGATCAGGGCCAGAATCCCGATGGCACGGCGGCTGTGGGGTACAACTCTCACGAAGTGCTGGTCGGCACCGACTACAACGACTGGCTGGATGCCGGCGACGGTGACGATACGATCTACGGCGAGGGTGGCGATGACATTCTCGATGGCAAGGCCGGCGCCGACCATATCTACGGTGGCGACGGTAACGATGTGATCTACGGCGGAGATATCGAAGACTTCCTCGATGGCGGGGAAGGCGACGACACCATTTACGCCGGCACCAGTGCCGGTGCCCTCGACGTGGTGATCGGCGGTAATGGCAATGATCACCTCTACGGCGAAGCCGGTATCGATGAGCTGTACGGTGGTGCCGGTAATGATTACATCGATGCCGGTGGCGATACTGACCTGGTGCATGGCGGCGACGGCAATGATGAAATTTATGGCGGCGACGGCCCGGACATTCTGTTCGGTGAGGACGGCGACGACATCATTTCCGGCGGCTCGACCGGTGACCAGGAGTTCGGCGGTACCGGCGACGATATTCTTCTGCCGGGCCTCGGTGGTGCTCCAGGCCAGGGCGATGGCGACGAGGCCATTGGGGATGTCGGCTTCGACATTGCCGCGTTCAGCGATGTGAACATCGCGCTGGATGCGGCGGCGGATCTGAATAATCAGAACATCGTCGCCGCACCGGGTACTGGCGTGCTGTTCCAGCCGTTCAACGCCTTGCTGACCGACATTGAAGGGTTGATCGGTTCGCGCTTCAGTGACAGTCGGCCCAACACCGCCGCGCCGGCCAATCCGACGGCCGGCCTGATTGGCAATGCGACTGAGAACTGGCTGATTGGCGGCAGTGGTGACGATGTCGCCCAAGGCAACGGCGGCAATGATGTGATCGTCGGCGATTCGATCAAACTCGCCGACCTCAATCACCTGCTCGCCGGCCAAGGCTACGCCCAGCACTTTACCGGCCTGCAGGCCAGTCGCCCGGATTTCATTCTGGGTGACAACCATGCCGCACCCGGCACGGCTGATGGTGCAGCCGATACTGCGATCCTCAGTGGCAACTTCGCCGACTACAGCATCACCAAGTTCACCGACACCCGGCCGGGTGGTGAGTTGATCACTGCGTTCAAGGTTGTGGATCTGCGCGCGGGAGCCGCGAATGTCGACGGCACCGACATCGTTATCGGTGTCGAAAAGCTGCGCTTCGCCGATCGCACGGTCAACCTGAGCATCAACAACCACCTGCCGACCGGCAATGTCGCCGTGTCGGGATTTGCCACGGCGCCGACCACACCGAGCCGGCCAGTGCCGGCGCAGTACCGGCTGACTGCCAACACCTCGGCCATTCAGGATGCCGATGGTTTGCCCGGCCCCAGCGGTTTCTCCTATCAATGGCAGGCACTGGTGGGCGCCACGTGGCTGAACATCTCCGGCGCCAATGCTTCGACATTTGCTCCGACTTCGGCACAGTTCGGACAGCAGGTGCGAGTGCTGACCACCTACACCGACAACAGTGGCACGGTGGAGCAACTGACGTCGGATCCTACTGAAGCCGTCGGGCGTTTCATCGAAGGCACCAACTTCTTCAGCAATACGCTGAACGGCACCAACTATCAGGACATCCTGATGGGCTACTCGGGCAACGACGTACTCAATGGCGGTCTCGGCTCGGACCTGCTGGATGGCGGCAGTGGCAACGACACAATGCGGGGCAATGCCGGCAACGACATCTACGTGGTCGACGCCAATGGCGATGTGGTGCAGGAAAGCCTCAACGAGGGCACCGACACGGTGACGTCGTCAATCAGCTATACGCTGGGCGCCAACGTCGAGAACCTGACCTTGCTCGGCTCCAACAACATCAATGGCACCGGCAACAGTCTGGACAACATCATCACCGGCAACAGTGGCAACAACCAGCTCACCGGCCTGGCCGGCAACGACACGTTGTTCGGTGGCGGTGGCAACGACACGATGCTGGCGTCGCTCAACGATGGCAACGACCACTACGACGGCGGAACCGGCACCGACGCTTATGATCTGTCTGCCACGTCGGCGGCGGCCACGGTGGATTTGCAGGCAGGCACCTCCACCAGCACCCAGACTGGTAGCGACACCTTGACCAGCATCGAAAATGTCAACGGCAGTTCCGGCAACGATCACATTCAGGGCGATGGTGCCAGCAACCTGATGCAAGGCCAGGGTGGCAACGACTGGCTGGATGGCGGCAGCGGTGGCGACACCCTGGTGGGTGGCCAAGGACTGGACAGCGTGTTCGGCGGACTGGGCAATGACACCTTGCGGGCGTCGGTCAACGACGGTAACGACAGCTACGATGGCGGCGGCGATGTCGACACCTATGACCTGTCAGCAACCTCCGCCAGCGCCACGGTTAACCTGGCGACAGGTCTGGCGAGCAGTTCGCAGACCGGTAGTGATACGTTGATCAATGTTGAAAACGTGATCGGTGGTAGCGGTGCCAACACCTTGACCGGCGATGGTGGCGACAACGTGCTGACCGGGCAGGGCGGCACGGACACACTCGGTGGTGGCAGCGGCAACGACACCCTCGAAGGAGGCGGCAATCGCGACATCTTGTCCGGCGGCGCGGGCAATGATCTGTTCGTTTTTTCCGCCACGGGCGACTCGGGCACGTCAACGTTGACGCGGGACGTCATCAATGACTTCACCCAAGGCCAGGATCACATCGATCTATCGTTGATCGATGCGCGAACTTCCGGAGCGGGTTCTGCCGGCAATCAGGACTTTACGTTCCTCGGCGAGTGGAATGGCGTGGGTACCGAGTTCAACAATCAAGCGCAGCTCAAGTATCACTTCGTGAACGTTGGCGGCGTGGATCACACTTACGTGGAGGGCAATGTCAATTCAGGATCGGGTGCAGATATTCAGATCGATCTGGTGGGGCATATCGCGTTGACAGCCAGTGACTTTGTCGGCGTGGTTTGATTCGGCAATCAGAGAAAAAGGCGCTCATTTCAGGATATGGGCGCCTTTATTGCTCAGCCTTTGATCCAGACTGTTTTACTGCACGAAAATCAGTTCAAGTGACTGGGCGCAATGCCCAGCAGCCCGGTCAGCGTATTCATGATTGCCTGCTGCCGCGCGCGATTGGCCTGGTGCTCGGCTTCGGCGGCGGCGACATCGGCGGCGCAGTGCGGACAGATCACCTCGTGCGGATAGATGTACTGCAAGCAACTGCGGCACAGGCTCAGTTGCGGGGCGATCCGGCCTTGCTCCGGCGATTGCTGGCCCTGATTGATCCACGCCAGTTTGATTACCTGACCGCTGTCACTGACGCTGCTGACTTTTTCGCCGGTGTCGATGCGTTCGGTGATCAGATCGAAACGGCCGACCGCAAATGATTTCTGCGCCGCGTCCTCGACCTTGACGATGCGCTCGCGCAGCCCGCGCTTGTGCAACTCCAGCGTACGGTAATGGCAATAGGGGTTGTTGCCGGGTTTGCCGAGCAGCGAATGCGAAGTCCAGGTGCAGCCGCCGCGACAGACGTCGTTGTAATAACAGCCACGGCAGTAACCCCACATGTCATCCACTGAGCGCAGGCGCCCGAAATGCATGCCTTCGCTGTAGTGCCAGATGTCGTGCAGGCTCATGTTGCGCACATTGCCGCCGGAGAAACCCACGGTGGCCAGGGACGGGCAGCCTTTGACCGTACCGTCGGCCTCCAGCGCCAGAACGGTCTGGCCGGCGGCGCAACCGGTCCAGTGCACGCGCTCGTCGCCGAAGCCGCGCCACAGGTGTTCATACGGGCCGTAATAGCCGATGTTGTTGCCGACATTCATCAGCAAGCCACGGTCGACACCTTCGCGATACAGCCGCGCAAGCAGCGGCATCACTTCGAGCAATTGATAGGGTTGCAGCAGCAACTCCGGATGATCCACCGCGTTGCCCATGGCGACGGTGATCTGGATCTGCCAATGGGTGGCGCCGAGTTCGATGATGGTGTCCATCAGCGCTGGCAAGTCGGGCAGGGTCGCGGCGCCGATCTGGGTGTTGACGCTCACCGCCAGCCCCGAGGCTTTGGCCCGGCGCAGGGTGTCCACGGCCTTGTCGAACGAGCCGGGAACGTTGCGCACCGCATCGTGCAACGGCGCAAGGCCATCGAGGGAAATGCCCACGCCGTCGAGCCCGGCATCCACCGCCGCCTGCATCTTCGCCGGGGTCAGGTTGCGCCCGCCGGTCTGGATCGCGCAGTACATGCCGTGGTCGTGAATGGCCTTGATCAGTTGTGTCCAGTCCTTGCGCAGATAGGCTTCACCGCCGATCAGGGTGATTTCGCGAGTGCCGAGCGCGGCCAGTGAGTCGATGACGTCCAGGCATTCGCGGGTGTTGAGTTCGTCAGGCCGGCGATGCCCTGCGCGGGAGCCGCAATGCAGGCATTTCAAGTCGCAGGCCAGGGTGATCTCCCAGACCACGTGCACTGGCACGTAGCGTTTGAGATCGGTGTCGCTGAGATAACGGGCAGGGCGCACGTCTGACATGGGAAATCCTTGCGCACCATCCTGTGCGCGCTACGAAGGCATTGACCGCCGTTGAACTAGCCCCGGGCGCGATCCTGTGCAATCGCGCCCGGGGCCGGTCGGTTAGCGTGTTTCCAGACGCGTGATTTCCGCTTTCAGATGCTCAAGCGCACTGCGCAAGGCGCCCTCATGCGCCACTTGTTGCTCGGCCTGTTGCACCACGGATCTGAGCTGCGCCAGATCGCCGCCGGCCTGCGCCTGCTGCACGGCCACGGCGTACAGGGGTTGCGGATGCGGCGTAGGGTGCGGTTGCTCGCTGGGTGCCGGATGCACCGCAACGTGCTTTACCTCGTGCCACTGGCCCTTTTCTTCATAGCGATAATCGACAAAACCGCTGGCCCAGTCGCCGCCCAGGATGCCTCTGAGGTGGAAGGTCTGGGCGATCTGGCTGAGCGGGCCGCTCGGACCGCCGTCAAGGGTCAGGATGATGTGGTTCTCGACGTTTGCAGTCAGTTTGGTTTCGGAAAAACTGCCCCAGACCTGAGTCCGGAAATTGACCGTCGGCCAGGTGGCCTGGAACACGCTGGCAATCCCGCTGACCCGTTCATGCGCGGTGTCGACCAGCAGATCAAGGGTCAGAACCGGTGCGCCAAGCAGTGAGTTGCTGATGTAGAGACGAGTGTGAAAAAGTCCAATCGACATGGTGCTACTCCCTGAAGTGAATGGTGAATCAAGTGGTCTGACTCAGCGGCTCTGCAGCCGGCTGACCTCTTTCTTCGCGGTGTCCAGTGCGTCGCGCAATTTTGGCAGTTGCTCCAGTTGCTGTTCGGCGAGTCGGGCGAGATTTTTCATCTGCGCCAGGTCACCGCTGGCAATGGCGCTCTGAATCGGCGCGGCATACAGCGGCAGGATCGGTGGGTGCGGGTTGATCACCGGGCCGGGATTGAACGGTGAAGATATCGACTCCACCAGATGCGCCGGGACGTTGTTGACCTCATGCCAGCGTTGACCATCGAAGTAGCGATAGTTGGCGACACCTTCGCGCCAGTCAGTGCCCACCACCAGCCGCACCTCGAAGTTATCGAGGGAGTTGGCGCCTGGGCCGCCGTGATTGCCTTGGGCCGTCACGAGAATCTTGCTGACGCCGGGCGACATCACGGTGAGGTAGGTGTACTCGCCCCAGACGTCGGAATGCACGTCGAGTGGCGGATTGGTCGCCTGGGTGATCGCGGCGGTGCCGTTGACTTTCGTATCGGGTGTCGAGACCAGCAGGTGCAGCGCCAGCGACTGCGCACCGGGAGCGCCGGTGCCGATACGATAGCTCACCGGGAACAGGCCGACATTTTCAGTGGATCCGGACATGTTGATTGCCTCCATTGCAATGTGATTGATGGCTTCAGGACTTTTCGTGCCTGGAAACTTCCCTGGCCAGTTTTTCGTACGCGTCTTTCAGGTCTTGCGCTTCGGGCTTGCTGGTGTCGCGTTGCTGCAACAGCGTCTTCATGTGCTGCACATCGCCTTGCTTGATCGCACTTTGAATGGCGACGCCGTAAGGCGGGATGTTGGCCGTTGAACGGGACATAGCGAGGGTTTCCTCATTGGTGCTGCAAAACCGCCCCCTGACGAGAAGGGGCGCCTTACCTGACAGACAGGCAGCCTCTGCCTTGTGGAGCACCGGCAGGCGAGCAACCTGATCCGTCGGGATCTGTTCAAGGGTGATGTCCGGGTGCACGGCGCAGGCGCCATGCGCCGAGGCCGCGCGTGTCCTCAGCCGAAACCGCCAGGCGGGACGTCGGGTGTTTCGCAAGTGGCCTGCCTCAGGGGCTGGCAAGGGGAAATGACCGGTACGTTGTTCATCTTTCTATCCTTGAGAGAACACAACGAAACGCAGGGATCAGTGGCGCGCCCGGTGGCGCGCAGAACAACCGCAAGCACAAAAACCATCCCTGATTTCTTTTCCAGTGCTACTACGGGCGAGCGCGTGACCGCCGCTCGCGGGTCGCTGGCACATCGCCAGCCACGCAACCCTAGATGCGATTTGGCGGCCCTGCCAGCGAAAGCGCCGAACGGTCGTGGGCGGGAGTTTGACGGTCAGCAGAACGTATCCGCTCCAGACCTTCAAGTCTTTGAACGGACACAGTTATCGGGAGGGAAGAGAGGCGCGCGCAACGCATGGAATCATTGGCAATAAGCAATCCATCCAACGCGCATATTCGCGCAACGCTACCCTGTGTTCGACGAATTAATTGCCGTCGGCGACTTTGCGCTCGATCGCATCGGTCTTGCGCTTGAGTTCCTCGGCCTCCTGTTCCTTGGTGCGAATCGAGGTCGGCGTCAGCACCTCGTCCACAGCCTTGGTGTCGTCGTCGCTGTCCTGCAGATCCCGGCGAACCACATCCACCGGTTTGCCCGCCGCATCCAGCGGTGGTGCGTTGTGAGGGGTTGCAGGCTTGCTGTCGTCGGTGCTTTTCATTTCTCATACCTCCATTGGCTTACAACGTTGGATACGACGACATGACACGAGTTCGAGAAATTTCACGGGTGACCGCCGCGGCCCTCGGCTGTGCGCTGCTAATCGCTGCCAATTCAGCACACGCCGCCAGTTTCGACTGTGCCAAGGCCAAAGCGGCAGACGAGAAAGCAGTCTGCGCCAACCGCTCGCTGAACGACCTGGACGTGACCATGGGCGAGCTGTTCAGCCTCGACAAACGCCTGCTGCCGATGGGCGGGCGCGACGCGCTGATCGGCGAGCAGCAGGCTTTCCTGAAACGCCGCAAGGCCTGTGGCGCGAAGGTCGGTTGCTTGACTGAGCTGTATCAGAAGCGGGTTGACGCGCTGCGCAACATCATCGAGACGCGGGTGATGACGCAGGGGCCGTTTTGACCCGCTGTTTGTTGCCGCTACGGGTCAGATCCTGCGGTCAGAGCAAATTCCACGACACCCCGACATAAACCCCCAGCCCTTCGCCCGGCGTAGACCGCGCCGCATCCTGGCCTTTGTCGTCATACCCCGGCGTAACGGTGGCGGCGTAGTGCTTGTTGGTCAGGTTGCGCAGGTCGAGCCAGGTTTGCCAGTCGTTTTTCGGCGCGTTGTAGCCGACGGTGGCGCCGAACAGTGCGTAGGGATCGGCGTAGTAGCTGTTGGCGTAATCCACCGCGACTTTGGACACCAGTTGCGTGTTGATCGCCGCGAAGAAGCCTTGTGGCCAGTCGTGGCGCAGTTCGCCCTGGTAGTAGTGCATCGGCAGGCCGGGCAGGCGGTTGTCGCCGAAGCGCTGATCGTCGCGGTAGTGGAAGTCGCTGAAGGTGTAGGCCTGACGCAGGCTCAATTTACGTCCGTCGGCGGCTGACCACAGCGTGCTTTGCAAGCTGGCTTCGACACCCTGATGCACGGTGGGGCTGGCGTTGAGTTCGTACGGGGTGACGGCGTTGGCGTCCGGCAGCACCGACAGCAATTCGTGGCGCACCTGCGCGTAGTACCACGCCAGGCTCCACTGGCCAAGCGCGCTGTCGCCGCGACCGCCGAGTTCGAGGGTGGTCGCGGTCTGGTTCTGCAGTTTGATCGGGTCGCTTTGGGTGCCGGTCGCCGCGCCGTTGCCGGCCGGGAAGCGGATGTTCGAGCTGTAGATCAGCGACCACGGGTGCGGTGCTTCGACCGAACGGCTGAGGTTGCCGAACAACTGCAGGTCCGGCGTGACCTGATAGCGCAGGCCCAGACGCGGCGCATAGTCCCAGTCGCTCATGCTGGTCTTGCCGCCGCTTTGCGGGTAGGTGACGGCGCTTTCGCGGCGGGTGTAGAGGGCGGCGAGGCCGGTGGTCAGCCACAGGTCGTCGGCGATTTCCAGGTCGTTGCCCACGTGTAGGACGGTGTCCGAACCCTGATAGGTGAAGTTGCGCATGCGGGTGCCCGGCGCATACGCGGCGGTGTTGCCGGACGGGATGCGCACGAATTCACTGGCGCCGTCGTTGGGCAGGTGTTTGGTGGTGCGCAGGCCCACGGTGCTATGGCTTTCCATGCCGAACAAAGTGTCGCGACGCTTGTAGTCGAAGGTGCCGCTGACGTCGGTGTAGGCGACTTTCAGACGGTTCGGGCCTTCACGCAAGTCCATCGGGTAGTCGTGATAGACGAGGCCGGTCTGGATGCTCGAATCATCGTCGATGTAGTAGGTGGTCTTGTTGCCGATGAAGGTGCTGCCCGGTTGTTTGCGGCTGTCGTCGCGCGCCACGTAAGCCGGGTTGGCCGCCCGTGGCGTGTGCTCGATCGAATGCTTGGTTACACGGCCGGCGAGGTCGTTGTCGGTCTCGCGGTAACGGAAATAGAAGCGGGTTTCCAGGTTCGGATTGAAGCGATAGCCGAAGTTGGCGATCACGCCTTGGCTCTCGCTGGCGGTGTGATCCTGATAGCCGTCAGCGTTCGCGTCGGTCAGCGACACGTAGTAGTCGAAGTCGCCCAGCACCTGCCCGGAACTCACCTGACGCTGCTGATAACCATGGCTGCCGGTGGCATAGCGCACCTGCAATTTCGGCGCGTCGTAGCCGGTGTGGCTGACGTAATCGACGGCGCCGCCCAGCGCCAGCGCACCACGATCAAAGCCGTTGGCGCCGCGCAGCACCTCCACATGGTCGAGCCACAGCGGTTCGAGCAATTCGTAGGGCGTGCCGCCGGGGCCGGTCAGCGGCAGGCCGTCGAGCATCGTGTACAACCCCGAAGCGTGGGCGCCGGGTGCGCGGTTGATCCCCGAACCACGGATCGAAATCTTCACCCCTTCGTTGCCCGCCGACTGCGCGTAGACCCCCGGCTGATACGCCAGGACGTCCTGATTGCTCGCCACCCGGCCCTGCAACGGCTGACGCATGTCGACTACATTGCTGCCGCCGGGCACTTGCGCCAGACGCGCTTCGGCCTCGGCCACGGAGGCATCGGTGCCACTTTGCTCGTCAGCGGAAATCAGCACCTTTCCCAACTCCATGCCTTTGGGTTCCGCGGCCATGACCGGGCAGGCGAGGGCCAGGCCCAGCAGGGCAGAGGGCAGGGATTTGGGCGACGGCATCGAGAAACTCCAGACAGACAGGGACGGGCAATGAACAGTGCGACGCCAGAAGGAACGATGGAAACACATGGCAATTTTGCTTTTTCGCCGGGGAGTCAGGGATGGAAGTGCTGGAGGTCAAGTCCGGAGACGGCATTCATGGCCGCCAACGCAGACGATCGGCCGCTGGTGATCGCGGCCAGTCGTTCGGGGGGAGGGATCAGGCAATCTTCAACGCCATGAGAATGTCCAGCGGTGTCTGGGCAAATGCCCGGGCCTGCTCAGTCATCTCGGCAAGGTTTTCTTCGGCGGTGAGCAGCGGCTGGTCACCCCTGAGCAGCACTTCGCCCTGTTCACCGATGACGGCCCACGCCAGTTGCGCCCAGTCTTGCGGGTCAGTCATGCCTTGTTTGAGCGAAATCAGGAACAACTGCTGGACGCGGCTGACTGCCACGCCACCGCCGGTGACCGGGCTGGCCAGCACCTGAATATCGCTGTTGAACAGCGCCCGCTTGCACAGTTGCAGGTTGAGGGTGTCGCAACGTTCCTGCACCTGTCTTTCAGCGGCTTCGCTCTGGCACGGGGCGGCGACGCCCATGCCGATCAGCACGGTGACAGCCTGCACCAGGTCGTCGTAAGACACGGAGCCCACGGCCATCGATAACTGCTGCAGGGTCTTCGCGGCATAGGCATTGGCTGCGAGCGCTGCGAGCACCGGGCTGTAAATCTCCGCTTGCAGCGAAGCCGCACCGGCCGGACCCGTGACGGTGTCGGGAATGTTTTCAATGGCTTGCAACAGGACAAAACGGCTTCTCAGCAGGGCATCGCGCTGTTCGGCGGCAGACAACCGATTGGCACCGCGTATGTACAGATCCCGGCGGAAGTTCTGATTGATGAAGTAGTCGCGCGCCTGTTCGCGCATGACCGGATGCTCGATCCCCTGCAGAAAGTCCATGCCTTCTGCACTCAGATTCAGCGCAGCAACGCTATCCAACGGCACGGCGGTCGCGGCGTAGTCGAGTTTGGCCGCCGCCATGGCGTCGACCACGTCGGTGAAATACATGCAGTTCCAGTCGCGATTGAAGTACTCATGGGCCACGTACTGACGATTCTGGCCCTTGATGCTCTGCAACTGGGCACCGAGAGCCGGCGCCGTTCTGGCGTACTTCGGATTGGCCGCCAGCAGCGCTTCGGAAAATTGCATCGCGGCATCGATACGTTTGGCCGGGCTGGTGGAGGCGTGGCTGGCAAAGCGGTTATGCAGACTGAACAGATTGCGCAAGGGCGCCGAAGGCGACCAGCCCGGGAAACAGTTGTAGCTGACATACAACAGGCCGCCGGGTTTGAGATGGCGGCGGGCGAATTCGACGATCAGTTGCTGATTGTCGCGGCTGACCCAGGTCCAGATGCCATGCAGGCTGATACTGTCGAAGGCCGGCAGGTCATCCCGGGCCAGCAGTTGCTCGAAACTGTCGTCATACAGGCGGGCCTGGCTGTTCCAGTCGCTCGCCAATGCAATGGCATGCGCGGCCTGGGATGGCATGAAATCGGTGCCGACGTAGTTTCCCGGGTTGGCGGCAGCATGGATGTTGATCGACACACCCTGGCCGAAGCCCAGTTCGCAGTGGTAGCCAGCGGCACTCTCCAGCGTGGCAAAGCCGCGCAACAACAGGCAAAAACGCTGGAACACCGGATTGATTTCCCGGCTATACGAGTAGGTGTAGCCCTCGTCGGTGAAATACCCTTCGTTCCAGGCATTGCTCATGGTGAACCCTTTATTTCGAGAGAGAAGCCGCTCTTATAAAGGGTTGTCCTTGGGCACTACAAGCGGAAAAACAGCTCAGTGGCACTTACCCTTGCAAAGGCACGTACACGTCCGTCTGCCACTGCTCTTGCGGCGTCTCGGGATAGACGCTCAGGTAATGGAAAAACAGCGGATGATCGCGCAACTCCTCACCGCTGGTGGGCAGCCAGTCGCGATAGATCGGGTAGATCGTTTCACCGATGTGGTCAGGTGAACCGACGTGCCGCACCACCACACAACGGCCTCCGGGAATAACGAGTTCCTCCACGCCGAACGTATTCGGTGCTACCGGCTCTTCAAGCTCGCCACAGATGGCGAAGCGAAAATCCTCCGCAGGCGTGGTGTCGGGGTTGTTGAAGGGAATGCCGAAGGTGCGACTCGACGCCACGGGCGACTGCCCGCTGTGCAGGCGCCAGGCGATGAAGGTCTGCACACTTTGCTGAACCTCCCCTGGCGCGCCGCGGTGCTCAAGCGCGGCGACCCGCACGGTCGGGAAGTCGATGATTCTGGTTTGCATGATGACGCTCCTGGAAAAGTGAGGGATGGCGAATACCGCATTCCAGGTCTGCCAGTTCGGTTGCTTCCTGAAGGCACTGGGCGTCATGCCGAAGTCGCGTCGGAACGCCCGGCTGAACGCTTCCGGGCTCTCGAACCCGGCGTCAGACGCGGCGTCGAGTATCGAGTGCTGCGGTTGCGCGGCCAGCCGATGGGCAGCCCGGCGCAAGCGCATCAGCTGCACATAGCGCGACACCGGCACACCAATGAACGCGCTGAATTGCCGATGGAAGTGAAACGCCGAAAAGTTCGCCACCTGACTTAACGTGTTCACCGACAGGTCGCCCTCGAGATGGGCGTCGATGTAGGCGAGCACGCTGTGGAAGCGCCGGGTATAGGCGCGGTGGGTCGGCAGGTCGGACACTTGGTGGAGACTCCTGGAAGTGCGGTCGGCTATAGCCTCGTCGATTTTGGCGTAGGCGCGCCTAGCCGGGTTTGCTCAAGTATCGGTTCTGTAGGAGCTGCCGAAGGCTGCGATCTTTTGAGGTTGATTTTTGGCGTCCTCCATCAAGGTCAGAATCAAGAGATCGCAGCCTCGTTGCACTCGACAGCTCCTACAGGAGAGCGTGTGGAGTCAGCGGCCGTGCGCCGCGTCCGCCAGTTGCCCGGTATCGACCCGCACGAACACCGAATCGCCCACCGCCGTCAGCACTTCCCCGGCGTACACCTCGCAGATCACCCGAGTCTTGCGCCCGACATCGCCTTCGACCCTGGCGCGCAAGGTCAGGGTGACGCCCATTGGTGTGGGTTTGATGAACTTGAGGCCAAGGTTGCCGGTGACGCAGTCGATGCGCGGCAGGCTGCCCGGGGCACGCTGTTCGGCGCGGTAGTGGTAAGCCATCGCGGTCCAGTTGGAATGGCAGTCGACCAGCATCGCCAGCAACCCGCCGTACACCAGGTCCGGCCAGCCACAGTATTTGTCGTCCGGCAGGTGTTCGGCTATCACATGCACGCCGTCCTCGTGCCAGAAGCTTTTGACGTGCAGCCCATGCGGGTTGCGGCCGCCGCAGCCGTAGCAGATGCCTTCGGGGGCGGCGAGGTCTTGCAGGGGCGTTTCGGAACGGGTCATGGGGCTGGTCATCCTGAAGGGGTTATTCCGGTCAGGCGCAGGCGGTTGCGCCCACCGCGCTTGGATTCATAGAGCGCGGCGTCGCCTTGTTCGATCAATGCCGCGAGACTGGCCGGCGGCTGGTTGAACAGGGTGGCGCCGATGCTTAACGTCACCGGCTCTGGTGTCGGGAATGCCTGGGCGGCGCTGCGGTGAAACTGATCGCGCAGGGCGTCGCCGAGTCTGACGACGTGATCACTGGGCGCGTTGCTCAGTAAAATCACGAACTCGTCGCCGCCCAAACGGGCGGCGAGCGCCTCATCGGAGGTCTCGGCGCGGATCATTTCGCTCAAGGCCACCAGCAAACGGTCGCCGGCGCTGTGGCCGTACTGATCGTTGACCGATTTGAAGTTGTCGATGTCGATCAGCAGCAGGGCACCCGGATGCGCCGGGGAGACGTCCTGCAGCAAGCGCGGCGCGCGCACATCGAGGGCGCGGCGGTTGTAGAGCGCGGTCAGCGGATCACGGGCGGCCAGTCGGGCGATCTGTTCCTCGCGCCGGTAGCGTTCGGTGCCGGTCATCGACAGCGCAATCAGCATGATCGCCATTGCGCCTTCGACCAGCGATATCTGAATGATTTCACCCCGGAACGCCGCCAGATCGATCAGCGTGCCCGGGATCATCACGGTCAGGGCCTTGGCCACATAGAACAGCCCGTGACCGAGCAACACGTAGCGCAGTTGCACCGCGCCGACGCTCAGCGAGCTGCCATGGGGCCGCAGCAGCAGACTGGCCTTGAGCGTCGAGGCGGCCACCAGCAGCGAGTTGGCGGCCAGCATGACTTTCGACCACAGCGGCCCGTCCGGCAACAACAGCATGACCAGCCAGCTGACGAAAATCAGATACCAGGCCGGGGACAGACGGATCTGCGTGAAGCGCGCCACCCCCAGCAGAAACAGAAAGTGCGCGGTCACCAGCAAGCCGTTGGCGAACCAGATGCCGATCAGCAGAAAACCGTTGCTGCGCAGCAGGGCCAGGGTGGAACCGATAGTGATAGTGGCGAAACCGGCGCTCCAGAACAGCAGCGAAGGCTCACGAATGCTGCGCCACTCGACCGCCAGATACAGCGCGGCGGCGGCTGCGAGAGCGATCGAAATGGTCAGCATCGTCAGTGGGTCGAGCGGCATTTCCGGGGGAGCCTGTCAGAAGGTCGGTAGGGCCGGCGATTGTAAGCGTTCGGGGCCGTTTTGGCAGGCTCCGCACGCTGATGTCATGGCCGGGCGTTCGCCGTCATGACTGTGGCGTGAGCCAGGTGTCGACGACCCGCCGATCCAGTTCTTCCCAATAAGCCATACCCAGCACCCGCGTGGTGTTCAGCCCGCGCAGATAGCCACGCAACTGATTGGCCGTATCGCGTTTGAGCTGCACATCGGTGATGTCCTTGTCCAGCAACACGTTTTCGTACTGCACCAGGTATTCCGCCACCCGCTCGCGAAAGTCGGGCAAAACCGCGTCGCGGATCAGGTCAAAGGTTCTCAAAGCGGCGTCCTCACTGTTGTTTTAGTCATTAGAGATGAGCATGGATCAAACGTTATCGTCGGTAACTATCGCTAGAAGTAATAGTGACCATCACGAAACGCAAGTTCAGCTTTGCAAGCAATAGGCGGAAAATTGCCTTCATTGAAAACGCAGCTCAAGGAAATTGCGCGATGAAGACCCTGACCCGACTGGCGCTGACCGCTCTGCTGATGAGCGGCATGGTAGCCACGGCACCGTCTTACGCAGACGACGCTTGTGCGTGTCATCTTCAGCCAATCGCCGGCAGCAGCGCGACATTGCAACATTCACAGACCGTGGGTGTGCTGTACAGCGAAAACACCCGGGAAAACCTGCAATACCTGACGCGCTACCACGACATGGCGTTGCACGGCGCCAAGGATGCGCTGGATTCGCGAATTCGCGCAGCCTTTGTCAGCAGCTCCGACCCGGAACTGGCCATTGATTGGTTGCTCAGCTCGCTGCAGCGTCATTTTTCGTCGGTGACGGTTTACGACAGCCTTGATGCGCTGATTCAGGCACACCCGGACATTGTGGTGAAACTCGACACCTTCAACCGCTTGCTGACCCAGCAAAACAGCCTGTACGAGGCGCATTTCATCGCGCGTTTCTACGATGCCGACCTGCAGTACATCGGCAAGGCCGAGGGCTCGGTGGAGAAACAGATTCCGTCGGTCTGGGTACACGACAAAGCGGCGCAGGAGATTGCCGCGCAGATCGAGCAGCAACGTGATCTGCAACTCAATGCCTTGAAGCAGTTCGATGCCTCGCTCAAGGCGCTGGTGGCTTCCAGCTGAACACTCAAAACCAAAAGGGCAGCGGCGGCGCCGTGACGCTGAACCGTTGCCGGATGAACCGGACTTTTATTTTCAGGATTACACCGATGCGTACTTTTTTTGCCCCGACCCTGGCGGTTGCCTCCTTGCTGCTCGCCGGTTGCGCCTCCGCACCGAACGACCCGACGCTCACCTTGCAGACCCGCAAGACCCCGGCGCAATACGCCGATTGCGTGGTGCCCAAGCTGCAGAGCAGTGCGCTGAACCCGACCGTCTCGCAGACCCAGCGCAGCTACCGGATCGTGGTGCCGAGCAAGGTGTCGGCAGACAACGTGCTGGAAGCCTACAAGGCCGGCAACGGCGGCAAAGTGTTCATCTATGAGCGCCATTTGCTGGCCTCGAATTTCCTGCCTTCCAGTTTTGAACGCGCTGCCCAGGATTGCATCTGACCCGGCCGCGCAAACCGTTCTGACCGAGCTCCTTTGGTTGGCCGCAACCAACCAATACTTTGCCCCGCACCTCATCCGGTTGCGGGGCTTTTTTTGCCTGACGTTTGCTGCGGTGTTGATGTCGGCACGCTGACGCTTGCCCGGCGTGGTCGGCTGCTTGCGTCGGCGACAGGGGATATGGTTGTATAGTGCAACTAAGTTTCAGCGGTGATGTGTCATGAGTGTCCCTAAAGCCTTGATCGAAGAAATCCGTACAGCGTCGCGCACGATGGTGCGTGAATTCGGTTTCCTGCGCGCCACCCTGGCGGCGACCGACTATTCCGCCTCCGGCGTGCACGCATTGCTGGAAATCGAGGCCGGGGACGGCGTCAGCGCTGCACAACTGGCGCAAAGCCTTGGTCTGGAAAAGTCCAGTGTCAGCCGCATGGTCGGCAAACTGATCAAGGCCGGGGAGATCGAGGAGCGCGCCGCCGAGGACGCCCGGGTCAAGCTGTTGCAGCTGACCGCGCAGGGCCGGCAGACCGTCGCCGACATTCATGCCTACGGTCGGGCGCAGGTCAGCAACGCACTGAACACGCTCAATCCGTCGCAGCAACAGAGCGTGGCGCAGGGCCTTGCAACCTACGCCCATGCGCTCAAAAGCATCCGTCTGGGCGCTGACCGGCCACTCACGCCGAACCTGCACATCAGCGCCGGCTATCGCCCCGGCCTGATCGGCCGTGTGGCGCAAATGCATGCGGATTATTATTCGCGGCATTCCGGTTTCGGCGCGATCTTTGAAAGCCGCGTCGCCAGTGAAACGGCGGAGTTTGTCGGGCGCCTCAATCAGCCCTGCAACCAGATCTGGGTGGCGATGCTTGATGAGCGCATCGTCGGCTCGATCGCGATCGACGGGCAGGATCTGGGTAACAATCAGGCGCATTTGCGCTGGTTCATCCTCGACGACGGCTGCCGCGGCAGTGGCGTCGGTCGGCAACTGCTGAGCGCGGCGGTGGAGTTTTGCGATCAGCACGGCTTTGACGCGATTCAGCTCTGGACCTTCAAGGGCCTCGACGCCGCGCGCCGACTGTACGAAGCGGCCGGGTTCGAATTGACCATGGAAGAGCAGGGCAGCCAGTGGGGCAGTGTGGTCACGGAACAGCAGTTCACCCGTGCAGGCGCCTCACGTTGAAGGTTGATTCAGCGTCATCACGCAGGTGCTGAATGTGTCCGCCAGTCAGGCTTCCTGCGCCTTGGCGCTGGCAATCGAAAACGCCTTCGGCAGGCGGGCGCCATTCTTCGCGGCCAGGATCTCGGCCATCACGCTGACCGCGATCTCCGCCGGTGTCTTGCTGCCAATGTAGATGCCGATTGGCCCGTGCAGGCGCTCGAGTGACGCTTGGGTCTCACCAAAATGCTCGATCAGCCGTTCGCGGCGCAGCTGACTGTTGCGCCGCGAACCGATGGCGCCGATGTAAAACGCCGGGCTGTGCAGGGCTTCGAGCAATGCCAGGTCGTCGAGTCGCGGGTCATGACTCAAGGCGACGATGCAGGTGCGCAGATCGACCGCGAAGTCGCGCACCACATCATCCGGCATGCCAATGATCCGCTCCACACCGTCCACCGCCCAGGTGTCGATGTATTCGGCACGCGGATCGCACACCGCGACCTTGAAGCCGTTGAACAGCGCCATGGTCGCCAGATACTCGGCCAGTGCGCCGGCACCGATCATCAGCAGCCGATACCCCGGCCCGAGGGTATTGAGCATCTGTTGGCCGTCGAAACTGAATTGCTCCGGGATGGCTGTGGCTTGCAGTGTGACGCGACCGTTATCCAGTGCCAGGCAGCGGCGTACCAGTTGCCCGGCATCCAGTTGCTGCAGCAGTTGGTCCAGCACCTGCCATGAGGGATTGAACTCAAGAATCAGCTCAAGCGTGCCGCCACAGGGCAAACCGAAACGATGCGCCTCGTCGGCGCTGACGCCGTAGCGCACCACCTCGGGCGCACTGTCCTTGAGGCCGCTGCCGCCCTGCGCGGTGGTGTAACGATGGATCAGATCGTCCTCAATGCAGCCGCCGGACACGCTGCCGACCACGCGCCCGTCGTTACGCAAGGCCATCATCGACCCTGTCGGGCGCGGCGAAGAGCCCCATGTGCGCGCGACCGTGGCGAGCAACACTCGCTCGCCGGCGGCGAGCCAGTCCCGCGCGGTGCGCAGGACCAGCAAGTCGATGCTTTCCATCAAACGTTCCTCTAACGCATTTGCAGGATGATCGGGCTGCTGCTGGCCGGATCGGTACGTTCACGCAGCTTGTTGACCGCCTGCGCTTCAATGGCACCGCCCTGATTGCCCCAGGTGCTGCGCATGAAGGTCAGCACTTCGGCGATCTCTTGATCCGACAACTGCTCACGGAAGGCCGGCATGCGATAGGCGTCCGGTACTCCGGCGGCCACCACCCGTTGCGAACCGTTGAGGGTGATGTTGATCGCTGAAGCACTTTCCTTGGCCAGTGCCGAGGTGGCGCCGGCCAGCGGCGGCATCCATTCGGACTGGCCCTTGCCGTCCAAACCGTGGCACGAAGCACAGCGCGTGACGTAGGTATGGGCACCGGGCGCGTCCAGACGTTCCGTCGCCGAAACCGCTTGGTACTGCCATGGCTGGCCGTCGCGCTGACGGTCCCCGGGCAATGACTTGAGATAACGGGCAATCGCGGTCAGATCGTCATCGCTCATGAATTGCGTCGAGTTGTTGAACGCCTCGGTCATCGAGCCATAAACCACCGCGTGTTTATTGCGCCCGGTCTTGAGGAACTGCACGATCTCCGGTTCGCTCCAGCGGCCCAGACCGGTGTTGTGGTCGTCACGCAGACTTGGCGCGTACCAGCCATCGAGCAAGGCGCCGGCGAGGTACGGCGTGGCGGATTCATCCAGAGCCTTCTCGTTGAACGCCAGACCGCGCGGCGTATGGCAACTGCCGCAGTGCCCGGCGCCTTGCACGAGATAAGCGCCGCGATTCCACACGGCATCCTGCGACGGTTTGGCCACGTAAGGCTGGGTCTCGGCAAACACACCGTTCCACAGCGCAATCGGCCAGCGCAGGTTCAACGGGAAAGGAATCGCACTCGGGATATTCGCCTGCTTGACCGGTGCCACGCCTTTCATGAAAAACGCGTACAGCGCGCGCACATCGTCGTCACTGAGCTTGGCGTAGGACGGGTAGGGCATCGCCGGGTACAGACGGCGGCTGTCGGGTGCCACGCCGTGGCGTAGCGCACGATCGAAGTCCGCCAGGCTGTAGCGACCGATGCCGGTTTCCGGCTCGGGGGTGATGTTGGTCGTGTGGATCGCGCCCAGTGGTGTGGCCATTTCCAGACCGCCAGCGAACGGCGCACCGCCCGGCACGCTGTGGCATGCCACGCAATCGCTGAGTCGGGCGACGTATTCGCCACGAGCGACCAGCGCCGGGTCGATGTCGGCCACGGCGGTGTGGTTGTTTTCAAGGCGCGAGACAGGCTCGCGGGTGACATACCAGGCCAGCAGGCCTGCCGCGACCAGGCACGGCACTGCCAGCCAGCCTGCGGTTCTTGCGAATCGGCGGTTATTCATGGACGCTCCGGCGCTGATCAAGTGAAGGTGTGGCGGCTCATGGGCAGGCTGCGCACCCGTTGCCCGGTCAGCGTTGCCACGGCATTGGCGACGGCGGGCGCGACGGCGGGCAGCGGTGGTTCGCCGATACCGCCCATTTTTTCCCCGCTCTCGACCACACGCACGTGGACCCGGGCCATCCGTGCAGGCGGCAGGATCGGATACAAGTCGTAGTTGCGCGCACGCGGTTTGCCATCAATCCACACGGCTTCCTCCACCAGGGTTTGCGACAGTCCCAGCGCCACCGCGCCATTGACCTGCGCTTCGACAATCGCCGGGTTGACGATGCTGCCGGGGTCGATTGCCTGCCAGATGTCGTGCACCTTGACCTGACCGTGCTCGATGGAGACCTCGGCGATCACCGCCGTCTGGGTACCGAACGGCGACGCCATCGCCACGCCTCGCGCACGTTTGCTGCCGTCCGCCGCGGTAAACGGCCCACGCTTCCAGCCACCCGACAGATCGCCCACTGCGTGCAGCAGCGTGGTCAGTCGCGGGTTGTCGCGCAGCAGATGCAGGCGCAGTTCGAACGGGTCCTTGCCGCCCTTGTCGGCCAGTTCGTCAAGGAACGACTCATAGAAGAAGTCGTTGAGCGAATTGCCCACCGAACGCCAGTAACCGAGCATCGCCGGGCCTTTGGCGTAGATCTGCGCGATGCGCTTGTTGGGGATCGCGTAGGACTTGCCCGACAAGCCTTCAAGCGCCGTCGGGTCGAGTTTTTCACCCTGTTTGCCGGCCAGTGCCTCGGTCGGGCCTTCGGTGGCGCTGACCGCTTCGATCGCCAGCGGCCAGCCGTCGTTGTCCAGCGCCGCGCGGAAATTCACCGCGGCTACAGGACGCAGCACGTCGCGCAGGAACTCTTCCTCGCGGCTCCAGATCAGTTTGACCGGGCGCCCAACCGCCTTGGATAACTCGATCGCCTGCGGGTAGGGGCTGGCGGCGTCGTAAAGGAAATGCCGACCGAAGAAGCCGCCCAGCAATGGCGAATGCAAGGTGATGAGCGACGGGTCCAGTCCGGTGCGTTTGGCGATGTCGGCACGGAACATGTCCGGCGCCTGATTCGGCAGCCAGACTTCCAGCGAACCGTCGGGATTGAAGCGGGCCAGCGCCGACGGCGGCTCCAATTGGCCGTGGTTCAGATACTGGTTGTGGTAAGTGGCGTCAATCCGCGTTTTGGCGCTGGCCAGAACTGCAGCCACATCGCCCTCATTTTCATCATCCCTGGCCGGGCCTTTGTCGTCAGCCAGGCGTTTGAGCCAGGCATCACTGGAAAAATCTGCGGGCATCGGCCGTACTTTGCTGTCGGCCGTGGGCTCCTGCCAGTCGACCTGAATCGCTTCCACTGCACGTTTGGCGTGCCACCAGCGCTCGGCGACCACCGCCACGGCCCCCGGCAGGCGATGCACGGAATGCACGCCTTTCATCGCTTTGACCTGCTCTTCGTTGCGCAGGTTGCCCACGGTCATGCCCAAACGCGGGGCGTGCTGAACGGCGGCATGCAGCATGTCGTCGACCTTCAGGTCGATGCTGTACAGCGCCTTGCCGGTGGACTTGTCGTAGGCATCGACGCGCTTCACCGGTTTACCGATCCAGCGGAACTGGCTCGGATCACGCAGTTGCACCGAGGCCGGATCGGGAACCGGCAGATCCATGGCGTGTTCGGCCAGTTCGCCGTAGGCCAGCGAGCGGCCCGACCTGGCGTGCACGACTTTGCCGGGTTCGGTAGTCAGTTCGCTCACCGGCACCCCAAGTTTCTGCGCGCCCGCCTGCAGCAGCATGGCGCGGGCGAGGGCGCCGAGGCGGCGCATCACCGGGTAACTCATGCGCACCGACATGCTGCCGCCGGTGATGCGCATGCCGTTCTCCATCACGACATAGGCTTCGCCGGGCGGCGCGGCTTCTACCAGGAACGTCGCCGGGTCGGCATCCAGTTCTTCACCGACGATCTGCGCCATCGCGGTGAACGTACCTTGTCCGCCTTCCATGAACGGGCACAGCAGGCGCACGCGGTTGTCCGGGCGAATTTCCAGAAACGCCGGCACCTGCGTGCCACGCTCGGCAGTCGCGGCCGCCACTGCCGCTTGCACGCGCGTCGTGCCCAGCGGCAGGCCGAAACCGAGCACCAGTGCGCCGACAGCGGTGCCGGCCAGGAAACGTCTGCGCGACACGTTGATTGGTTCGTGCAGAGCCAGTGCTGATGCTTCCTGAGCAGGATCGATACGCACGTTCATCAGGCGTCTCCCTTGCCGGCCAGCTCATGCACGGCGGCATGAATGGCGTTGTACGTGCCGCAGCGGCACAGGTTGACCATCGCCGCTTCGATCTGCGCATCACTGGGTTTGGGATTCTGCTTGAGCAGTGCCGTGGCGGCCATCACCTGCCCGGACTGGCAGTAGCCACACTGGGCGACCTGCAGATCAACCCAGGTCGAGACCACCCGTTTGCCCACATCATCGGCCTCGATCGCCTCAATGGTGGTGACCTCGCGACCGACCACACCGGCCACCGGCGTGACGCACGAGCGCACCACGTTGCCGTCCACCAGCACGGAGCAGGCGCCGCACTGCGCCAATCCACAGCCGTACTTGGTGCCGGTCATGCCCAGATCATCGCGGATCACCCACAGCAGGGGCGTATCGGCGTCGGCATCGACCTGATAGGTTTTCTGGTTGATTCGTAGTTCCATGGTTCACCCGCTCGATCATCGGTTGACGTGCATTTTTATAAACGGTGAAACGCGGCGAGGCGCCTCACCGGTAAAGCGTGTTCTTTGCTCAACTGGCCGCGTTGCCCAGTGCTTCTGCGGCGAAGGGTTCACCACGCAGCAGCGCGATGTCCCGACTGGGTGCGGTGCCGTACAGGCGTGCGTATTCACGGCTGAACTGCGAGGGACTTTCATAGCCGACCGCAAACGCCGCTCGCGAAACGTCCAGACGCTCCATCCACATCAATCGGCGCGCCTCGTTCAATCGCAGCCACTTCTGGTACTGCAGCGGGCTCATGCCGGTGAGTTGGCGGAAGTGGTGGTGAAAAGTCGGTGCGCTCATCTGCACCCGCGCCGCCAATTCATCGATGCGCAGCGCCTCGGTGTAGTTGACCTTGAGCCAGTCGATGGCTTTGGCGATGCGATAACCCTGGCCATCGACGGCCGTGATCTGCCGCAGCCGCGCGCCTTGATCGGTATGGAGCAGGCGATAGTGGATTTCCCGCAGCACCAGCGGCGCCAGTACCGGGATCGCTTCAGGCTCGTCGAGCAATGCCAGCAGGCGCTCAAGCGCGCCTTCCAGCGCGGACGACATGCTGCCAATGCCAGTGCCCGCGTTCATCGACGGCTGCCGTTTCGCAGGCAAGCCACCTTTGCTGAGGATTTCGGCGAGCATGCCGACATCCAGTTTCAGCACCAGCCCGACACAGGGCTGCTCGGGGCTGGCCGCCAGCACTTCGGAATTGGCGGGCAGATCCAGTGAAGTGACCAGAAATCGCGAAGGGTCATAGCGGTAACCCTCACCGCCGACCCACAAGCGCTTTTCCCCACGGCCCACCAGAATCAGGCTCGGCTCGATCATGCACACGGCGGGAGGCGCCGGCTGATCGCGACGAAACAGCGACAGGCCGGGTATCGACGTGGCGAAGTCACCCGGCACGCTCACGCGCGGGTCAATGTTCAACGCCAAAGGTGATGCGTGGCGCAGCGGGGTAGGGATCATGTCGGACAACTCCTGTTGATCGAACTCTAATCCGCTGCACAGGCGTTTCCTATACACCACCCCGCAACCTCAGAGGATCAGGCAAGCATTCAAGAGGAATGCACTAGGGCAGAGGTGAATCGACCGGGAGAATGTGTCAAACCATTACAGGAGAGCCACCATGCAAGTCTTCGCTTATGGCGCCCATGCGGGCGACAAACCGCTTGAACCTCTGCGCATCACCCGTCGCGATCCCGGCCCGGAAGACGTGCAGATCGAAATTGCCTATTGCGGTATCTGCCACTCCGACCTGCACCAGGTGCGGGCCGAATGGGAGGGCACACAATATCCTTGCGTGCCCGGTCACGAGATCGTCGGTCGGGTCACCGCCGTAGGCCAACAGGTCAGCGGCTTCGCTCCGGGTGATCTGGTCGGCGTCGGCTGCATTGTCGACAGCTGCAAACATTGCGAAGAGTGTGCCGAGGGTCTTGAGAATTACTGCGACGGCATGATCGGCACCTACAACTTCCCGACTGCAGATGCGCCCGGCTGGACCCTGGGCGGTTACTCGCAAGCGATCGTGGTGCACCAGCGCTACGCATTGCGGATTCGTCATCCTGAAACTCAACTGGCTGCGGTGGCGCCGCTGCTGTGCGCGGGCATCACCACCTGGTCGCCGCTGCGGCACTGGAACGCTGGCCCGGGCAAAAAAGTCGGCGTGGTCGGCATCGGTGGTCTGGGCCACATGGGCATCAAACTGGCGCACGCGTTGGGCGCGTACGTAGTGGCGTTCACCACGTCCGAATCGAAACGCGAGGCCGCGAAAAGCCTCGGCGCCGATGAGGTGGTGGTTTCAAGCGATGCCCAGCAAATGGCCGCGCACCTGAAAAGCTTCGACCTGATCATCAACACCGTGGCCGCCCCCCACGACCTCGACGCTTTGCTGGTGCTGCTCAAGCGTGACGGCGCGATGACACTGGTGGGCGCTCCGGCGTCACCGCATCCATCGCCGAACGTGTTCAACCTGATCATGAAGCGTCGTACCCTGGCGGGATCGATGATCGGCGGTATTCCAGAGACTCAGGAGATGCTCGATTTCTGTGCCGAACACGGCATCGTCTCGGACATCGAGCTGATCCGTGCCGAGCAGATCAATGAGGCGTACGAGCGCATGCTCAAAGGTGACGTCAAATACCGTTTCGTGATCGACAACGCGACGCTGGCACCGTGAAAAACAGTGCGTCCGGGCCATCGCCCGGACGCCTCTCGCCATACAGGTAGTTCCAATGACTTCCCTTTCTACAGAACAGCGCGGCTGGAGCGCGGTGCTGGCCATGTCTCTGGCCGCCTTCGCCCTGGTCGCTTCAGAATTCATGCCGGTCAGTCTGCTGACGCCGATTGCCGCCGAACTGCAGATCAGCGAAGGCCAGGCCGGGCAGGGGATTTCCGTGTCCGGTGCATTCGCCCTGGTGACCAGCCTGGTGATTGCAGCGGTTGCTGCTCGCGTCGAGCGCAAGAAGCTGTTGCTGGGTCTGACCTTGCTGATGATCGTCTCGGGCACGGTGGTCGCGTTCGCGCCGGGCTATCCGTCGTTCATGTTCGGGCGGGCCTTGATCGGCATCGCCATTGGCGGTTTCTGGTCGTTGTCAGCGGCAACCGCGATGCGTCTGGTGCCGCCTGACCAAGTGTCCCGGGCACTGGCGATCGTCAACGGCGGCAACGCGCTGGCGACGGTAATTGCCGCTCCGGCGGGGAGTTTCCTCGGCGCGTTGATAGGCTGGCGCGGCGCATTTTTCTGCGTGGTTCCGGTCGCGGCGCTGGCGGCCATATGGCTGCTGATCAGTCTGCCGTCCTTCAAGCTCGAGCGTCAGGCCGGTAGCGGCAACGCCCTGCGGCTGATGAAGCAATGGCCAGTCGCTTTGGGGATGGTCGCCGTCAGCGTATTTTTCATGGGGCAATTCATGCTGTTCACCTACCTGCGGCCCTTTCTGGAGGAGGTCACCGGGGTCAGCATCTCAACCCTGTCCTTGATGCTGCTGGGACTGGGGCTTGCAGGGGTCATCGGGACCTTTGTGATCGAAAGATTCCTCGGCACCGGCCTGTACCGCACGCTGACGATCATCCCGCTGATAATGGCGCTCATCGCCCTGGCGCTGGTCAACTTCGGTGCTTCGCCGTTGCTGACTGCGGTGCTGCTCGGATTGTGGGGGCTGGTCGCCACGGCGGCGCCCGTGGGCTGGTGGACATGGCTGGCGCAGACGCTCCCGGAGGATGCTGAGGCCGGCGGAGGCTTGCTTGTGGCCATCGTGCAACTGGCAATCGCCGGAGGGGCCGTCGTCGGTGGCCTGGCATTTGACCTGAGCGGTTACAAAGCCACCTTCGAGCTGAGCGCGGCGGTGTTAGTGATTGCGTCGGTGCTCGCCTGGTTAGCGGGGCGCAGCGCTGCACAAGTGCATTTTGTCGAGTCGAACGCGACCGGTTGAGAGAAGTGCGAGAGTGATCGTGGAGTTGGCAGCTCTGCTCCAGCAACGGATTTGCCAATGACACTGTGTGTCATATAGTCTTTGGCGCATCACTCATCCAGCCCCTCATCAAGGATTTCCAATGAATGTTCATTTCGTGGTTCACGAAGCATTCGAATCGCCCGGCGCCTATGAAACCTGGGTGCGCGAACGTGGCCATGAAGCGAGTTATTCGCGCGTGCATGCGTTTGAGGCCTTGCCCGCGAGCGTCGAGAACATCGACCTGCTGGTGGTGTTGGGCGGCCCGCAATCGCCGGCGACGAGCAAAGAGGAATGTCCGCATTTCGATGCGGCTGCCGAGTGCGACCTGATCGTTAGAGCGATCAACGCGAACAAGGCAGTGGTCGGCGTTTGCCTGGGGGCGCAATTGCTCGGCGAAGCGCTGGGTGCTGCGCATGGTCACAGCCCGGAAAAGGAAATCGGCAATTTTCCGATCACCTTGACCGAGGCGGGCAAGAACAACGCCAAGGTGGCGCACTTCGGCGATGCGCTCGACGTCGGTCATTGGCACAACGATATGCCGGGGCTTACGGCGCAGGCGAAGGTCCTCGCCGTCAGTGAGGGCTGTCCGCGCCAGATTGTCGAGTACGGCGATCTGGTCTACGGCTTCCAGTGCCACATGGAGTTCACGGCGGAGGTCGTGGAGCGTTTGATTGCCGCGTCCCCTGACGAGCTGGCGGCGGCGCTGGATCGTCGTTTCGTTCAGCAGCCGGCGGCGCTTCGCACCAACGCTTATGAGCAGATGAACCTTAAGCTGTTCGAGTTCCTCGACAAGCTGTTGGCGCAGTATCAACAGCAACGCAAGGGCTAGGAATAGCGGGCCAAACGCTCACGCCAGTTGCCACCGTGCGAACGCATGCACGCTTGCTCGGAGTCGAAACCCACGTTGCGCTCTGAAGGGGAGAAGTCGATATCGGCCTCCCTCAGCGCAGTGGTCGTCAGTTCGAAGATCCGCGCTTTGGCTTGTGTGAAAGCGAGATGTTTGTCGGCCTCGGTATCGAACACCCAGATCACTTTCAGGGTCGCCTCAAACGCGTTCAGGTCAGCGGTGTGGGTCAGCCAGGTGAAGCCCTGGATTTCAGCTTTTGCGGCTTCACATGCGTCGGTGAGCGTGGCAATCAAGCGCCGCTCGATCCGCGCCAGTTCTCGTTTTCCAGCAGGCATTGCAGATCCTTATACGACAGTGGTGGTGTGGTCTCACTGTAATTGCTGAGGTTCACAAATCCTCATGTCCAACCCGAATTTTCTGTGGGAGCGAGCTTGCTCGCGAAAGCGGTAGGTCTGTTATGTCAGTGTTGACTGACTTGGCGCCTTCGCGAGCAAGCTCGCTCCCACAAAGGTTGCTGTGAACCGGGATGCCCCTGTCCAGCACAAATCTTTGTGGGAATGTGGCGTCAGTCCAGATCGGTGGCCTGATGTCGCTCCGCAACCTGGCTCGCCTCGTCACCCCAGGTGCGATTGACGCGCTGGCCACGCTTCACCGCAGGGCGTTGAGCGATGTCCTCTGCCCAGCGCTGCACGTGGGTGTATTCGTGGGCCGCTAGAAATTCGGCGGCCGAATACACGTTGTTGCGCACCAGTTGGCCGTACCACGGCCAGACCGCGATGTCGGCGATGGTGTAGCTGTCGCCGGCCAGGTAGCGGCTTTCCTTGAGGCGTCGGTCGAGTACATCGAGCTGACGCTTGGCTTCCATGGTGAAGCGGTTGATCGGGTATTCGAGCTTCTCCGGCGCGTACGCATAGAAGTGCCCAAAGCCGCCGCCCAGATAAGGTGCAGAGCCCATCTGCCAGAACAACCAGTTCAGGGTTTCCGTGCGGCCAGCCGGGTCTTTCGGCAGGAAGGCGCCGAATTTCTCTGCCAGATACAGCAGGATCGAACCGGATTCGAACACCCGAATCGGCGGCTGTACGCTGCGGTCGAGCAGGGCCGGAATCTTCGAGTTCGGATTGATCTCGACAAAACCGCTGGAGAACTGATCGCCCTCGTTGATGCGGATCAGCCAGGCGTCATATTCGGCGCCGGAATGCCCCAACGCCAACAGCTCCTCCAGAAGGATGGTGACCTTCACGCCATTGGGCGTCGCCAGTGAATACAACTGCAGCGGGTGTTTGCCGACAGGCAATGTCTTGTCATGCGTCGGCCCGGCAATCGGGCGATTGATGCTGGCGAAATGGCCGCCGGACGGCGCTTCGTGTTTCCAGACCTTGGGCGGAGCGTAGGGCGCTTTACTCATGAAATGGGCCTCATGGTGAACTTGCCGAGAATGAGCTGACGGGTATCAGACACGACAGCATAAACGCTCTAGCTCAAGACTGCGCAACCCCCGGAATGATCAAACACACCGCCAGCCCCATCAGCGCAATCCCGATGAACTTGTCGAGGAGCCGCTGTTTTTCCAGCAGGCGACGGCGTAACCGTTCAGTGGAGAAAAACAGCGCAACCAGACTGAACCACAGCCAATGAATGACCGACATGAACAAGCCATAGGCAAAGTTCACCGTCAGCGAACTGCCAGGTTCCACCACTTGGCTGTACGCCGCCACCACAAACAACATGGTTTTCGGATTCAGTGCATTGGTCAGAAAACCTGAGCAGAACACCTTCCAGGCACGGGGTGCCGAAGCGCTCGCATCGGCAAATGTCAGCACCGATTGATTGGTAAAGGATTTGATGCCCAGATAGACCAGGTAGCCGGCGCCCAGCAGCTTCATCATCCAGAACAGCATGGGTGACTGAGTGATGATCAGCGCCACCCCGAACACCGTGTAGAACACATGAACCTGCACGCCACAAGCGATGCCCAGCGCAGCGAGCAGACCACTGCGTCGGCCGTAGGCATAGCTGTTGCGAGTGACCATGGCAAAGTCCGGGCCGGGACTGATCACCGCCAGAACAGTGATGGCGATTACCAGAAACAATTCATTCATCCCTACGCTCCATCGCGTCATTTGCGCTACTTGATTTCACAGATGCACTGTCCGAAGTCATTCTTGCAAAAATTTAGAAGGATGCGGCAGGCTCCGAGTGGCGACATGATGGGGAATTGTCACTGGCAAAAAAAACGATTTATAGTCGCGAAAATCTGTGAGAAATCATCGTCTATATGAACCTGCCTCCGCTGGCTGCCTTTCGCTTCTTCAACACCGCCGCCCAGACCCAGAGTTTCGTCAAGGCTGCCGAGCTGCTGCACGTCACCCACGGCGCAGTCAGCCGCCAGGTGCGTTTGCTGGAGGAGGCGATCGGGGTCGAGTTGTTCGAACGGCGTAACCGCGCGATCTTTCTCAATCACGCGGGACGTTTGCTGTTCAATGTCACCGCGCCGATGTTCGAACAGTTGCAGAGCACGGTTTATCGTCTGCAACGCGAAGTCCACGATGACGTGCTGGTGGTGTCCTGCGAGCCGACCATCGCCATGAAATGGCTGATCCCGCGTCTGCCCGACTTCCACAGCGCGCATCCACAGTTGCAAGTGCAATTGCTGACGGCCGGCGGGCCGATCGACTTCGCTCGTTCAGGCGTGGATCTGGCGATCCGCCGTGACGATTTCCATTGGGACGAAACCGTGCACGGCGTGACGCTTTGTGAAGAGTGGATCGGCCCGGTCTGCGTGCCGTCCAGTCGACCTGACGGTGATCATTTGCATGGCGCCTGCCTGCTGCACAGCAAGACGCGCCCGCAGGCGTGGGACAACTGGATACGACTGGCTGGCATGAATGCATCGGATGTCAGTCGGGTCGATTACGAGCATTTCTACCTGTGCATTCAGGCCGCGCTGGCCGGGCTGGGGGTCGGTATGGCGTCGTTTCTGATGGTGCAGGACGAACTCAAATCCGGCCAGTTGATCGCGCCGTTCGGCTTTGTGCGGGACGGTTCGAGCTATTGCCTGTTGTCACCGCGCCCCTTTGAACAGAGCGCCAATGCCATGCTTTTTCGCGAGTGGATTACCCAGCAGATGAGTGCGTGCAGCCCACCGCTCGTGGATGATCTGAAGCCTTGACGACAGAGGGGCTGCAGTCAATGGGTCAGGCGTCATCGCCGCTCGTTCCTGCATGCACCAAAAACAACGTCAGAAGATCGCAGCCTGCGGCAGCTCCTACAGTGAGCGGTTCGGCAATGCCGTCGGGAAAAAACAATCGAAACTTCGCGCGCGTCCCGACTGTCCAGACCCATGTACCGCCCGGCGGATGTCTCGCCGGGCAGGCTTCATGTATCGGTGACAGGCGAGGAACGAAATGACGACGACAGTGGGCGATTTTCTGGTTGAGCGGCTCAGCCAATGGGGCGTCACGCGGATTTTTGGTTATCCGGGGGACGGCATCAATGGCGTGTTCGGAGCGCTCGCCCGAGCCAATGGCAAGATCGAATTCGTTCAGGCCCGGCACGAAGAAATGGCCGCGTTCATGGCGTCGGCCCACGCCAAGTTCACTGGCGAGTTGGGCGTGTGCATCGCCACTTCGGGACCGGGTGCTTCGCACCTGATCACCGGCTTATACGACGCACGCATGGATCATCAACCGGTACTGGCGATTGTCGGCCAGCAGGCACGGACGGCGCTCGGCAGTCATTACCAGCAGGAGCTGGACCTGGTGTCGATGTTCAAGGATGTGGCCGGGGCGTTTGTGCAGCAGGCGTCGGCGCCGTCGCAAGTGCGGCATTTGCTTGATCGCGCCGTGCGTACGGCAGTTGGCGAGCGGCGGGTGACGGCGATCATCCTGCCCAATGATTTGCAGGATCTTGCGTACGAGCCACCAGCGCGGGCGCACGGCACCGCGCACTCTGGCGTCGGTTATACCAAGCCGAAAGTGCTGCCCTACGAGGCCGATCTGCAGCGCGCCGCCGACGTTTTGAACAGCGGTGAAAAAGTCGCGATTCTGGTCGGCGCTGGCGCGTTGCAAGCGACGGATGAAGTGATCGCCATCGCGGAGAAACTCGGTGCTGGCGTCGCCAAGGCGTTACTCGGCAAGGCCGCGCTGCCGGACGATTTGCCGTGGGTCACCGGCAGTATCGGCCTGCTGGGCACCGAGCCGAGCTACAAGATGATGAGCGAGTGCGACACCTTGTTGATGATCGGTTCGGGTTTTCCCTATGCCGAATTTCTGCCCAAGGAAGGTCAGGCGCGCGGCGTGCAGATCGACCTGCAGCCAGACATGCTCAGCCTGCGTTATCCAATGGAGGTCAATCTGGTCGGTGACTCCGCCGAAACCCTCGCCGCGCTGCTGCCGTTGCTCGAACAGAAGACCTCGCACAAGTGGCGCAAAAAGATCGAGGGCTGGCGCGGCAGTTGGGAGAAAACCCTGGAAAGGCGTGCGATGGCCAAAGCCGATCCGATCAATCCGCAGCGGGTGGTGTACGAGCTGTCACCGCGCCTGCCGGAGCAGGCGATCATCACCAGCGACTCGGGTTCCTGCGCCAACTGGTACGCGCGTGATCTGAAGATTCGCCGGGGCATGCAGTGTTCGCTGTCCGGTGGCCTGGCCTCGATGGGCGCTGCCGTGCCGTATGCGATCGCCGCCAAGTTTGCGCACCCCGAGCGTGCGGTGATTGCGCTGGTGGGTGACGGTGCGATGCAGATGAACAACATGGCCGAACTGATCACCGTCGCCAAATACTGGCGCCAATGGAGCAGCCCGAAATGGATCTGCGCGGTGTTCAACAATGAGGATCTGAATCAGGTCACCTGGGAGCAGCGGGTGATGGAGGGCGATCCGAAGTTCGAAGCCTCGCAGAGCATTCCCGATGTGCCGTATCACCTGTTCGCCATTTCCATCGGCCTGAAAGGGATTTTCGTCGACCGCGACGAGGACGTCGCTGCCGCCTGGGAGCAGGCATTGGCCTCGGACGTACCGGTGCTGATCGAGTTCAAGACCGACCCCAACGTGCCGCCGTTGCCACCGCACATCAAGCTCGAACAGGCGAAGAAATTCGCCACGACCTTGCTCAAGGGCGACCCGGACGAGGCGGGGGTGATCGTGCAGGCCGCCAAACAGGTACTGGCCAGCGTCCTGCCCGGCAAAAAATAATCGTGAAGGCGCTTCGTCGTGCACCAAAGCTGTGAGCACCGCCGAAACCTGTGGGAGCGAGCTTGCTCGCGAAAGCGTTGTTTCAGGTGCAGCGATTGTGGAGATGTCGACGCCTTCGCTGGCAAGCCAGCTCCCACAGGCACTTCGTCGTGCCTGATATCTGTGAACGAGACCGTGGAGATTTTCATGCGTGAAGCGGCGAAGGGGCTTTTTTGATGTTCATCGGTTGCGCAGGCTGGAGTCTGGGGCGTGAGTATTGGCCGGAGTTTCCGGCCGAGGGCACGCATCTGCAGCGTTACGCGGCGCGGTTCGACTGCGTGGAAATCAACAGCTCGTTTTATCGTCCGCATCGGCGTCAGACTTATGAACGCTGGGCAGATTCGGTGCCGCCGGGCTTTCGCTTTTCAGTGAAGGTGCCAAAGCAGATCACTCATGAATGGCGTCTGCGGGACTGTGATCAAGCGCTGGACGAGTTTCTTGGGCAGTGCGAGGGTCTGGCCGATCGGCTGGGATGCTTGCTGGTGCAACTGCCACCATCGCTGGCCTTTGAACCGACAAGCGCAGAGGCGTTTTTCGTGGCATTGCGTCAACGCTTCGCCGGTGCCGTGGTGCTTGAGCCACGGCATGAGTCATGGGTGGCGGCGGCGCCGATGCTGCAGGCGTATCGGATTGCCCAGGCCATGGTCGATCCGTCGCGGATCAGTACCGATGGTTCGGCGCAGGGCTGGACGGGGGTGCGCTATTGGCGACTGCACGGGTCGCCACGGATTTATCACAGTGCTTATGAGTTGCCTTATCTGCGGCAGCTGGCGCAGGACATGCAGCTTTGCGCTGCTGATGGGGCCAGCGTATGGTGCATCTTCGACAACACCGCCAGCGGCGCCGCGTTGGGCAACGCGATGACGCTGGCGGCGCTGAGCCGGGCTTGAATCAGGTTGACAAGTGCTCATACAGAATGGTCGCGCCGACGATCATCAGCACCACGCCACCGACGATTTCCGCACGCTTGCCGACGACCGCACCGAGCACCCGACCAAGCATCACGCCAATGGTCACCATGGTCATGGTCGCCAAGCCGATGGCCGCTGCAGCCACCCAGATATTCACGTCGACAAACGCCAGGCCGACGCCGACCGCGAGCGCGTCAATGCTGGTGGCAAACGCGGTGACCGCCAGAATCAGGAACGAGTGCTGACCGGGTTTTTCTTGTTCCTCGTCTTCGTGCTTCAGGCCGTTATAGATCATGTGCAGACCGAGGATCAGCAGCAGGGTGAAGGCGATCCAGTGGTCCCATTCGGCGACCCAGCGGGTGGCAGCCTGGCCGATCAGCCAGCCGATGATCGGGGTGATGGCTTCGATCACGCCGAAGATCAGGCCGGTGCGCAGCGCTTCGCTCAGACGTGGTTTGTGCAGGCTGGAGCCTTTGCCGATGGCTGCGGCGAACGCATCCGTGGACATGGCCAAAGCAAGGAATATGAGGGAAACAGGATTCACGGGGGCACACTTCCAGTCGGGCTATGAGTCAACGACACAACCACACGCCCGACTTCAGGCATGGATGTGTCGTCGGTCTCACCAACCAAAAGGTGTTCGTACCACGGCAGGTTGCCGAGAATGTTGATACGAACGCTTCCGAGGGACTCGGAAACAGGCTACTCCCCAACGAGGCTGCGAATCTTATGGGGGCAAACATGAAAATTTTGTCAAAAGCATTGAGGCGATCGATAAACGCAAGACTCTGTGGCGAGGGAGCTTGCTCCCGCCGGGTCGCGAAGCGGCCCTTCTTTTGTCGAACAGCAGAAGGCCTGCTGCGCAGTCCAGCGGGACGGTGCGACGATTCGACAAGCTCCCTCGCCACAGATATCTTCACACAGAGTTACGCTCGAACCTGTCAGCTCATTGATCCGCAACTCCGCGCACAACCCGCCCTGCGGTCGGTTGTACAGCTGCAACGTGCTGCCGATCTTGCTGACGATCATCTGTACGATCGCCAGCCCCAGCCCGGCGCCGTTGCCGTGGCCGTGGCTGTAGAAACGCTCGAACAGTCGTGCGTATTCCTGCTCGTTGATACCGGGCCCGGCGTCCTCGACACTGATGTATACCGCGCCTCCCGCCTGCGGTTGCACCTGAACCCGTACCTCGCTGCCCGGCGGGGCGAAATTCAGGGCGTTGGTCACCAGGTTCTGCAAAGCGATGGCGAGGGCTACCGGGTCGGTGTCGACCGGGCAGTGGTGGTCGCTGTCGAGGATCAGTTCGACGTCCTTTTCCATGGCCAGCGGCGCCAGTTCGGCGAGCTCTTCGCGCACCAGTTCGGTCAGATCCACAGTGCGGGTGTCGGGATTGGCCAGGTGCGGTTCGATGCGCGCCATGGTCAGCAATTGACTGGCGATGCGCGTCGCCCGATCCACTGCGCTGACCAGATATTCCAGTGCCTCTTCGCGTTGTTGCGGCGTGGCGGCCAGTTGCGCGTTTTGCGCGTGGATCCGCAGGATCGCCAGCGGCGTGCGCAGTTCATGGGCGGCGTCGGCGATGAAGCGTCGCTCCCGCGCCAGCAGATTGTCGATCTGCTGCAACAGGCGATTGAGCGCAGTCTGCATCGGCTCCAGATCGTGGGGCAGGGGGCTGAGGTGCAGCGGTTTCAGGGTTTCGGTATCTCGTCCGCGAATGCTCTGCGCCATCGCTCGCAGCGGTTGCAGGCCCCAGCCGATGGTCAGCCAGATCAGCGCGGCCAGCAGCGGTACGCCGATCAGGCTCGGCCATAACGTGTGGCCGACGATGCGCTCGATCAGGTCCTGACGGATGTCGTCGCGCTCGCCGACCCAGATCAGCAATCCTTGCTGCGAATCCTTGAGCAGAAACGCGCACCAGTCGCGGCCATTCTCCATCAGGTCGTGGGAGCCGAGGGTGGTGGGTGGTGCGGCAAGCTCCGGCGCTTCGGCCGAGCGCACCAGCAATTGCCCGTCGTTGCGCCAAACCTGAAAAGTCAGACGGGTTTCGTAAGGGTGCGCGGCCTCGCCGTCGCCGACCCGGCTCATGGCGTCATCGAAGGCCTGATAGAGCCGGCTCCAGTCGTTGTCGCCGGGCGCGCGCTGGGCCAGCACGCCTTGCAACAGGCGCGCGCTTTGTGCCAGTTGGGCATCGTAGACCTCTTCGATTTCATGGTGGCTGTCGCGCAGCACCAGCCAACTGATCAGCAGGTCGCCGATCAGTACCAGAATCAGCACCGGCACCAGAATCCGCGCACGTATGGAAATCATGGCTTGAGCTCCAGCACATAGCCGACGCCGCGCACGGTGCGGATCAATTCGCTCGAGAGTTTTTTGCGCAGGTTGTGGATCAGCACTTCGAGGGTGTTGCTTTCGACCCGGTCCTGCCAGCCGTACAGCGCTCGCGACAGGCGTTCGCGGGTGACGACCTTGCCCGGACGAGCCATCAGTTGATGCAGCAGTTGATATTCCATCGGCGTCACCACCACGTCAGTGCCTTGCCAAGTGACCTGCTGCGTGACCGGATCGAGACACACGCCCGCATGCTCAAGCACCGGTTGCGCACGGCCCTGACTGCGGCGTAGCAGGGCGCGAATGCGCGCCTTCAATTCATCGACGTCGAAGGGTTTGATCAGGTAGTCGTCGGCGCCGGCATCCAGCCCGGCAATGCGTTCGGCGGTGCCGTCGCGGGCGGTGAGGATCAGTACCGGCAAATCCTGTTGTTCGCCACGCAAGCGTTGCAGCAGCGCCAGACCGTCGAGCCGTGGCAGGCCGAGGTCGAGCAACAACAAGTCGAAACTTTCACTGCGCAGGGCGTGCAGGGCGCTGGCACCGTCCTGCAACCAGTCGAGGGTGTAGCCTTCGCTGCCGAGGGCAACGCGAATGCCTTGACCGAGGGCGCGATCATCTTCGACCAGCAATAGGCGCATAACGGATTCTCTTGAGCAAATACGGGCGGTTGACCGGCGGCATCATGCCGCTGTGCAGCCGGCTGTGGCAGCTGACCCGACGGGAAAGATGTAACGACTCGTTGCCAACTAAGCTTCGACTAAGGTTGCTTTTGCACAGTGAGGCCTTCCTCATCGAGCGAGAGTGTTTCCATGCGCAAACTTCTGCTGTTGTCCCTCATCGTTGCCAGCCCGTTGGCCGTCGCCGGCCCGCAATGCACCACCGCCGAACGCTCGCAATGGCAAGACCAGAAAGCCTTTCAGGAGCAGCTCAAGGCTCAGGGCTACGAGATCAGCAAATTCAAGGTTACCGACGGCAACTGCTACGAGATCTACGGCTTCGACAAGGACAAGCGCAAAGTCGAGATCTACCACGACCCGGTCAGCGGCAAAGCGGTGAAAACCGAGATCAAGGGCTGATGCCGAACGCCTCCGTGCGCCTGTGGGACCCCGTGGTGCGGCTGTTTCATCTGTCCATCGCGGGCGTCTTCGTTGCCAATTACTTCTTCAATGAAGCCGGTGACGCCTGGCACATCTGGCTCGGCTATTACGCCATGGGCTGGCTGCTGGTGCGGCTGGTCTGGGGATTCGTCGGGCCGCGCAGTGCGCGTTGGGCGGATTTCTGGCCGACACCGACGCGGTTGATCGCTCATGCGCGCTCGCTGATTGCCGGACGGCCCGAGCATCGCCTCGGGCATTCACCGATTGGCGCACTGGTGATGCTGTCGATGTTGCTGGCGATGTTCACCGCCGGTGTGAGCGGCTGGGCCATGGAAGAGATCGACGCCCTGTGGGGTGCCGACTGGCCGTTGCAGGTACACGAATTCGCTACCGACACCTTGCTGGTGCTGGTGTGTCTGCACATCGCCGCCGCGTTATTCGAGAGTTTTCTGCTGCGCGACAACTTGCCGTTGTCGATGCTCACCGGACGCCGACGGCGCTTGCCGGACGATCCGCCGCGCTGACAAGGATGTTTTGCCGATTGCCCTCCATCCTGTTTTTGCCGTGAGTCCACTATGCTTGCGCTTCCTGATCGCTTGAAATTTGTCCTGGGCGGACTGGCCGTGAGCCTGGTTTTCTGGGGCGCCTGGCGCAGTCATCCGGCTCATTTGCTGGCGCCATTTGCCGTGGCCACGCCGCCGGTGGATGCTTCGCTGCAGTCACCAGAGCCGCTGTACAGCAGTCGCTTCGTCTCCTCGCAATTGAATGATTTCGTGCACTCGTCGTCGGTGACCGCGCTGCCGGGCGGCGACCTGATGGCGGTGTGGTTCGCCGGTTCCCGCGAGGGCGCTGCCGACGTACAGATCCGTACCGCCCGTTACGACGCCAACTCCGCGGAGTGGGGCGCCGAGCAGGTGTTGGCCACCCGCGAATCGACCCGCGACGGCACCCGTCGCTATATCCGCAAATTGGGCAATCCAGTGATTGCCCTCGCGCCGGATCAACGGTTGTGGATGTTCTATGTCTCGGTATCCGTCGGCGGCTGGGCCACCAGTGCGATCAACGTGATGGTCTCGGATGATTTCGGGCGCAACTGGTCAGCCCCGCGACAGCTGATCACCTCACCGTTTTTCAACATCAGTACGCTGGTGCGCGCTGCGCCGGTGTTCCATGCCGACGGCTCGATCGGCCTGCCGGTGTATCACGAGTTCATGGGCAAATTCGCCGAGTACCTGTACCTGAGCGCCGACGGCGCGGTGATCGACAAATTCCGTATCAGCCGTGGCAAGCATTCGTTGCAGCCGACCATTGTGCCGCTGGACGGAAAACGTGCCGTGGCCATGCTGCGTTATGCCGGCGACACTCATCATCGAGTACTGGCCAGCCGCACCGAGGATGCCGGGCAGACCTGGAGCGAGCCGTATCCGCTGGAACCGGCCAACCCCAATTCGTCGCTGGCGGCCGTGGGTACCGACGACAACGGTTTGCTGGTGGCGCTCAATGATCTGCAGGACGGACGCTTCAAACTCAGCCTCTACGGCACCGATGCCAACCTGAGCAACTGGCGCAATGTGATCGAACTCGATCAGTCGCCCGATCCGCTTGGCCAGCCGTTCGCGCCCGACGCTTACAAGGCAATCATCGGCGAAGGCTTTCGTGCTTCCAGCGGGGCGCGTCGTCTGCCGCTGGAAGCGCGCTTTCTGAGCAATCTGGACTACCGGGTGTGCAAGCCGCAGGGCTGTGATTTCGAGTATGAGTATCCGTACTTCAGTCGCGGCAGCGATGGGCTCTATCACCTGGTGTATTCGTGGAATAACACCTTCATCAAACACGTCAGCTTCAATGAAGCGTGGCTCGAGGAGCGCCTGTGATGCTGTTGCTCTGGCAAGCCCATTTGACGTTCGTCCTGCTCGCTTTTGTCTTGCTCGGCTCGCTGCACTTCACGCAACGCTGGCGTCCGTGGCTGTTGCCGCTGCTGGCGCTGGTCAGCTTTGTGCCAGTCAACGATCTGCCGTTAGCGGCGTACGTGCGCAGTGTCACCGATGATCTGGCGATTACCACGCTGGTGTTGCTCGGCTGGGCCAGTCTGGTTCGGCTGGGTGTTGTCGAGCGGCAGACATTGTCGGCACGGGTGCAGATGCTGGTGCTGTTCACCGTGCTGGCCGCGCTGTTGTACCCGGCGACGATGGGCCTGACCTATTTCGATCCATACCGCTGGGGCTTCAACCCACGGCCGATGATCGTCTGTATCGGTGTGCTGGCACTGGCGCTGTTGTGGCTGCGCAACACGCTGGCCGTGTCGATGCTCGCGATGGGCACGCTGGCGTTCGCCTTGCGTCTCAAGGCTTCGGAAAACTATTGGGACTACCTGATCGATCCGCTGCTGTTGGGTTATTGCCTGGTCACCGCTGCGGCGCTGTGCAGCCGCGAGGTCTGGCGTCTGCTGCGAGCCGCACCGGCAAGCACGACATCTTCTATTTGAACCAACGACACTGAGGTCAATGATGGGCGGGTTGCAATCGCGACGCCTGCGCTACGGCGTGGGTGCGGCAGGTTTGGCGTTCTTGTTGTTTGCCGTGCTCAGGCTGGTGTTCGTGCTGGGGTTTTCCGGGATCGCGCCCAGTGAGTTCGTCGATAACCCGACACTGCGCGAAACCTTGGGCATCGGCTTGCGTTTCGACTTGCGCCTCGCCGTGTTGCTGATCCTGCCGTTGTCGCTGCTGGCCTGGGTGCCGCGCTGGAACCTCACGCGGTTGCCGTGGTTACGCTGGGTCGCACGGGTTTACTGGCTGCTGGCGCTCGGCGTGATCGGACTGTTGTACATCATCGATTTCGGTCATTACGCCTATCTTGGCGTGCGGATCAACGCCACGGTGCTGCGTTATCTGGAAGACGCGCAGATCTCGCAACAGATGGTCTGGGAAACTTATCCGGTGCTGTGGATCGCGCTCGGCTGGTTGGCTGTGCTGGGCGTCTGGTTCTACGGTTTCGTGCAACTGGAACGTCTGACGCTGGCCCGTGAAGCCAAATCTGTCCGGCGTCCATCGCTGGCATTTGGCACAGGGCTGGGGGTGGTCGCGGTACTGCTGGCATTGCTTGGCCGGGTGGACAATCTCAATCTGGAAAACCCGGTGCCGCTGCGCTGGAGCGATGCGTTCTTTTCCGGTAACGCGCAGATCGCCGCGGTCGGTCTGAACCCGGTGCTGTTCCTGTACGACACGCTGAAAACCGGGCAGGCGCAATTCGATGAGGCGCAGGTGCGCGAGCACTATCCGCTGATTGCCCGCTATCTGGGCGTGGATCGACCGGACCCGCAACGCCTGACGTTCGAACGTCAGCAAGGCGTGCAGCCGTATCGGCTTCAGGGCACGCCGAACGTGATGTTCGTCATGCTCGAATCGCTGGGCACCAGCGCCGTCGGCGCCTATGGCAACCCGCTGAACCCGACGCCGAACCTCGATCAACTGGCGAGCCAAAGCTGGTTCTTCAAGCACTTCTATGTGCCAGTCACCGGCACCGCGAAAACCGTGTGGGCGAGCATCACCGGTGTTCCCGATGTGACCCGCCGCGAGACCGCAACGCGTCATCCACTGATCACCCGTCAGCACACGTTGATCAATGCGTTCACCGATTACCAGAAGCTCTACATGATCGGCGGCAACGCCGGCTGGGCCAATATCAATGCGCTGATCCAACAGAGCATCGATGGCGTGCGCCTGTATCACGAAAGTGACTGGCGTTCGCCGCTGGTGGACGTGTGGGGGATTTCCGATCTGGATCTGTTCAAGGAGAGCGACCGCATCTTGCGCGACTTGACGAAGGACCGACCGTTCTTCGCTTACGTGCAAACCTCGGGCAACCATCGGCCGTTCACCATTCCCAAGGACAACGACGGCTTCCGGGTCAGCAACCTGTCGCTGGAACAGGTGCAGGCCGCTGGGTCACGTAGCGTCGAGCAATACAACGCGGTGCGCCTGCTGGATTTCAATATCGGCAAGTTGATGGAGCTGGCCAAGGCCGGCGGCTATTACGACAACACGATTTTTGTGTTCTTCGGCGACCACAACACGCGCATCAGCCAGATCCCGCACATGCCGCCGGCGTTTGAGCAACTGGGGCTGGAAAGCAATCATGTGCCGATGCTGATTCATGCGCCGGGGCTGCTGGCGCCAAAGGTCATCGAGGAAGCCGTGGGGCTGACGGATCTGCTGCCGACGGTGGCGGGGATGGCTGGCGTGCCGTTCAGCAATGGTGCGATGGGCCGCGATGTCCAGCAACCGGCGCCGGAAGGTGAGCGCGTGGTGCCGCTGGTGCTGCGCGAGGGGACGTTCCCGGTAATTGGCGGGGTAACCAAGGATTTCCTCCTGCAGATGCAGCATGACGGCAGCTCGCCGACCCTGCATGATCTGGCGTCGAAGACCCCGTTGGATAACGTCGCCGGGCAGAACCCCGAGGAATTCCAGCGCCTGATGGAGCTGACGCGGGGCCTGCACGAGAGTGCGCGGCTGATGTTGTATCGCAACGTGCGCTGACCGGGCTGCACCTGGTCAGCGCGGTGTTTTCAGCGGTTGAGGAAGGCCAGCAAATCCTCATTCAGCGCCTGGGCGTGGGTCACGGCAAAACCATGGGGCGCGCCGGCGTAGACTTTCAGCTCGGCGCCCTTGATCAGCGCGGCGGCCTGCTTGCCGGTGGTTTCGAACGGCACGATCTGATCGCCGTCACCGTGGATCACCAGAGTCGGCACGTCGATCTTCGCCATGTCCGGGCGGAAGTCGGTTTGCGAGAATGCGGTGACGCAATCCACGGTGCCTTTGAGCGAGGCGAGCAGGGCGACGTTCAGGGTTTGCGTAAGCACGCCGTCGGAGACTTTCTGGCCCTGATTGGTGCCGTAGAATGGCGCGGCGAAGTCCGCGATGAACTGCGCGCGATCCTTGAGCAGGCCGGCCTTGATTCCGTCGAACACCGAAGTGTCGACACCTTGCGGATAGTCGGCCTTCTTGCCGAACAGTGGCGTCACCGCGCCGAGCAGCACCAGCCCGGCAACGCGCTCGCTGCCGTGGCGGGCGATGTAGCGGCTGACGTCGCCGCCGCCCATGGAGAAACCGACCAGCGTGACGTCGCGCAGGTCGAGGTGTTTGATCAGTTGCGCGATGTCGTCGGCAAACGTGTCGTAGTCATAGCCGTTCCACGGTTGATCGGAGCGCCCGAAACCACGGCGGTCGAAGGCAATCGTGCGGTAGCCGCGACTGCTCAGGTATTCCATCTGGTATTCCCACATGTCGGCATCCAGCGGCCAGCCATGGCTGAACAGCACGGGCTTGCCGCTGCCCCAGTCCTTGAAATAGATCTGTGTGCCGTCATCGGTAGTGAATGTGCTCATGGAAACTCCTTGCTTGAGTACGCGTTGGGGAGGGGCTGTAAAAGCAGGATTCACTATCCGCGCAATCGACCGTGGCCACTTGTATGCAGGTGCTGCGCTGTCGGCGTGGTTCTTTTCCGCGAACACAGTTGTAAGATGCAACCACACGCTGGATTTGACGGAGAAACATCCTGTGAAGCGCAAAAGCCTGCACGGCAACGCCTGCCCGGTCGCCCGTACGCTGGATTTGATCGGCGACTGGTGGTCGCTGCTGATCATCCGCGATGCGCTGGAGGGCATTCGCCGCTTCAGTGATTTTCAGAAGAATCTGGACATCGCCAAGAACATGCTCAGCGCCCGGCTCAAGGTCCTGGTGGAGCAGGGGATTCTGCAAACGGTGCCGGCCGCCGATGGCGGTGCTTATAAGGAATACGTGCTGACCGAACGCGGCAAGGCTTTGCAGACGGTGATCGTCGCGCTGTCGCAGTGGGGCGGCGAGCACCTGTATGCGCCGGGGGAGCCGGGTTCGGTGATGGTTGACGCGCAGCAGCGGCAGCCGATCAGAAAGCTTGAGTTGCAGGCGGCTGACGGCCGTGTGCTGGGGGTTGGCGAGGTATCGACGAAACTTGGCGTAGTGCACTGATTGAAGGTTTAAATGCAAACGCCCCGACACAGCGTTGGAGCGTTTGTTTGTTCGGTTTCAACCTGTAGGGTCCTTAGCGAAACGCCGGCACCACATGCTTGATGAACAACGCCAACGACTTCTTCTTCTCCGCATGCGGCAAGCTGTTGTCACACCAGAAACTGAACTCATCCACCCCCAGTTCCTGGTAATACTTGATCCGCGGAATGATCTCTTCCGGCGTACCGATCATCGCTGTCTTGTGCAAACTCTCCAGCTCAAACTCTGGACGCCCGGCAAACTTCTCTTCCGGGCTTGGGGCGAGGAAGCCGTTGACCGGTACTTCCTTGTTGCCAAACCACGCATCGAAGGTGCGGTAGAAACGTGAGATCGCCTTGGCGCCGACTTTCCAGCCGTCCGGATCGTCCGCCGAGTGCACGTGGGTATGGCGCAGCACCATCAGTTGCGGACGCGGAACGTCGGGGTTGTTGTCCAGGGCGGTCTGGAACTTGTTCTTCAGGTCGACGACTTCTTCGTCGCCCTTCATCAATGGCGTGACCATCACGTTGCAACCGTTGGCCACGGCGAAGTTGTGTGAATCCGGGTCACGGGCGGCGATCCACATCGGTGGGTTGGGTTTCTGGATGGGCTTCGGCACGCTGGTCGAGGTGGGGAATTTCCAGATGTCGCCGTCGTGGGCGTAATCGCCTTGCCACAGGGCGCGGACCACCGGGACCATTTCGCGCAGGGCCTGGCCGCCGCTGGAGGCGGGCATGCCGCCGGCCATGCGATCGAATTCAACCTGATAGGCGCCGCGCGCCAGGCCGACTTCCATGCGCCCGTTGCTGATGACGTCGAGCAGGGCGCATTCACCGGCCACCCGCAGCGGGTGCCAGAACGGCGCGATGATGGTGCCGGCGCCGAGGTGGATGGTGGTGGTTTTGGCGGCGAGGTAGGCCAGCAGCGGCATCGGGCTTGGCGAGATGGTGTATTCCATCGCGTGGTGTTCGCCGATCCACACGGTGCTGAAACCGCCGGCCTCGGCCATCAGGGTCAGTTCGGTCAGGTCTTCGAACAGTTGGCGATGGCTGACGCTTTCGTCCCAGCGTTCCATGTGGATGAACAGGGAAAATTTCATGACGCTTCCTCGGATCTTTTGTTGTTGAGGCTACAAAACTGTGTGGGAGGGCTGAAATCTTGATCAGGCCAGAACGGGCAGGGCGCCCATCTTGCCGTGGCAATACACCAGCGGCCCGGTGTGCTGTTCCGGGACGATCAGGTTCTTCACCGCGCCGACCATGATGGCGTGGTCGCCGCCTTCGTATTCGCGCCACAACTCACACTCGATGATAGCCGTCGCGTTGGCCAGGATCGGGTTGCCCAACTCGCTCAGCGTCCACTCGATGCCCTGCGCCTTGTCCTTGCCTTTGCGGGCGAAGGCGTAGGCTTCGCTCTGCTGGCCGCCGGACAGGACGTGGATCGCGAAGCGCTTGTTCTTGATCAGCACAGGGTAGGAGTCGGAACTGTAGTTGGGGCAGAACAGCACCAGGGCCGGGTCCATCGACAGTGAGCTGAAGGCGCTGGCGGTGAGGCCGACGACCTGGCCGTCATCGTCCAGCGTGGTGATGACAGTGACGCCGGACGGAAACGAGCCCATGACCTGTTTGTAGATGGCAGCATCGATCATTGGACGATCCTCGGGTGTTGTGACGCGATTTTTATGTATTTGTTGGTCTGATGGTATACCAGTATTTTTTCTTTGCAAGGGCTTTTAGGCTGAACCGATAAACGTGGTGCTTTCGTCGGAAACTCAGCGTTTATTGAGCTCTCGGCTGGCCTGCAGGCCGCAGAATCAGTGAGGATAACGGATCAGATAGCGCCTTGAACTACGGATCAGTCTTGTGAAATGTTTGGAATACCATAATATGGTCTGCATCTGAGGGGCGACCGCAGAGTCCCCCCGGTTTGGCTTCATACAAAGATAAGAACAGACAAACTCGAGTTCATGCATATGTCCCAGATGTCCCGGCAAGATCCGTTGATCGAGAATCACACGGTCGACTACGTCCCACTCGCGGAACGCCACGGGAAGGCTCGCGACCTTTTCACCTTATGGTTCAGCACCAACATCGCGCCACTGCCCATCGTCACCGGCGCCATGGTGGTTCAGGTGTTCCATCTCGATTTGCTCTGGGGGCTGCTGGCGATTGCGCTGGGGCACCTGATCGGCGGGGTAGTGATCGCCCTGGCGTCGGCGCAAGGCCCGCGCATGGGCATTCCGCAAATGGTCCAGAGTCGCGGTCAGTTCGGGCGTTACGGCGCATTGTTGATCGTGTTTTTTGCGGCGCTGATCTACATCGGCTTCTTCATTTCCAACATCGTGCTTGCCGGTAAATCGATTGTCGGCATTGCGCCGTCGGTACCGGCGCCGTTGAGCATTCTGATCGGTGCACTGGCGGCCACCGCGATTGGCGTGATCGGCTACAACTTCATTCACACACTCAACCGCATCGGCACCTGGGTGATGGGCAGCGCGCTGCTCGCCGGCTTCCTCTACATCTTCGCCCACGATTTGCCGGCGGACTTCCTGACGCGCGGCAGCTTCAACCTGTCGGGCTGGCTGGCAACGGTGTCGCTGGGGATCATCTGGCAGATTAGTTTCTCGCCGTACGTGTCCGATTATTCGCGTTATCTGCCGGCGGATATCGGCATCGTCAAACCGTTCTGGGCCACGTATATGGGCGCGACACTGGGGACGATTCTGTCGTTCAGTTTCGGCGCCGTGGCAGTGCTGGCGACGCCGGAAGGCACCGAGGCGATGGCGGCGGTCAAGCAGTCGACCGGTTGGCTGGGGCCGATACTGATGGTGTTGTTTCTGCTCAACATCATCAGCCACAACGCGCTGAATCTGTACGGCGCAGTGCTGTCGATCATCACCTCGATCCAGACGTTCGCCAGCCAGTGGACGCCGAGCATCAGGGTGCGCGTGGTGTTGTCGAGCGTGGTGCTGGCGGGTTGCTGCGTGGTAGCGCTGGGTGCCTCGGCGGATTTCATTTCGCAGTTCATCGGGCTGATTCTGGCGTTGTTGCTGGTGCTGGTGCCGTGGGCGTCGATCAACCTGATCGACTTCTACCTGATCAAGCGCGGCAGCTATGACATCAGCTCGATTTTCCGCGCGGACGGCGGCATTTACGGGCGCTTCAATCTGCACGCGATCATTGCCTATTTCATCGGGATCATTGTGCAACTGCCGTTCGCCAATACGTCGCTGTACGTCGGGCCTTACGCCAATCTGGTCGACGGTGCAGATCTGTCGTGGCTGTTCGGCCTGGTGGTGACGGTGCCGTTGTATTACTGCCTCGCCACACGCGGGCAGACCCGGCAGAGCAGGGCGGCGCAGTTGACTTATACCGACTGACCCGATCACCAATAAAACCGTGGCGAGGGAGCTTGCTCCCGCTGGACTGCGCAGCAGGCCCCTGCTTTTCTGAATTGAAGAGCGAGGTCCGCTGCGCGGCCCGGCGGGAGCAGGCTCCCTCACCACAAGTGATGTTTCCTTAGACCTTGAGCATTCGTGCGGTCATTCAAATTGGCCATTTCGATCCCCTTTTGGCCCATCACCCACTGTGCCGCAACCCCGCGGTCGGCAAGAATCAAAGCCACAACAAAACGCTGGACTTTACTTGCCCTTGGCTACTTTTACAGCCGCTGCCGTGTACAGAACATAAAAACCATCGATCTCACGTCGCATTCCGGGGAAACAACCATGGTCACGATGAAACGCATTCTGGGTGCCACCGTGTGTGGGCTGACGCTGCTGGCCAGCGCGGTACACGCCGAGCAGCGCGAGCTGCGGGTTTACAACTGGGCGGATTACATTCTGCCGTCGGTGCCCAAGGATTTCGCCGCGAAGACCGGCATCAAAGTGACCTGGGATACCTTCGATACCAACGAATCGCTGGAAGCCAAGTTGCTCACCGGCAACTCCGGTTACGACCTGGTGGTGCCGTCGAACCAGTTCATCGACACCCAGATCAAGGCCGGTGTGTTCCAGAAACTCGACAAGTCGAAACTGCCGAACTGGAGCCATCAGGATCCGGCGCTGCTCAAACTGCTCGACGCCAACGACCCAGGCAACCAGTACGGCGTGCCCTACATGTATGGCACGGTGCTGATCGGCTTCAACCCGGCCAAGGTCAAAGCCGCGCTTGGCGACAACGCGCCGGTGGACAGCTGGGATCTGGTGTTCAAGCCGGAAAACATGGAGAAGCTCAAATCCTGCGGCGTGGCGATGCTCGATTCGCCCTCGGAAATTCTGCCGCTGGCCCTGCATTACCTGGGCCTCGACCCGAACAGCCAGAACCCGGCCGACTATGAAAAGGCCAAGGACCTGATGCTGAAGATTCGTCCGTACGTGACCTACTTCAACTCGGCCAAGTACATGACCGACATCGCCAACGGCGACATCTGCGTGGCCATCGGTTACTCCGGCAGCTTCTATCAGTTCGGCAACCGTGCGAAAGAGGCGGGCAACGGTGTGGTGGTCGACTGGCGCTTGCCGAAGGAAGGTGCGCCGATCTGGTTCGATACCTTCGCCATTCCGAAGAGCGCGAAGAACGTCGAAGAGGCCCACGAATTCCTCAACACCTTGCTCGATCCGAAAGTCATTGCGCCGATCAGCGACTTCCTCGGCTACCCGAACGTGAACAAGGACTCGATGCCGCTGGTGAACAAAGACATCACCGCCAACCCGAACCTGACGCCAACGCCTGAAGCCCTGAAAACCCTCTACGTCGTCCAGCCCCTACCGCAAAAACTCGAACGCGTACGCACCCGGGTGTGGACCAGCATCAAGTCCGACAAGTAACCGCCTCCTCCCTGTAGGAGTTGCCGCAGGCTGCGATCTTTTGATTTTGCTTTAAAAAAGATCGCAGCCTGCGGCAGCGCCTACAGGGATTGAGTTTGGTCTTCCTTGCGAGTGACGATCAGGCTCAACACCACTGACCCCAGAATCACCCCGCCGACCACCGCCAGCGACCATTCCACCGGCATGTGAAACCACGGCATCAGCGTCATCTTGCCGCCGATGAACACCAGCACGATCGCCAGTCCGTACTTGAGCAGATGAAAGCGGTCGGCCATGTCTGCCAGCAGGAAATACAACGCCCGCAGGCCCATGATCGCGAAGATGTTCGAGGTGAACACAATGAACGGATCGGTGGTGACTGCGAAAATCGCCGGGATGCTATCGACCGCAAACATCAGGTCGCTGGCCTCGATCAGCACCAGAACCAGAAACATCGGCGTGGCCCAGCGTACGCCGTTCTGCAGCACGAAAAAGCGCTCGCCGTGAAAGCCCTGCGTGATTCGCATGTGCCCGCGCACCCAGCGCAGTAGCGGGTTTTTGTCGAGATCCGGTTGCTGCTCGGCGAACATCAGCATCTTGATCCCGGTGATGATCAGGAACACCCCGAAGGCATACAACAGCCACTCGAACTGGGACACCAGCCACACCCCGGCAAAGATCATCGCCGCGCGCATCACGATCGCCCCGAGCACGCCATACAGCAGCACCCGGCGCTGCAATTCCGGTGGCACGGCGAAGTAGCTGAAGATCATCACGAAGACGAACATGTTGTCGATCGACAGTGACTGCTCGATCAGATAACCAGTGAGGAATTCCAGCGTCTTGCGCTGGGCAATGTCGGCGCCGAACTCGCCGTGCAGATACCACCAGAGCAACCCGGCAAAAGCCATCGCCAGCGCACACCAGGCGATCACCCAACAGGACGCTTCCCGCACTGAAACGCGGTGCGCCTTGCGTCCGCCAAAAACGAACAGATCCAGCGCAAGCATGGCGAGAACGAAGACGATAAACGCGCCCCACATCCATGGTTCGCCGATATTGATGTTGGTGGTTGGCATGGCTGGCTCCCTGGCTTTTATTGAATTAGGGTCAGGCAGGGCCATGCTAGCGGCGAGTTTGGTTGCAAGAAAAATCGCTTATTTCTGAGCAATAGTTCGGGAAAAGCGAAGTGTCGCGATCAGGGAGGGGGAATAGCGACGACGGGAATTGAGACCTTTTGCGGTCTCAACCCCGTCGTTCTGATTACTTGCCGGCAGTCAGCGCCGGAGTGCGCGGCGGCACCTGACGCTTCGAGCCAGTCGCCTCAAACGCCGAGGCCAGGCGCAGCAGATTCGAGTCATCGTAGGCGCGACCGGCGAAGGTCAGGCCGACCGGCATGCCGATGTCGGCCATGATCCCCATCGGTACGGTGACGGTTGGTACGCCGAGGTGCCGGATCGCCAGGTTGCCGTTGGCGACCCAGACGCCATTGCTCCAGGCGATGTCCGCCGATTCCGGATTGATATCGGCATCTGCCGGGCCGACGTCAGCGTTGGTCGGGAACAGCACCGCGTCGAGTTTCAGCGTGTCCATCCAGTCTTCCAGATCGAGCTTGCGGGTTTTCTCCAGGCCGCGCAGGCCGTCCGGCAGAGTCGGAATCTGATCCCACGGGGTGATGCCGCGCTCGGCCATGCGCACGTATTCGTCCATGCCGGCGGCCAGGTCGCCCTCACGGTTGGGCAGGGTGCCCGGGTCGTGCGGGAAGATTTTCGGCCCGTCGACATCGGCCAGGCGATTGAGCTTCGGATCACCGTTGGCGCGCAGGAAATCGTCGAAGGCCCAGGCCGACAGGTCCCACAGTTCGTGGTGCAGGAACTCCTTGGAAACGATGCCGCGATTGAACACGGTCGGCGCGCCCGGACGGTCGCCTTCGCAGTTGGAGACCAGCGGGAAATCCACTTCGATGACTTCGGCGCCGGCCGCTTCCAGAGCCGCGCGGGCCTGTTTCCACAGGTCGATCACCGAAGGGCGGGTGTTGATGCGTTGCCCGGTCGGGCCGCCGATGCCCGGCGCTTCGCTGGTGCCGGCTTCAGGGTCGGCGTTGATGTACATCTTCGGCACACCGAGGCGTTTGCCGGCCAGTGCCGCGGGTTTCACTGCCAGCTCGGCGTAGGACGCCGGGCGCACCGAGGCGACGCTCGGGATCGGCACCCACGGCTGCAGGCGCCACAGGTCGCCACGGGTGTCGGGGTCTTCCGCGACGACCACGTCGAGCACTTCAAGCAGATCGGCCATGGTCCGTGCATACGGCACCACCACGTCCATGGTCGGCGTCAGCGGCCAGTTGCCGCGCACCGAGATCACCCCGCGCGACGGCGTGTAGGCGCACAAACCGTTGTTCGACGCCGGGCCGCGACCACTCGACCAGGTTTCTTCCGCCAGGCCGAAGGCCGAGAAACTCGCGGCGGTGGCGGTGCCGGCGCCGTTGGACGAGCCAGAGGCAAACGGCGCGGTCAGGTAGGCGGCGTTGTACGGGCTCTCGGCCCGGCCATAGACGCCACGCTGCATGCCGCCATTGGCCATCGGCGGCATGTTGGTCTTGCCCAGGCAGATCGCCCCGGCGGCGCGCAGGCGTTCGATGGTGAAGGCGTCGCGATGCGCCACCAGATCGGCGAAGGCCGGGCTGCCGGAGGCGGCGGTCAGACCCTTGACCAGATAGCTGTCCTTGGCGGTGTAAGGGATGCCGTCGAGCGGGCCGAGGGTTTCGCCCTTGGCCCGGCGCGTGTCGGACGCCTGGGCTTCGGCCAGCGCTTCAGGATTGCGCACCACCACCGCATTCAGTGCGGTGGCGGTGTGCGGGCCGTCGTAGGCGTCGATCCGGGCCAGATAGGCCTGCACCAGTTCAACCGCGGTGGTCTGGCCGGCGTCGAGCGCCGCGCGTAATTGAGCAATGGAGACTTCAGTGACTTCGATCATGCTGTTACCGCCGACAGGTTCGCTAAAGGGTTGGGTCATTAGGGTTATCGTCGAAATGCGTGAAGAATTTCGTATGGGCGAAACTCTACCCTGAACTTTGCCGAATGGCATGCGCTAATTCGATAAATATCGACAAAAGTCAGCGAAAAAATTCGCCCGGGGTTTCACCAAACTGCTGGCGAAACGCCGCGATGAACGCCGAGGTCGAGTCATAACCGCAGGCCAGAGCCACGTCGGTGACCCGTTCGCCGCGTTCCAGCGGGGTCAGCGCACCCAACAGACGCAAGCGCTGACGCCAGGCGCGGAAGGTCAGGCCGGTGTCGCGTAAAAACAGTCGGCTGAGGGTTTTCTCGGTGACACCGAATTTTTCGCTCCAATGGTTCAGTGTGGTCTGCTGTTCCGGATGTTGCTCCAGACTTTGATAGATCTGCCGCAGACGGCTGTCCTGCGGCAACGGCAGCATCAGGTCGATCTGCGGTGCCTCGGCCAGTTGATCGAGGATCACCTGGGCCAACCGGCCATGGGCGCCGCTCTCGTCGTATTCCACCGGCACCAGACTGAACGCGCGGATCAGCTCGCGCAGCAGGTCGCTGACGCCGAGCACATGACAGCGCTCAAGCGCCCAGCCGGCCACGCTGCAATCGATGTACAGGCTGCGCATTTCGGTGTGCGGCGAGCTGAACACTCGGTGCGGCACGCCCGCCGGAATCCACACCGCGCGCTCCGGCGGCGCGACGAAACGTCCGGCGCTGGTCTGCACCTCAAGCACGCCCTGAATCGCGTACGACAATTGCACCCACGGGTGACTGTGACGTCGGGTCAGCGCGCGATTGGGCAGCGATTCGGTGCGCCCGTACAGCGCACGCGGCAGGCTCGGCAGCCCGGGAATGCTGCGCCGGAAGCTTTTCTCGTGTCCTTTAGGCGGCATCTGTTGGCTCTTCGGCGTTAGTCGGTAATTTCTGCTCACGTTAGAGTTGCAGTCACGTACTGGCAACCCCCGGATGAACAGACCCATGACCCGACCAAGATTCCTGCCCGACAACTTCACCCTGACCCTGATCGGCGTTGTGCTGCTGGCCAGTTTCCTGCCGGCCAGCGGTCAGGTCGCGGTCGGGTTCGGCTGGCTGACCAACATCGCCATCGCGCTGCTGTTTTTCCTGCATGGCGCCAAGCTCTCGCGTGAGTCGATCATCGCCGGTGCCGGCCACTGGCGCCTGCACCTGTTGGTGTTCGGCCTGACCTTTGTGCTGTTCCCGCTCCTCGGTCTGGCATTGAAACCGCTGCTGTCACCGCTGATCGGCGACAAGCTGTACATGGGCATGCTCTACCTTTGTGCGTTGCCGGCCACCGTGCAGTCGGCGATTGCTTTCACTTCGCTGGCCCGGGGCAATATTCCGGCGGCGATCTGCAGTGCGGCGGCATCGAGCCTGTTCGGGATCTTCCTCACGCCGTTGCTGGTGACGCTGCTGCTGAACGTGCACGGTGACGGCGGTTCGACCGTCGATGCGATTCTGAAGATCAGCGTGCAACTGCTGCTGCCGTTCATTGCCGGGCAGATCGCTCGCCGCTGGATCGGTGCGTGGGTCGGCCGCAACAAGAACTGGCTGAAGTTTGTCGATCAGGGTTCGATTCTGCTGGTGGTGTATGGCGCATTCAGCGAGGCGGTCAACGAAGGCATCTGGCACCAGATTCCGCTGGTCGATCTGTTGGGGCTGGTGGTGGTTTGCTGCATCTTGCTGGCGCTGGTGTTGCTGGCGTCGACCTTGCTGGGCAAGGCGTTCGGTTTCAGCCAGGAAGACCGTATCACCATTCTGTTCTGCGGTTCGAAGAAGAGTCTGGCCACTGGCGTGCCGATGGCGCAGGTGTTGTTTGCCGGCAGCACGATTGGCGTGTTGATCCTGCCGCTGATGCTGTTCCATCAGATTCAATTGATGGTCTGTGCAGTGCTGGCGCAGCGTTACGCGAAACGGCCGGAATCGGTGCCGGAGTTGATGGCGCAGGTTGATCCGTAAAACACCGCTTCCCTGGTAGGAGCTGCCGCAGGCTGCGATCTTTTGATTTTAAAAGATCGCAGCCTGCGGCAGCTCCTACAGGGGATTGTGTTGTATCAATCCTGCGTAACGTGTTTCGGGCCGGCCAGTGCCCAGGCAATCAGGCCAAACAAGGGCAGGAACACGATGGCGATAATCCACACGCCTTTATTGCTGCCTTTGCCTGCGCTCTTGCGCACCCTGTTGATCGCCCACAGTTCAATGATCACAAGAACGACGGCGAGTACGATCCAGACGGGTTCAATTTGCATGGGCTACCTCCTGATGGTCTTTCAGTTAGGTGAGTCCAAACGCGCAGGGTTCATTTAAATTGCGCCGCTGCCTCCCGAATACTTCACCGCAGCGGCTGCCCGCGACGGCACATTGAGCGTGCGCAGTAACGATGACACATGGATGCGCACGGTGAACGGCGAGATATCCAGCTCCCGGGCGATCTCCTTGTTGGTCTTGCCTTGGGCGATCAGCCGCAACACATCCTGCTGACGCGGGGTGAGGGCGGTGCCGGTCTCCAGCGGCAGCAGCCCGGAAGGCGCGAACCTGACCAGTACCTCGCCTTCGCGGATCGCCAGAATCGCCTGGCCGATCTCATCCGGGGCGATGTTCTTGCCGATGAAACCGTCGATGCCGGCCGCCATTACTTCGCCGATCAACGCCTCGTCGTCGACCATCGACACTACGATCAATGTGGTGCGTGGCAGTCTTTGGCGCAGCTCGGCGAGTTGGCTGATGCAGGTCAGGCCGGGGAAGCGCAGGTCGAGAATCAGCGTGTCCGGCTCGTTGCCGGCGGGCAGCAAGGCCAGCACGGCGTCGAGATCGCCGGCCTCCTCGATAGTTGCCTCGGGCAACAGGCGCTGCACAGTGCGCCGCATGGCTTCGCGAAACATCGGGTGATCGTCGGCTATGATGATTCGGCCGGTCATGGCGTGACCCTCCCTGGATCAGGCGTGGTTTACGGCATGCACCTTAGCACCGCAGACGCGGATTGCCTGCTGGCCGGTGCTGAAACTGACGACTGTCGCACAAGGACGTTGCCCATGAAGTTCGAGAAAAACACCGAGCTGGATCAGGCCAATCTGCGCATCATCATCGCCAGCATTGCCATGGTTTACATCTGCGTGCTCGGTGTATTGCCGGGTCAGCGCTTCGATGTCTATCTGCCGGTGGTGGTCTACATCACGCTGTTTCTGCTGGCGTCGATTGTCCTGCGCCAGGCCATCGCGCGCTGGCCGGGGCATTACCCGGCGCGACGAATATTCGCGATGATCCACGATTACACCGGCACCTGTTTCGGCCTGGTGCTCGGCGGTGAAGCGGCGTTGCCGCTGTACGCGGTGATCATCTGGGTCAACCTCGGTAATGGCATGCGCTATGGCTCGCGCTATCTTGCGATCGCCACGGGGTTGGCGCTGCTGGCGTTGCTGGCGGTTTATCGCTTGACGCCGGTGTGGCAGGCGCAACCGTACATGGTGCTGATGTTGATGCTCACCAGCACGGTGATTCCGTTCTACGCGCACTTGCTGCTGGAGCGCACGCGCAAGGCCTCTGAAGAAGCCGTCGCAGCCAATCTGGAAAAGTCGCGGTTTCTCGCCCAGGCCAGCCACGATCTGCGCCAGCCGATTCACTCCATCGGTCTGTTCACGGCGTGCCTGCGTGAATCGCGGCTGGGTGAGCAGGAGCGGCAACTGGTCGACAACATTGACCGATCGCTGCTCAACGTCTCGCAGTTATTCCGTTCGATTCTTGACCTCTACACCCTCGACAACGGGCGCGTTCTGCCCAGGTTGCAGGTGTTCAATCTGGGCGAGTGGCTGGCCGACCTGGTCCGCCAGAACGCCGAAGCTGCGCGCTGGGCCGGTGTGGAATTGCGCCTGCGCCCGTGCCGACACTGGGTGCGGAGCGATCCGGCGCTGCTTGCGACCATGGTGCAGAACGTGCTTTCCAACTGCTTCAAATACGGCGCGCAACGCCCGGTGCTGATCGGCGTGCGCAAACGCGGTGTCGGGCTGGCCATCGTGATTCATGACCGCGGTAACGGCATTGCCGAGGAGCATCTGCCGAAAGTGTTTGAGGAGTTTTATCGGGTGCGTCAGGTGCGTGACAAGGACGTGGAAGGCGTCGGCCTCGGGCTGTCGATCGTCAAGCGTCTGGGGCAGTTGATCGGCGTCGATGTGGCGCTGCGCTCGCAGCTTGGGCGCGGCACGGCGGTCACGCTGTATGGCTTGCCGGTGGCCGTGGCGCCACAGTTGCCGGCCATGCGTGACGATGTGCGGCAGGCCGGCCTGTTGACCGGGCTGAAGGTGTGTCTGGTAGAGGACGATCGCAACGTGTTGCTGGCGACGTCGGCGCTGCTTGAGCGCTGGGGCTGTGTGGTGCAGGGCGAGTTGAGCGGACAGGGGCTGGTCACCGATTGCGACATCATCGTCGCCGATTACGATCTGGGTACGCATTCGACCGGGATCGAGTGCATCGACGAGGTGCGGCGCCAGCGTGGTTTTGCGGTGCCAGCGATGATCATTACCGGGCATGACATCGAGAAAATACAGGCGGCCTTGCACGACCGCCAAATTGCCATCCTGTCCAAACCGGTACGCCCGGCCGAGCTGCGCGCGACCTTGCGAGCCCTGCGCGACCGGCAAACCGAACCGGTCGAACAGGTCTGACTCAACGCTTGCAGAGGTAGTCCTGAGTGATGGTGGTTTGCAGGCAGTTGTACTGGCCCATGGTGCGGCAGATGTTTTTCTCCGAACCGGTCACCTCGGCGTTCTTGTAACCCCAGGTCTTGCAGCGCTCCATCGCGACAGTCAGACCTTGCGCGGCGTTGGTCTGGCCGCTTTCGAACTGGCCCAGTTCGTAGGAAACCTGAACCACGCCGTCGTTCTTGCTGCCGCCGGTGGCTTCCCACTGTTTGGGCGTGGCGCAGCCGGTCAGGGCGAGGGCGGTGAGGGTGAGAGTAGCGATCAGGATTTTCATGATGAGCGTCGTCCTTTACCGGGGAAATCAATTACTGAACGGGGATCGGTGAGGCGCCTTTGGGCAGGCAAGACAGCGGCGGAGTCATGATGCCCATGCTCGCCACCGCGATAATCGCGCCGCTGGGCAACTCGCAGTTGTACTCGCCGGCCGAGGTATACGCGGTGTAGTAGGTGAGGGTGCTGTCGCTGCGGATGTTGTCGATTTTCGACACCGGTTTGCCGATGACGGTCTGGGCCCGTTCTTTCATGCTGGCTTCGGTGGGTTTGGCAGTCTGGCAACCGCTGGCGCCCAGCATCAGGGCGCCGACAATGGCCACTTTGCACAGATTGGAATGCAGTTTCATGGTGCTTCTTCCTTGGTGTTGTTCTGATTTCCAGGCACAACGATCCCGCGCACTGCACAGTGGCAATGTTGGGGAACATCGGGGGTTGCGAGGGAATATAGCGCCGGGGGGCGGGGCGGTCGATTAGCACAAATGTGCTAGTGAGCCGTGAAGCCGATAGTCTTTTCGCTTCCTTGCAAGGGGGCGCAGAAAGGAAATCAGTCTAAAAACACTCACCCATCAGCCGATGGCGTTTGCTAGCCTCAAAGGTGTAGGCGAAGACGCAGACTGATGCGCAAGCGGATAGCAAGGGGACGTGGGGCGCGTTCCGAAGGGTACACGGTTAGAAAGATCTCCGCGCTGAGATCCAGCCCTTATGCCGTGTGAGGCAGCAAAGCACCGTTCTTTTTCCATGGTTGCTTTTGTACTGTGAGAGGCCCGATAAACCTTGTAAGCCAGAGACCAGCACTGGCCGCCTACTCGAATAACCAAAGCCCGCATCACTGCGGGCTTTGTCGTTGTTGCAGGATCAGATTTTCGTCAGCGCATACGCCAGATCGGCGCGCAGGTCTTCGAGGTCTTCGACGCCCACCGACAGACGCACCAGGCCATCGCCGATGCCCAGTTTGGCGCGGGTTTCAGCGGGAATGGTCGCGTGGGTCATGATCGCCGGATGCTCGATCAGGCTTTCGACGCCGCCGAGGCTTTCGGCCAGTGCGAAGATCTTCACGTTTTCCAGAAAGCGCCGTGCACCCTCCAGATCACTGTTCAGATCCACCGAAATCATCCCGCCAAAACCATGCATCTGCCGTTTGGCCAACTCGTGCTGCGGGTGCGACGGCAAGCCTGGGTAGTAAACGCGTTTGACCTGCGGCTGCTGCTCCAGCCACTTGGCCAGTTCCAGTGCGTTGCTGCAATGACGTTCCATGCGCAGCGCCAGGGTTTTCACCCCGCGCAACGTCAGGAATGCATCGAACGGCCCGGAAATCGCGCCGACCGCGTTCTGCAGGAAGCCGAGTTTGTCCGCCAGTTCGGCATTCTGGCCGACCACTGCGATACCACCGATCACGTCGGAGTGACCGTTCAGGTACTTGGTGGTCGAGTGCAGCACGATGTCGAAACCCAGCTCCAGCGGGCGCTGGATATACGGGCTGGCGAAGGTGTTGTCGGCAACGCTGATGATCCCGCGTGCGCGGCAGATGCGTGCAATCGCGGCCAGATCCGACAGGCTCAGCAGCGGGTTGGTCGGCGACTCGACAATCACCAGGCGCGTGTCGTCCTGCAGCGCCGCTTCGAACGCCGCCAGGTCAGTCAGATCGACGTAGCTGAAACGATGCCCGGCACTGCGCTGACGCACCTTGTCGAACAGGCGGAATGTGCCACCGTACAGGTCATTGCCGGAGATCACGTGCGAACCGGCATCGATCAGTTCAAGCACGGTGGAAATCGTCGCCAGCCCGGACGCGAAAGCGAACGCGCGGGTACCGCCTTCCAGATCCGCCACGCAGCGTTCCAGCGCAAAACGCGTCGGGTTGTGCGAGCGCCCGTAGTCAAAGCCCTTGTGCACGCCGGGGCTGTCTTGCAGGTACGTCGAGTTGGCGTAGATCGGCGGCATCAGCGCACCGGTGGTCGGGTCAGGCGTTTGCCCGGCATGGATCACCCGGGTCGCGAAGCCTTGGGATTTATCGTCGTGCTGACTCATGCGAGGGATCTCCGTAATTGGTTGAGCATGTCGGTGCGGGTAATCAGACCATGGAAGCCCGAAGCGTCGGCAATTATCGCCACGAGGCCACGACTGAGAACCGCTTCGAGCTCGGTGAGATGGGCGCCAGGTGCGAGGGTTTGCAGTTTGTCGGTCATCACGCTGGACACCGATTGACTGAAGCGCGCGGCGTCTTCGTGCACCGCGAGCAAGATGTCGGATTCGTCGATCACGCCGACCAGTTGTTTGCCTTCCACCAGCACCGGCAGTTGTGAGACATCCGCCAGACGCATGCGCTGGAACGCGGTCAGCAGGGTGTCGTCGGGGCCGACGCTGATCACGCGGCCGTCTTCGAAACGTCGCGCGATCAGATCGCGCAGGTCGCCATAGCGTTTGCGTTGCAACAGGCCCTGATCGGTCATCCACTGGTCGTTGTAGACCTTCGACAGATAGCGCGTGCCGGTGTCGCAGACGAAGCTGACCACGCGTTTGGGCTCGGTCTGTTCGCGGCAATAACGCAACGCGGCAGCCAGCAAGGTGCCGGTGGACGAACCCCCGAGAATGCCTTCGGCCTTGAGCAACTGTCGGGCATGATCGAAGCTTTCTTCGTCGCTGATCGAGTAAGCGTGGCGCACGCTGCTGAGGTCGGTGATCGACGGAATGAAGTCTTCGCCGATGCCTTCCACCGCCCACGAACCGGGCGTCGGCATCGTGCCGTCGCGGCTGTATTGCGCCATCACCGAACCCACCGGATCGGCGAGGACCATTTCCAGATCCGGCTGCACGCGTTTGAAGAAACGGCTCAGCCCGGTCAGGGTGCCGGCAGACCCGACGCCGACCACGATCGCGTCCAGATCATGTTCGGTCTGCGCCCAGATTTCCGGCGCGGTGCTGCACTCGTGTGCCAGCGGGTTGGCGGGGTTGTTGAACTGGTCGGCGAAGAACGCGCCGGGAATGTCTTTCGCCAGGCGGGCGGCGACGTCCTGGTAATACTCGGGGTGGCCCTTGCCGACGTCCGAGCGGGTGATGTGCACTTCGGCGCCCATGGCTTTCAAGTGCAGGACTTTCTCGGTGGACATCTTGTCCGGCACCACCAGCACCACGCGGTAGCCTTTGGCCCGGCCGACCAGTGCCAGGCCCAGACCGGTATTGCCGGCGGTGGCCTCGACAATGGTGCCACCTGTTTGCAGGCGCCCATCGCGTTCAGCGGCGTCGATCATCGCCAGACCGATGCGGTCCTTGATCGAGCCGCCGGGGTTTTGTGATTCCAGTTTGAGAAACAGTGTGCAGAGGCCGGTATCGAAGCGGGTAACTTGTACCAGCGGCGTATTGCCGATCAGCCCAAGTACGGCAGGGCGTGAATCCTTTGACATTTCTTCACCTCTTGTAGTGGTGTTGATCGCGTTCCATTCGCGGGGAAAAGCTCGCGTGCAACATAGGCGCAGACAGGATCTGTCGCAACCATTAGTCAGCCGCAGATACAGCCATTTCGATCTAACCATAGAACAGAATCGAAGCCTGCAACGGCGCGGTTTCAGAGGGTTTACATCAAGGCGCCATTGAGTATTCAAAGGGCGTCGTGACCGCGCTCGCCAGCTTGATTCGCGGATGAATATCCTGCAGGGCAAAACATGTTTTCAGCGGGCATACAGGTGACATTCGATCATGAGGGAAACTTGTGATCATCAAGATTAAAATGAGTTTGTCTCACTAGTGCCTGATCCCGACAATGGCCGCCATCAACAAGACATTTGGAGTTGTTTGTCATGGCACTGGCCCATTCCCTCGGATTTCCGCGCATCGGTCGCGACCGCGAACTGAAAAAAGCGCAAGAGGCGTTCTGGAAAGGAGAACTGAACGAGGCCGGCCTGCGTGAAGTGGGTCGTGAACTACGCAAGGCCCATTGGGACTTGCAGAAAAACGCCGGCCTCGAGCTGCTGCCGGTGGGCGATTTCGCCTGGTACGACCAGGTGCTGACTCACTCGCTGATGTTCGGGGTGATCCCCGAGCGTTTCCGTCCGCACGACGGCAAAGCCAGCCTGCAGACCCTGTTCGGCATGGCCCGTGGTGTCAGCGACAGTTGCTGCGGCGGTGCACACGCTCAGGAAATGACCAAGTGGTTCGACACCAACTACCACTATCTGGTCCCGGAATTCAGCGCCGATCAACAGTTCCAGCTCGGTTGGGAACAGTTGTTCGAAGAAGTCGAAGAGGCACGTGCCCTCGGCCATAACGTCAAACCGGTGATTATCGGCCCACTGACTTATCTATGGCTGGGCAAGGCCAAAGGCGCCGCATTCGACAAGCTGGAATTGCTCGACCGCCTGCTGCCGCTGTACGGGCAGATCTTCGCGCGCCTCGCCGCACTCGGTGTGGAATGGGTGCAGATCGACGAGCCGATTCTGGTGCTCGACCTGCCGCAGGAATGGAAGAACGCCTTCGAGCGTGCGTACAACCAGATCCAGCGCGATCCGTTGAAAAAGCTGCTCGCCACTTACTTCGGTGGTCTGGAAGAAAACCTCGGTCTGGCCGCCAATCTGCCGGTCGATGGGTTACATATCGATCTTGTGCGTGCAGCGGAACAGTACCCGACCATTCTTGATCGCCTGCCGGCCTACAAAGTGTTGTCGCTGGGCCTGGTCAACGGTCGCAACGTCTGGCGCTGCGATCTGGAACATGCGCTGGCGACGTTGCAGCATGCGCATGAACGTCTGGGGGATCGGCTGTGGGTCGCGCCGTCCTGCTCGCTGCTGCACAGTCCGGTGGATCTGAGCCGCGAAGACCAGCTCGATGCCGAGCTGAAAAGCTGGCTGGCGTTTGCCGTGCAGAAGTGCGAAGAAGTCGCCGTGCTGGCTCAGGCCGTCAACGAGCCTGAGTCACCAAAAGTGCTCCGCGCCTTGACCCAAAGCCGCTCGGTACAGACCAGTCGCGCCGCCTCGCCACGTATTCACAAACCGGCGGTGCAGGCCCGTGTGGCGGCCATTACAGCGCAGGACAGCCAGCGCCAATCGCCGTTTACCCAGCGCATCGCCAAGCAGCGCGCCGGCCTCGACCTGCCGCTGTTCCCGACCACCACCATCGGTTCGTTTCCGCAGACCGCCTCGATTCGTCTGGCGCGTCAGTCGTTCAAGCAAGGCAAGCTCAGCGAAGCCGAATACACCGAAGCCATGTACAGCGAAATTCGTCACGCTGTGGAGATCCAGGAGCAACTGGGCCTCGATGTACTGGTGCACGGAGAAGCCGAGCGCAACGACATGGTGGAGTACTTCGCCGAGCAACTCGACGGCTACGTGTTCAGCCGTTTTGGCTGGGTGCAGAGCTACGGTTCACGTTGTGTGAAACCGGCAGTGATCTTCGGTGATCTGAGCCGTCCGCAAGCCATGACCGTGGACTGGATCCGCTATGCTCAGGACCTCACCGGCAAGGTCATGAAAGGTATGCTGACCGGCCCGGTGACCATGCTGATGTGGTCGTTCCCCCGTGAAGACGTGTCCCGTGAGGTGCAGGCGCGGCAACTGGCGCTGGCGATCCGTGACGAAGTGGTGGATCTGGAAGCCGCCGGAATCAGGATCGTGCAGATCGACGAAGCCGCCTTCCGCGAAGGTCTGCCGCTACGCCGCGCGCAGTGGCAGCATTATCTGGACTGGGCCACTGAAGTGTTCCGCCTGTGCGCCTCGGGGGTGCGTGACGAGACCCAGATTCACACCCACATGTGCTACAGCGAATTCAACGATGTGATCGAGTCCATCGCGGCGATGGATGCCGACGTGATCACCATCGAAACCTCGCGTTCGGACATGGAGTTGCTCGACGCCTTCGAAGCCTTCGCCTATCCGAACGAGATCGGCCCGGGTGTCTACGACATCCACTCGCCACGCGTTCCCGATGCTTCGGAGATGGCCAATTTGCTGCGCAAGGCAGCGCAGCGGATTCCGGCCGAGCGGTTGTGGGTCAACCCGGATTGCGGTCTGAAAACCCGTGGCTGGCCGGAGACAGAAGCGGCGTTGGTGCACATGGTTGCCGCTGCCCGGCAACTGCGCAAAGAACTGGCCTGAAGCCTGAATACAAACCCTGTGGGAGCGAGCTTGCTCGCGAAAGCGGAGTGTCAGCTGAATAATTCTCGACTGACACTCCGCCTTCGCGGGCAAGCCCGCTCCCACACTGGAGTGTGTAGGGTATCAGTGCCGGCTAATCAAACCATGCAGCACACCCAGGCGCAGCCCCGGTTCCGACGGCACCATCTGCGAAATCCCGAATGCCTTGAACGCCGCCAGCATCAATACCAATCCGCCGGGCAAAATGCTCTGGCGATGCGGCTGCAAACCTGCCAGCTTCAACTGCTGAACGTTCTTCACCTTCAGCAGCAACAGCGACAAACGCAACAACCCACCATAGGTAATGCCATCCTGGCCGAGGTCGTTCAAGCGATTGGCCTTGAGTACTTTCGCCAGCATCCGCGCCGTGCCGGACGAGCCAATGGTCTGCTGCCAGCCCTGTGCGCGGTAGCGGCGGGCGACTTTCTCGAATTGCAGGATCGCCACGCGTTCGGCTTCCTGCAGCGCACCGGGCGCGATGCGCCCGTCAGGGAAATAGCGTGCGCCCAGCGTGCCGCTGCCGATGGCGATGCTTTCGGTGAGCAGCGGCTGCGACCCCTGGCCGAGAATCAGCTCGGTTGAACCACCGCCGATATCGACCACCAACCGCATGTCTTCAGCGCCCGGCAGGGAATGGGCGACGCCGGCATAGACCAGTTGCGCCTCTTCATGGCCGGAAATGACATCGATGCGAAACCCCAGATGACGTTCGGCGCTGTGCAGAAACAGCTGCGCATTGTCGGCCTCGCGTACCGCGCTGGTTGCCACGGCCCGCACTTTGCCGGCCTCGAATCCGCGCAGTTTCTTGCCGAACCGCGCCAGCGCCTGCCAGCCCCGATCCAGCGCCAGTGCGTCCAGAGCACCGCCTTCGAAACCTTCGGCCAGTCGCACCGGCTCACGCAGGGTTTTGACCTCCTGAATCATCAAGCCCTGTCGACTGCGTACCGACTGGCCGATCATCAGGCGAAACGCATTCGAACCCAGGTCGATGGCGGCAAACAGCGAGGCGTCTTGTTTCATGGGAATCCCTGCAAAGCATCCGTCGAAGGCTCAAGACGGTTTGCGAGGATTTTGCGGTGCGGTTGATGACATCCTGATGACGGGGCAGGGGCGCTTCAGTGAAGGGTTGGCTGTCATGACACTGTCATTATCCGGCGTCTATCCTGAACCCAATACATCGCGTGTTCTTAAAGTATTTGCTGCCTCTTCTGGCAGCTTTTTTTTGCCTGCGATTTGGCAATCCGTGCGCAAGGTTTGCAATCGTGGGTGTCGCTTGGCTAATATACGATCCATATACACTTCGTATCGGATTCGGATATGGGCATCGTAAAGATTTCAGAAGACATGCACGAGAACCTGCGCATCTCCAGCACCGCGCTCAGCCGCTCGATCAACGCGCAGGCCGAGCACTGGATGCGCATCGGCATGCTTGCCGAACTGCACCCCAACCTCGACCACAGCGCCATTTGCCGCTTGCTGATCCGCGCCGTACAGAACGGCGGGCTGGATCTGCACCAACTGACTCAGGAAGCCGTCAGCGCATGAGAAACCAGATCAAGATCAACACCCCCGCCGAAATCGCTCAGTCACGCGCTGCCGGCAAGCTGGCCGCCGAGGTGCTGGCGATGCTGGTACCGCATGTGAAGGCGGGCGTGACCACCGATGAACTGGATCGCCTGTGCAACGACTACATCGTCAATGTGCAGAAAGCGATTCCGGCTAACGTCGGTTATCACGGCTTCCCGAAAACCGTCTGCGCCTCGGTCAACGACGTGGTGTGCCACGGCATCCCGTCGGGCACGCCGCTGAAGGATGGCGACATCGTCAACCTCGACATCGCGGTAATCAAGAATGGCTGGTTCGGCGACACCAGCCGCATGTACGTGGTCGGCACGGCGTCGCCTGAGGCGCAACACCTGATCAAGACCACCTACGACGCCATGTGCGCCGGCATTCGCAGGGTGCGTCCCGGAGCGACGCTGGGTGACATCGGCCATGCGATCCAGAGTCTGGCGGAGAAAGAAGGCTTCAGCGTGGTGCGCGAGTATTGCGGGCATGGCATTGGCAAGGTCTACCACGATGAACCGCAGATCCTGCATTACGGGTTCCCCAATCAGGGCCTGAAGCTCAAGGCGGGGATGATCTTCACCGTCGAACCGATGCTCAACGCCGGCAAGCGCCATGTGAAGAACATGCCGGACGGCTGGACCGTGCTGACCAAGGATGGCTCGTTGTCGGCGCAGTGGGAGCATATGGTCGCGGTGACCGAAACCGGCTTCGAAATCCTCACGGCGTGGCCGGACGAAATTGAAGGGTTCACTCCGATCGCCTGAACACTGAGATTCCTGTGGGAGCGGGCTTGCCCGCGAAGACGTCAGCACATTCAACATTGATATTGAATGTACCGGCCTCTTCGCGGGCAAGCCCGCTCCCACAGGGAGGTGTATTGCGCGGGGTATATCAGTGAGAACCGGCGGCTTTGTTGAGGTCGCTTTCAGCCCATTCGCTGTAGACACAGGCATCCGCTGTCGCCCAGCGCACCCGCACCGGGTCGCCAGCCTTGAGCGGCATGCCGGCGGCTGACAAGGCTTTCACCGTCATCGAAGTACCGCCCGAAGTGACCACGCTGCAGGTCTGGCTTTCGCCGAGAAACAACACTTCCACAACCTGCGCCGACACCTCGTTCCAACCCGCTGCCAGCGGCTCTGCGCTCGCCTGCTGCACGCTCAGCGCCACAGCCTTTTCCGGACGCACCATCAGCAGCACATCCTGATCGGTGTGCAACCCGGCGGTCAGTCGAATCGACAATGACTGTCCTTCAAACGAAGCCGCCGCATTGCCTTGGGCCTTGAGCTTGAGGAAGTTCGAGTTGCCGAGGAACGACGCGACAAACGCGTTCGGCGGATTCTGGTACAGGTCGTAACCGCTGCCCAGGCCGACAATCTTGCCGTGACTGAAGATCGCGATGCGCTGCGACAGGCGCATGGCTTCTTCCTGATCGTGGGTCACGTAGACGATGGTGATGCCCAGGCGCCGATGCAACTGGCGCAGTTCATCCTGCAGGTCTTCACGCAGTTTTTTATCCAGCGCGCCGAGGGGTTCGTCCATCAACAGAATGCGTGGCTCGTAGACCAGCGCGCGGGCGATGGCGACGCGTTGTTGCTGGCCGCCGGACAATTGCGAAGGGCGGCGATGGGCGAATTGTTCGAGCTGCACCAGTTTCAACATCGCATCGACACGCTTGTCACGTTCGGCGGCGGCGAGTTTGCGGATCGCCAGCGGGAAGGCGATGTTGTCGCGCACCGAAAGATGCGGGAACAGCGAATAACGCTGGAACACCATGCCGATGTCGCGCTTGTGCGGCGGCACGTTGACCAGCGACTGCCCGTTGACCAGGATCTCGCCGCTGCTCGGCGTTTCGAAGCCGGCGAGCATCGACAGCGTGGTGCTTTTGCCCGAGCCGCTGGAGCCGAGGAAGGTCAGAAACTCGCCGTCCTTGATGTCCAGCGAGATGTTGTCGACGGCGGCAAAGTCGCCGTAGTGCTTGTTCAGGTTGCGCAGGCTGACCAGAGGTTTGTCGTTCTGCAGGGAGGCGTCTTTGATCACGGCACTCATGTCGTACTCCTGGGCGCTCAGGCGCTGATTTCGTTGCGCCGGCGCAGCGCGGCGGCGATGACCATGACCAAAATCGACAAGCCGATCAGCAGCGTCGAAGCGACGGCGATCACCGGGGTCAGGTCCTGGCGCAGGGTGGTCCACATTTTCACGGGAAGGGTTTGCAGGGTCGGGCTGGCCATCATCACGCTGAGCACCACTTCGTCCCACGAAACCAGAAAGGCGAAGAGGGCGCCGGCGACCATGCCCGGACGGATCGCCGGAAAGGTCACCTTGAACACCGCTTGCAGGCGTGAAGCGCCGCAGATCACCGCCGCGTCTTCAATCGACTGATCGAACAGCTTCAGCGAGTTGATGATCGAGATAATGGTGAACGGCAGCGCGACGATCACATGGCTGACCACGAAGGCAAACATCGTCCCTGTGTAACCGAGCTTGAGAAACAGCGCGTACACCGCCACGGCGATGATCACCAGCGGCACGATCATCGGCAGGGTGAACAGGCCGTAGAGCATTTCCCGTCCGGGAAAACGCCCGCGCACCAAGGCAAACGCCGTCGGCAAACCGAGGGCCACGGCGCAGATCGTGGTCAGCACCGCGACCTTGAGGCTGGCCGCAGCGGCGTTCATCCAGTCGGCGTTGGAGAAGAACTGGCCGTACCATTTCAACGTCCAGCCCGGCGGTGGGAACACCAGCCACTGCGACGAACCGAACGACAGCAGGACGATGAACACGATCGGCAACAGCAGAAATAAACCGATCAGTCCGGTGGTGGCGTACAAGCCGAAACGCATCCGCCGGCTCATGGCATTGGGAGTCAGGAGCATCTCGGCTTACCTCGCGTTGCTGGCGCCAACCGGGGATTCCGGCTGAAGCTTCAGGTAGAAGTAGAACAGCACCAGCGTGATCGCGATCAGCAACGCGGCGCCGGCACTGGCCAGGCCCCAGTTGAGGAACGATTGCACCTGCTGAATGATGAACTCCGGCAGCATCATGTTCTGCGCCCCGCCGAGCAGCGCCGGGGTGACGTAGTAACCGAGCGACATCACGAACACCATCAACCCGCCGGACGCCAGCCCCGGCCGGCACAGCGGCAGGAACACCCGGAAGAAGTTGGTCCAGGGACTGGCGCCACAGATCGAGCCGGCCTGCAGGATCATCGGGTCGATGGCCTGCATGGTTGCCTGCAACGGCAGGACGATGAACGGGATCATGATGTAACTCATGCCGATCACCACGCCGGTCAGGTTGTGCACCATTTCCAGTGGCTGATCGATGATCCCCAGCGCCATCAGCGCCTTGTTGATCACCCCCGAGGCCTGCAGCAATACCAGCCACGAATAGGTGCGGGCGAGCAGGCTGGTCCACATCGACAGCAGCACGATGTTGAGGATCCAGCGTCCCCAGCCGCGCGGCACCAGGGTGATCGCCCAGGCCAGTGGAAAACCCAGCAACAGGCTGAAAATCGTCACCAGCCCGGCCACCGAAAAGGTGTTGAGCAGCACCCGTGCATACGCCGAGTTGGCGAACAGTTGTTCATAGTTGCCAAGGCCCGGGGTCGGTTCCAGTACGCCGCGCAACAGCAGGCCAATCAACGGCGCGAGAAAGAACAAACCGAGGAACAGCAGTGCCGGGACCAGGTTGCCGGCACCTTTCCAGCGTTGTCTGAAGGTGGGGGACGAGCCGGCAGCGCCAGTGGCGCTCCCGGTCACCGTTGCGGGGCGGGGCGCAGTGGCCGCCATTTTCATTTGACCAGCCATTCGTTCCACCGTGTCGCGATGGCTTGACCGTTCTTGGCCCAGTACGCGAAATCAAGCGTGATTTGATCCTTGGCGTAGGCCGTCGGCAGGTTCGGGGCCAGCACCGAGTCCAGGCGCGCCACGCTGTCGACGTTGACCGGGGCGTAGGCGGTCAGATTGGAGAAGTCCGCCTGGCCTTTGGCACTGCTGGCATTGGCCAGAAACTTCATCGCCGCGTCCTTGTTTTTCGAGCCTTTTGGAATCACCAGAATGTCGGCCATGACCAGGTTCTGTTTCCAGCTCACACCGACGGGGGCGCCATCTTCCTGCAGGGCGTGAATCCGGCCGTTCCAGAACTGACCCATGCTCGCTTCACCGGAGGCCAGCAGTTGCTGCGACTGCGCGCCGCCGCCCCACCAGACGATGTCTTTCTTGATGGTGTCGAGTTTTTTGAAGGCGCGATCAAGGTCCAGCGGGTAGAGCTTGTCGGCCGGCACGCCGTCGGCCAGCAGCGCCAGTTCGAGCACGCCGGGGCTTGGCCATTTATAGAGCGCGCGTTTGCCGGGATAGGTCTTGGTGTCGAACAGGGCGCTCCAGTCTTGCGGCTTGGCAGCGCCGAGCTTGCCCTCGTTGTAGCCGAGGACGAAGGAGAAGAAGAACGAGCCGACGCCGTAGTCACTGACGAAACGCGGGTCGATCTTGTCGCGCTGGATGACGTTGAAATCGAGGGGTTCGAGCAGGCCTTCGGAAGCGGCGCGCAGGGCAAAGTCGGCTTCGACGTCGACCACGTCCCACTGCACGTTGCCGCTCTCGACCATGGCCTTGAGTTTGCCGTAGTCGGTCGGGCCGTCCTGCACCACGGTGATGCCGCTGGCCTTGCTGAACGGATCGGCCCAGGCCTGTTTCTGCGCATCCTGGGTGCTACCGCCCCAGCTGACAAAGTTCACACTCTCGGCGGCCATTGCAGCCTGGCCGGTCACGCTCAGCAGTCCCGCAAAAAGGATTGCGGTTGCAGCTTTGTTCAACACCATTTTTACGCCCTCATTGTTGTGTTTTTGAGCGGGCTTGCGTTGTTGCCCGCCTGTCGGGAGCAGTAGCTGGACGGTTTTTCAGGTCGTCCGGTCTATGGAATATCATATTATGGTATTCCAAACTTTGTGCAAGCACTTTGCCTTACCGGTTATCTGGGGAATGTGTTTTTTACCGCTGGAAGTTTTGTGACAGATGGAAAATTGTGGCGAGGGAGCTTGCTCCCGCTGGGTTGCGAAGCGACCCTCGCTTCTCTGAAAAGCTGAGGCCTGCTGCGCAGTCCAGCGGGAGCAAGCTCCCTCGCCACAGGAAATCACCTGTGTCTGGGAGTTATTCGCTGAACGGAATGCTCTCCACCACCTCCAGGTCATACCCGGTCAGCCCCGCATACTTCAGCGGCGGCCCAAGATGGCGCAGTTTGCCGACGCCGAGGTTCTGCAGAATCTGCGCCCCGGTGCCGACCTCCGAATAAATCCGCGATTGCGAGCGACTGAACTGCCGTGGCGGCTGAGTCAGTTGCGGTACGCGCTCAAGCAGCGCCTGTGACGATTCATGATTGGCCAATACCACCACAACCCCATGACCTTCCGCCGCGACCCGTTGCAGCGCCGCCCACAGCGTCCAGTTGCTCGGCCCGCTGTACTCGGCGCCGACCAGATCACGCAGAGGATCGATCACATGCACGCGCACCAGCGTCGGCTCTTCGCGGCGCAGATCGCCCATGACCATCGCCATGTGCACGCCACCCTCGATGCGGTCTTCGAAGGTGATGAGGCGGAAGGTGCCATGCACCGTCGGCAGCTCACGCTCACCGATGCGTTCGATGGTGTGCTCGGTGCTCAGGCGATAGTGGATCAGGTCGGCGATGGTGCCGATCCTGATCCCGTGCTTGCGCGCGAACACTTCCAGATCCGGGCGGCGGGCCATGGTGCCGTCGTCGTTCATCACCTCGACGATCACCGAGGCCGGGGTAAAACCGGCGAGGCGCGCCAGATCGCAACCGGCCTCGGTGTGGCCGGCGCGGGTCAGTACGCCGCCTTCCTTGGCGCGCAGCGGAAAGATATGGCCGGGTTGCACCAGGTCTTCAGCGCGGGCGTCTTTCGCCACAGCGGCCGCGACCGTGCGCGCGCGATCAGCCGCAGAAATGCCAGTGGTGACGCCGACCGCTGCTTCAATCGACACGGTGAACGCGGTGCTGAACACGCTGCCATTGCTCGGGACCATCTGCTCAAGGCCCAGGCGCTGGCAGTGTTCGTCAGTCAGCGTCAGGCAGATCAAACCGCGTGCTTCACGGGCCATGAAGCTGATCGCCTCGGGTGTGCAGCAGTCGGCGGCCAGCAGCAGGTCGCCTTCGTTTTCCCGATCTTCGTCATCGACCAGCAAGACCATTTTGCCGAGGCGATAATCTTCGAGGATTTCTTCGATGCTGTTGAAGGCCATGCTGGACTCTCAGGGTTGGTTGCAAATAATATTGGTATACCATAATACAAAATCAACAATGAGGTCACTATGAAGGCGTACTGGATTGCTCACGTGGATGTCGACGATGCCGAGCACTACAGCCAATACACCCAGCGCGCGCCGAAAGCGTTCGCCGAATTCGGCGCGAAGTTTTTAGCGCGTGGCGGGCGCAGCGAAGCGCTGGAGGGCAGGGCTACGCCTCAGCGTAGCGTGGTGATCGAGTTCGAGAGCTACGAGCAGGCGCTGGCGTGCTACCACTCGGCGGTGTATCAGGAAGCGAAACATTATCGCGAGGAATGGGCGCGGGCGGAGATCGTTATCGTCGAAGGTCTGGCACCCTAGCCATTGTAGGAGCTGCCGCAGGCTGCGATCTTTTGATCTTGTTTTTTTAAAATCAAAGTCAAAAGATCGCAGCCTGCGGCAGCTCCTACAGGGGTCAGGTATCAGCGGATAAAGTGGATCTTGCCGCTGTCATCATTACCCATGTAGATCCCATACACCCCGGCCTGACGCTCCTCGATGTAACGCTCGAGGATCTGCCGGATCGCCGGGTAATAGATCTGCTCCCACGGAATGTCTTCAGGGGCAAAGAACTTGTAGTCGAGAGTCTCGGGCCCGTACTGCCCGGTGATTTCCAGCGCGATCGCGCGGAAGATGATGTATACCTCGCTGATTTTCGGCACGCTGAAGATCGAATACGGCGAGACGATTTCCGCGCGTACGCCGCTTTCTTCCCAGACTTCGCGCAGCGCCGCCTGCTCGGTGGTTTCGCCGCTTTCCATGAAGCCGGCGGGCAGCGTCCAGGTGCCGGGGCGCGGCGGGATCGCCCTTTGGCACAACAGGTATTTGCCGTCCTGCTCGATGATGCAGCCGGCGATGATTTTCGGGTTCACATAGTGGATGTAGCCGCAGCCGCGGCACATCAGGCGCTCGTGCGTATCGCCCGGCGGAACTTGCTGACCGAGGTCAGGGCCACCGCATTTCGGGCAAAAGCTCGGGCTGAACATGTCAGTGACCTATGCGCGGTTCTTTCAGCGCGATGGGCAGGGTGATCGCCGGCGTGGCGCCGGTCTCTTCCTGTTTGCGCTTCAGATAATCGAGGGCCACGGCAGCCGCCGCACGCACGTGATCGACGCAGGCCTGATGCGCCGCCAGCGGATCACCGCTCTTGATCGCCTCGACCATTTTTTCCATTTCGTGATTACTCGCGCCGCGCCGGTTTTCCTGGGACACCGAGGTCGCCCGCAGGTAGCTGATGCGCGCCTGCAACTGGCGCAACTGCGTGGCCGCAACATGGTTGCCCGAGCCTTCCAGCAATACGTCGTAGAAGCCCTGCACCGAGTCGATCACCTGTTGCAGTTCGCCGTCCTTTAGTGCCTTGCGGTTCTCGTCGAGGGCTTTTTCCAGGGCCTTGATGTCCTTGGCCTTGGCGCGCAGGGTGAACAGCTGGACGATCAGGCCTTCGAGCACGCAGCGCAGTTCATAGATGTCGACTGCATCGGCGAGGGTGATGATCGCTACGCGCGGGCCTTTGGCATCGGCGAATTCGACCAGGCCTTCGGACTCCAGGTGACGCAAGGCTTCACGCACCGACGTGCGACTGACACCGAGGCGATCGCACAGATCGCGCTCAACCAGACGATCGCCGGGCATGAGCTGGAAATTCATGATCGCGCTACGCAGTTTGTCCAGCACGATTTCGCGCAGGGTAACGGGGTTGCGATTGACCTTGAAGCTGTCGTCGAGTGGCTGGCGTTTCATGGGGTCCGCTCTTTAAGTTGGCTGTCCATGCCAGACGGGCATCTAAACAGCCGAGGGGTTAACTGGAGGCCTCGGCGTCGGCTTCGGCGAAGGCTTCACGGGCGAGCCGGAAACTGTCCACGGCTGCCGGGACGCCGCAATAAATACCGACCTGAAGCAGAATTTCGCGTATTTGCTCACGACTCAGGCCGTTACGCAAGGCGCCGCGCACATGCAGCTTGAGTTCGTGCGGGCGGTTGAGCGCCGAGATCATCGCCAGGTTGATCATGCTGCGCTCCTTGAGCGACAAACCCTCACGGCCCCAGACGTGGCCCCAGCAGTATTCGGTGACCATTTCCTGCAGTGGGCGGGTGAAGTCGTCGGCGTTCTCGATCGAGCGTTGCACGTAGGCTTCGCCCAGCACTTGGGTGCGGATCTTCAGGCCTTTTTCGTATTTTTCGTTACTCATATTCTTCGGCTCACCTCAATCCCGGTGGGAGCTGGCTTGCCAGCGATAGCGGTGGTTCAGTCAGCATTGATGTTGAATGTTCCGACGTCATCGCTGGCAAGCCAGCTCCCACAGGGTTTTGCATTGTTCTTTCAAGCAAGGGTCGGCAACGGCCCGAGCTTGCCTTTGTGATAAATCATCGGCGTCACCGGTTGCTCGGGCAGGATCAGGTTCTTCACCGCGCCGACAATGATCGCGTGATCACCACCGTCGTATTCACGCCACAACTCGCACTCGATGATCGCCGTGGCCTTGGCGAGGATCGGGTTACCCAGTTCGCTCAAGTGCCACTCGATGCCTTTGGCCTTGTCCTTGCCTTTGCCGGCGAAGGCGTAGGCCTCGGCGGTCTGCTCGGCGGACAGCAAATGGATCGCGAATTTCTGGCTGTCGCGCAGCACCGGGTAGGTGTCGGAGGCGTAGTTGGGGCAGAACAGCACCAGCGCCGGGTCAATCGACAGCGCACTGAAGGCGCTGGCGGTGATGCCGACGATGGCGCCATCCGGGTCGAGGGTGGTGACCACCGTGACCCCGGACGGAAACGAGCTCATGACGTCTTTGTAAATGCCGGGTTCGATCATGTCGCAGGACTCCTAGCGCATCACAAACGGGTCAGGCATCGGGGCCTGAGAGAGATTGATCCACACCGTTTTCAGTTCGGTGTAGGCCAGCACCGAATCGATGCCGCTTTCGCGTCCATAGCCACTGTTCTTGAAACCGCCAATTGGCGCCATGGCCGATACCGCGCGGTAGGTGTTGACCCAGATGATCCCTGAGCGCACGTCCCGGGCCAGACGATGGGCGCGGCCCAGATCGCGGGTCCAGATGCCGGCGGCAAGGCCGAACTGCGAGTCGTTGGCAATCGCCAGCGCCTCGGCTTCATCCTTGAAGCGAATCACCGATGCCACCGGGCCGAAGACTTCTTCTTGCATGATCTTCATCGAGTTGCGGTCGCACTCGAACAGCGTCGGCTCGTAGAACCAGCCGTCACCGAGGTCGGCCGGACGCTTGCCGCCGGTGCGCAACCGCGCGCCTTCAGCAATAGCGTCAGCCACCAGACCTTCGACCACCGCCAATTGCTGCGCGGTGGCCATCGGGCCCATTTCGCTGTGGTCTTCCTGCGGGTTGCCGATGCGGATGCGCTGGGCGCGTTCCACCAGGCGGTTGACGAACTCGTCATAGATTTCGTCCTGCACCAGCAGGCGCGAACCGGACACGCAGCTCTGGCCCGAGGCGGCGTAGATCCCGGCGATGGCGCCGTTGATCGCGCTGTCCAGATCGGCGTCGGCGAAGATGATGTTCGGCGATTTGCCGCCGAGTTCCAGCGACAGCTTGGCGAAGTTCTCGGCGCTGCTGCGCACCACATGCCGGGCCGTGGCCGCGCCGCCGGTGAAGGCGATCTTGCGGATCAGCGGATGGCGGGTGAGGGCGGCGCCGGTGCTCGGGCCGTAACCGGTGACGACGTTGACCACGCCCGGCGGAACTCCGGCTTCGAGGGCCAGACGTGCCAGCTCAAGGATGGTTGCCGAAGCGTGCTCGGACGGCTTGATCACGATGGTGTTGCCGGCGGCGAGGGCCGGCGCCAGTTTGATCGCGGTCAGGTACAGCGGGCTATTCCAGGGAATGATCGCGGCAACCACACCCATCGCTTCGTGCACGGTGTAGGCAAACAGGTCGGGCTTGTCCAGCGGCAACGTACCGCCTTCGAGCTTGTCGGCCAGACCTGCGGTGTAGTGGAAGAACTCCGGCAGATAACCGACCTGACCACGGGTTTCGCGGATCAGCTTGCCGTTGTCGCGGCTTTCCAGCTGCGCCAGTTGTTCCTTGTTTTCCGCGATCAGGTCACCGAGACGCCGCAGCAGTTTGCCGCGGGCGGTGGCGGTGAGGCCGCGCCAGGCCGGGCTGTCGAAGGCAGTCTGCGCCGCTTGCACGGCGCGTTCGACATCGGCTTCATCGGCGTCAGGCAGTTCGGCCCAGGCTTGCGCGCTGGCCGGGTTGAGGCTTTCGAAAGTCTTGCCGGAGAGGGCGTCGACCCATTCTCCGCCGATGCACATCTGGAAGCGTTGGAGTGTCATGCAACGATCCCCTTTATAGGGTTTTGTCGGGCGTGTGCGTAGTCGAGAAATTCCAGCAACGTCTGGTTGACCAGGCGCGGCGACTCTACCGGCATCATATGCCGTTGCTCGGGCAGTACCGCAACCTTCGCACCGGGGATGCGCCGGGCCAGTTGCTCGGCCATTTCCGGGGTGGAACCGGGGTCCAATTCGCCGGTGGCGATCAGCGTCGGCGCCTGAATACTGCCGAGGTCGTCGGCGCGGTACATGTCCTGAGTGGCGAACAATTCATAGGTAGTCAGATAACCCTGCGGGTCGTTGCCGGCCAGGGTCTGACGAATGGCCGCGATCTGCGCCGGGTTCGCCGCCTGATATTCGCGGCTGAACCAGCGCGACAGCGCCGCTTCGGCATTGGCGTCCGGCCCGTGTTCGGCGGCCTGCGCGGTGCGGGCGATGACCCCGGCGCGTTGTTCTTCGCTGCGGTTGAACACGCTGTTGAGCACCACCAGGCTTTGCAGGCGCTCCGGGTAATGCAGGGCAAACGCCCGCGCTACCAGGCCACCCATGGAGAAACCGATCACCGCTGCCTGGGGCAGATTCAAGTGATCGAGCAGTTCCAGCAACTGATCGGCATAACCGAGCAGGCCGGTGCCGCTGGCCGGGCGCGGGCTGGCGCCATGGCCGAGCATGTCGTAGGCGATCACCTGGTATTGGGCAGACAGGCCAACGATCTGGCCGCCCCACATTTCTTTATTCAGGCCCACGCCGTGGATCAAGACCACGGGCTGGCCTTGGCCGGTCGCCAGGTAACTGGTGCCAGCCGGGGTGAGTTCAGCGGTGAGCCGAATCATGGAGCGCTCCTGCAATGCCTTTTTATTGTGATTACTGGGCTTTTTCGGCGGCCAGTTCTTCCAGATCGATGTAGCGGTTGCCGATGCGCGGGTGCAGGCGACCACCGTCGGCGCAACCGAGCACCACGACGATTTCGTCGGCACGCGGCGCGTCTTCGATCTGCATTTCCAGGGTGATGTAGTGCGAGCGCAGACCTTCGTCGTCCTTGTGCATCATCGGGATCTGGATCGACGTGCCCGGGCCGCCGCGCTTGTTGGTGAAGCTCAGGTAGCTCTTGGCCTTGACCGCTTCGCGGTAGTGATTGCCGAAGCGCAGGGTGTGGATCACCGCCGAGGCGTGTTCGATTTCGCCGTCGGCGCCGACCACTGCGGCTTTACCGTAAGCCTCGATCTTCTCGGCACCGCCGATGATGCCCACCAGACGCTCGACCATCATTGCGCCGAGGTCGGAGCAGTTGGCGCGGATTTGCGGTTTCAGGTCCTCGACGAAGCCGTTGCCGACCCACGGGTTCTTCATCACCACGGCCAGGCCAACCATGGTCACTGGCTTGTCAGTGGCCTTGCCGCCTTCGATGAAGGTTTCTTCGACATAGCTGACGATCTTGCGAATTTCGAAACTCATGAGCTGCTCCGTAGGGGAATTGAGAGTGTCTGTGCGTCTGATGGTATACCATAATACCGATCGCGCAAGTCCCCCACGCAAGATTTGCCGCATCGATCCGGCGAATGGCGGTGTATTCGCCTGCCATCCTCATCAATCCGCCACGACGCGATATCGATGTAGGAGCTGCGGCACGCTGCGATCTTTTGATCTTGTTTTTAAAAACCCGGATCAAAAGATCGCAGCGTGCCGCAGCTCCTACAGGGGGTTGTGTCGGGGTCATTTGGTTAACAAAAGATAACGTGGCGCCGATTGTCAGACGTTTCCAAAGCCCGATAGGATGAGCCAGCTTCCCAAGGCGCTCTGGACTGCGGGTTTCACGGCTATGCTTGTGACCCATCAGTCACCACGAGCACCCTTGCGGCGCCCTAAGGCCCAATGGCCTAACAATAATAAATAGGGGAAGGTCTATGAGTCGTTGCCGCCCGCCGGCGTTACGCAACACCGCGTTGCTGGCCACAGCACTCACACTGCTGGGCTGTGCTGCCTTGTCGGCACCCGTTCTGGCCGCCGAAGCGCCCGCCGACGGGGTGTACTCCACCGAATCGGCCAAAGCCGCCAAAAGCCTGATACTCGATGTTGTCCACGCCGGCACCCGGTTGGTGGCGGTGGGTGATCGTGGGCACATTCTCTATTCCGATGACCAAGGCAAGACCTGGACCCAGGCTAAGGTTCCGACCCGGCAACTGCTGACGGCGGTGTATTTCGCCGACGACAAGCACGGCTGGGCGGTCGGCCACGACGCGCAGATCCTCGCCAGCGCTGACGGCGGCCTGACCTGGAGCAAACAGTTCGAAGACCTCAAGCGCGAAGCACCGCTGCTCGACGTCTGGTTCCAGGACGTCAACCACGGCGTCGCCGTAGGCGCCTACGGTGCCTTGCTGGAAACCACCGATGGCGGCAAGAACTGGCAGGACGTCAGCGACCGCCTCGACAACCAGGACCAGTTCCACCTCAACGCCATCTCGGCGGTCAAGGACGCCGGGCTGTTCATCGTCGGCGAGCAGGGCAGCATGTTCCGCTCCCCGGACTGGGGCCAGACCTGGGAAAAACTCCAGGGCCCATATCAAGGCTCGCTGTTCGGCGTGATCGGCACCGCCCAGGCGCAGACCTTGTTGGCCTACGGCCTGCGCGGCAACCTCTATCGTTCCAGCGATTTCGGCAGCACCTGGCAGCAGGTCGAACTCAAAGCCGCGCGTGGTGCGCTGGAGTTCGGTCTGTCCGGCGCCACGCTGCTCGCCGACGGCTCGATCGTGATCGTCGGCAACGGCGGCTCGGTGATCAGCAGCAGCGACAACGGCGAAACCTTCAGCGTGTTCAACCGCCCGGACCGCATTTCGCTGTCCTCGGTGACAGCGGCCGGCGACGGCAATCTGATTCTGACCGGGCAGGGCGGCGTGCACACCACGCAGCCCAACGGCGCCGACATCAATAATAAGAAGGCGGGGCTATGACTTCCTTGAGCACTCATCATCAGGACAAGGCGACGTTCCTCGAACGTCTGATTTTCAACAACCGCCCGGCGGTGATCCTGATCTGCCTGGTGGTCAGCGTCTTCCTGTTCTGGCAGGCCACGCTGATTCGCCCCTCCACCAGTTTCGAAAAAATGATCCCGCTCAAGCATCCGTTCATCGAGAAGATGATGGAGCACCGCAACGATCTGGCGAACCTGGGCAACACCGTACGGATTTCGGTGGAAGCCAAAGACGGCGACATCTTCTCCAAGGAATACATGGAGACCCTGCGCCAGATCAACGACGAGGTGTTCTACATCTCCGGCGTCGACCGTTCCGGCCTCAAATCGCTGTGGAGTCCGAGCGTACGCTGGACCGAAGTGACCGAAGAGGGCTTTGCCGGCGGGGAAGTGATTCCGCAGAGCTACGACGGCTCGCCGGACAGCCTCGACATGTTGCGCAACAACGTGCTCAAGTCAGGGCAGGTCGGGCGCCTGGTGGCCAACGACTTCAAATCGAGCATCGTCGATATCCCGCTGCTGGAGTCCTACCCGGACCCGCAGGATCAGGGCAAGCTGCTGGCGCTGGACTACCGCCAGTTCTCCCATGAGCTCGAAGACAAGATCCGCAACAAGTTCGAAGCGCAGAACCCCAACGTCAAGATCCACATCGTTGGCTTCGCCAAGAAGGTCGGAGACCTGATCGACGGCCTGGTGATGGTGGTGATGTTCTTCGGCATCGCTTTCGTCATCACCCTGATTCTGCTGCTGTGGTTCACCAACTGCCTGCGCAGCACCATTGCGGTGTTGAGCACCACGCTGGTGGCGGTGGTCTGGCAACTCGGGCTGATGCACTTCTTCGGTTTCGGGCTGGATCCGTATTCGATGCTGGTGCCGTTCCTGATTTTCGCCATCGGCATTTCCCACGGCGTGCAGAAGATCAACGGTATCGCCCTGCAATCGAGTGAAGCGGACAACGCCCTGACTGCCGCGCGGCGCACCTTCCGGCAACTGTTCCTGCCGGGGATGATCGCGATTCTCGCTGACGCCGTGGGCTTCATCACCCTGCTGATCATTGATATCGGGGTGATCCGCGAACTGGCGATCGGCGCGTCCATCGGCGTGGCGGTCATCGTGTTCACCAACCTGATTCTGCTGCCGGTGGCGATTTCCTATGTCGGCATCAGCAAGCGTGCGATTGCCAAGAGCAAGAAGGACGCGAATCGCGAACATCCGTTCTGGCGCCTGCTGTCGAATTTCGCCAGCCCGAAAGTTGCCCCGGTTTCGATTGCTCTGGCGCTGCTCGCCTTCGGCGGCGGCCTCTGGTACAGCCAGAACCTGAAGATCGGCGACCTCGACCAGGGCGCGCCGGAGCTGCGTCCGGACTCGCGCTACAACAAGGACAACAACTTCATCATCAACAACTATTCCACCAGTTCCGACGTGCTGGTGGTGATGGTCAAGACCGCCACTGAAGGTTGCTCGCGCTACGAAGCGATGGCGCCGATCGACGAACTGATGTGGAAGATGCAGAACACCGAGGGCGTGCAGTCGGCGATCTCGCTGGTGACCGTATCCAAGCAGATGATCAAGGGCATGAACGAGGGCAACCTGAAATGGGAAACCCTGTCGCGCAACCCGGACGTGCTGAACAACTCGATCGCCCGCGCCGACGGCCTGTACAACAACAGCTGTTCGCTGGCGCCAGTTTTGATTTTCCTCAACGACCACAAGGCCGAAACCCTCGACCGCGCGGTGCATGCGGTGCAGGAATTCGCCAAGGCCAACAACAAGGACGGTCTGGAATTCATCCTCGCCGCCGGTAACGCCGGGATCGAGGCAGCCACCAACGAGGTGATCAAACAGGCCGAGCTGACCATCCTGATTCTGGTGTACATCTGCGTCGCAGTGATGTGCATGATCACCTTCCGTTCATGGGCGGCGACGCTGTGCATCGTCCTGCCGCTGGTACTGACCTCGGTGCTGGGCAACGCACTGATGGCGTTCATGGGCATCGGCGTCAAGGTCGCGACCCTGCCGGTGGTGGCACTGGGCGTGGGGATTGGCGTGGACTACGGCATCTACATCTACAGCCGTCTGGAGAGTTTCCTGCGCGCCGGTCTGCCGTTGCAGGAAGCCTATTACCAGACCCTGAAATCCACCGGTAAAGCGGTGCTGTTCACCGGCCTGTGCCTGGCCATCGGCGTGTGCACCTGGATCTTCTCGGCAATCAAGTTCCAGGCCGACATGGGCCTGATGCTGACCTTCATGTTGCTGTGGAACATGTTCGGTGCGCTGTGGCTGTTGCCGGCCCTGGCCAAGTTCTTGATCAAGCCGGAGAAACTGGCGGGGCAGAAGGGCAACTCGCTGTTTGCTCACTGATCCGGACGCCTGAAACGACAAAGCCGCAACCTCAGGGTTGCGGCTTTTTTATGAGTCAAGATCAAAAGCCCCTCACCCTAGCCCTCTCCCAGAGGGAGAGGGGACTGACCGAGGTGTGCGGCTTGATACATCGACCTGGAAATACCGAATCGATTATGGATTCACAGCAAATCATGAGATTTGAGATACCAGCCGATTATGGATTCAAAGAAAATCGTTCACGTCGGTGTAGGTCGTCAATATTCCCGGATCGGTCCCCTCTCCCTCGAGGAGAGGGCTAGGGTGAGGGCAAGCGGTCTCAAGGCTTACGAAAGATCCGCCCCAAGCACAACACTCAACGCACTGCGCGCATCATCCAGCTGCACCAGCGTCGCGTGGCGGGCACCCAGTGCATCGCGGTTCTCGATCGCGGTAAGAATCGCCTTGTGCCGTGGCAACGCCAGCTCATGCAGATTCGGTCGCTGGTTGGAATGCTTCAACGCCTCGGCAATCGCCACCGAAAGCATGTTGCACAGGTTCGCCAGCAAATCGTTGTGCGTCGCATCGGCAATCCGGCTATGGAAGTCCAGGTCCGGTTGCAGCAAGGCCTCCGGGGTCGGCGCGGCTTCCATGCGTTGATAGGCCTCGCCGATGGCGGCGATGTCGGCCTCGGTCGCGTGCTGGGCGGCGAGGGCGGCAGCGGCCGGTTCGATGATGCTGCGCACGCTGGTCAGCACATTGAAGAATTCATTCTGCGGACTGCTTTGCATCAGCCAGTGCAGCACGTCCGGGTCGAGCATGTGCCATTCGCGGCGCGCCTTGACCACCGTGCCGACGCGTGGTTTGGAGTACACCAGCCCCTTGGCCACCAGCACTCGCGTGGCTTCGCGCAACACCGGGCGGCTGACCGCGTATTCCTCGCACAGCAGTGCTTCGGCGGGCAGTTTGTCGTCGGGCAAAAAACGTCCGGAGACGATCTGCATGCCCAGTTCCTGGACAATGCGCGAGTGCATGCTTTTACGGTCGGAAGGTTTGCGGTAATCCATGGGGAACGGCGCGATCCTGAGCGATGGAGATGCCGCGCATCATAGCAGGCACCAGACAATCTTGAGGTGGATACACAAAGCAAATGTGGGAGCTGGCTTGCCAGCGATGGCGGGGTGTCAGTCAACATGAATGTCAGCTGGCAGACCGTAATCGCTGGCAAGCCAGCTCCCACAGGGGTGACGGTGTTAGTGGGAATGGCGTGGGACTTCCGCTCCACGACAGCCAACCAGGAAGTCGAAATCACAGCCCTGATCCGCCTGCAGCACATGGTCGATGTACAGCTGACGATAGCCGCCGACCAGTAGCTGCTGCGGTGGTTGCAGATCGGCCATGCGCGCCGCCAGTTCGGCATCCGGAATGTCCAGGTGCAAACGCCCGCTGGCGCAATCGAGCTCGATCCAGTCGCCTTCCTGCACCACCGCCAAAGGCCCACCGGCAGCGGCTTCCGGGGCAACGTGCAAAACCACGGTGCCGTACGCCGTGCCGCTCATCCGTGCATCCGAGATGCGTACCATGTCGGTCACGCCTTGGGCCAGCAGCTTGGCCGGCAAGCCCATGTTGCCCACCTCGGCCATGCCCGGATAACCCTTCGGCCCGCAGTTTTTCATCACCAGAATCGAGTCTTTATCGACATCCAGCTCCGGGTCGTTGATCCGCGCCTTGTACATGTCGAAGTTCTCGAAGACCACCGCACGACCGCGATGCTGCATCAATTCCGGGGTCGCGGCGGACGGCTTGAGTACCGCTCCCAGCGGCGCCAGGTTGCCGCGTAACACGCAGATACCGCCGTCCGCGCGGATCGGATTGTCGAGGGTGCGGATCACTTCGTCCTCGCCATAGATCGGCGCGTCCTTGGTGTTCTCGCCCAGCGATTTACCGTTGACGGTCAGCGCGTTCGGATTGGGGATCAGATTAGCCTCGCCGAGACGCCGCAGCACCGCCGGCAAGCCTCCGGCGTAGTAGAACTCCTCCATCAGGAAACGCCCGGACGGTTGCAGGTCGACAATGGTCGGCATGCCGCGCCCGATACGCGTCCAGTCGTCCAGATCCAGCTCGACACCGATGCGCCCGGCGATGGCTTTCAAGTGGATCACCGCGTTGGTCGATCCGCCAATAGCGGCGTTGACCCGAATGGCGTTTTCAAAGGCTTCCTTGGTCAGGATCTTCGACAGGCGCAAGTCTTCGCGCACCATCTCCACCGCGCGCATGCCGGACATGTGCGCCAACACGTAACGCCGCGCATCGACTGCCGGAATCGCCGCGTTGTGCGGCAACGACGTGCCCAGTGCTTCGGCCATGCAAGCCATGGTCGACGCGGTGCCCATAGTGTTGCAGGTGCCCGCCGAGCGTGACATACCGCCCTCGGCTGCAAGGAAGTCGTCGATGGTGATGGTGCCGGCCTTGACCTGCTCGCTGAGCTGCCAGACCACGGTGCCCGAGCCGATGTCCTTGCCCTTGTGCTTGCCGTTGAGCATCGGCCCGCCGGTGACGACGATCGCCGGCACATCGCAACTGGCCGCGCCCATCAGCAGCGCCGGGGTGGTTTTGTCGCAGCCGGTCAGCAGCACCACGCCGTCAATCGGGTTGCCGCGAATCGCTTCTTCGACGTCCATGCTTGCCAGGTTGCGGGTGAGCATTGCGGTCGGGCGCAGGTTCGACTCGCCATTGGAGAACACCGGGAATTCCACCGGAAAGCCGCCAGCCTCGATCACCCCGCGTTTGACGTGCTCCGCAATCTGGCGGAAATGCGCGTTGCACGGGGTCAGTTCCGACCAGGTATTGCAGATGCCGATGATCGGCTTGCCGTGGAACTGGTGGTCGGCGATGCCCTGATTCTTCATCCAGCTGCGGTACATGAAGCCGTTCTTGTCGGCCGTGCCAAACCATTGGGCGGAGCGCAGGGTGGGTTTCTTCTCAGACATGATCGATTCTCTTATTGTAAGACTATTGTTTGCGAGTCATGGCTAAACATAAGCGCAAAATCGCCGCTTTGGAAGTGTTGTTGGGTAATTAGTATTACTATATAGTCGTTTTCGACGGAGGGATTGGCCCTGGCGATTTTTCGCGAGAGGCGTCCCCCGAGGTTCTATAAAAACAACAATCGGAGACCGATCCCATGAGCCAGGAATTGCGGCTTATCCGCCGCATCACGCTGAAACTGATTCCCTTCCTGATCCTGCTGTACCTGATCGCCTATGTGGATCGCTCCGCCGTCGGCTTCGCCAAGCTGCACATGGGCGCTGACATCGGCATCGGTGATGCGGCCTACGGTCTCGGTGCCGGGCTGTTTTTCATTGGCTACTTTCTTCTCGAAATCCCCAGCAACCTGATGCTCGAACGCTTCGGTGCGCGGCGCTGGTTCGCGCGGATCATGATCACCTGGGGCGCGATCACCATCGGCATGGCGTTCGTCCAGGGCCCGCACAGTTTCTACGTGATGCGCTTTCTGCTCGGCGCGGCGGAGGCGGGGTTCTTCCCCGGTGTTCTGTACTACATCACCCAATGGTTCCCGGTGCGCCATCGCGGCAAGATCCTCGGCCTGTTCATCCTTTCGCAACCGATTGCGATGATGATCACCGGCCCGGTGTCCGGCGGCTTGCTCGGCATGGACGGCATCCTCGGGCTGCACGGCTGGCAGTGGCTGTTCATCGTCATCGGCACCCCGGCGATCCTGCTGACCTGGCCAGTACTGCGCTGGCTGCCCGATGGCCCGCAAAACGTGAAGTGGATGGATCGGGCCGAGAAGGACTGGCTGACCGGCGAACTGAAAAAGGATTTGCAGGAATACGGCCAGACCCGTCACGGCAACCCGCTGCATGCACTCAAGGACAAACGCGTGTTGCTGCTGGCGCTGTTCTACCTGCCGGTGACTCTGAGCATTTACGGCCTCGGCCTGTGGCTGCCGACGCTGATCAAACAGTTCGGCGGCAGCGATCTGGTCACCGGTTTCGTCTCGTCGGTGCCGTACATCTTCGGCATCGTTGGTCTGCTGATCGTGCCACGCAGCTCCGACCGCATGAACGATCGCTACGGCCACCTGGCGGTGCTCTATGTGCTGGGTGCACTGGGCCTGTTTTTCAGCGCCTGGCTGACCCTGCCGGTGGCGCAACTGGCGGCGCTGTGTCTGGTGGCGTTCGCGCTGTTTTCCTGCACGGCGGTGTTCTGGACCTTGCCCGGGCGGTTCTTTGCCGGCGCGAGTGCGGCAGCGGGGATCGCCTTGATCAACTCGGTGGGCAACCTCGGTGGTTACATCGGGCCGTTCGTGATTGGCGCATTGAAGGAATACACCGGGAATCTGGGTTCGGGGTTGTATTTCCTCAGCGCAGTGATGGTGTTCGGTTTGATTTTGACCGGCGTGGTTTACCGCGTGCTTGAGCGCAAACACGTCCTGCCAACCGAGCAATTCGCCGCCAGCGCACGCAGCGCCACCCGCACCTGATATCAAACGAACCATCACCGCAAACCCTGTGGGAGCTGGCTTGCCAGCGATGGCGGCGGCACATCCAACATAGCGGTATCTGACAGATTGCTATCGCTGGCAAGCCAGCTCCCACAGGGTTTTGCAGTGTTTCGAAGTTTTGTTTACAGGAGAAATTTATGCATCTGGTTCAATTCGAATTGATCAACGGCGAGCGCCGAGTCGGTATGGTCGACAACGGTCTGATCCGCGAAGTGCAGGACGCCCGCAGCGTACGCGATCTCGCGCTGGCCGCGATTGAGGCCGGCGGCACTCTGGAGCAGCAAGTACAAACCCACGGCCTGGGCATCAGTCATGACTATGCGCAGTTGCTCAAAGACCGGCGCATCCTGCCACCGCTGGATCACCCGGACCCGGCGCACTTGCTGGTCAGCGGTACCGGCCTCACGCATCTGGGTAGCGCCTCGGCGCGGGACAAGATGCACCAGCAGGTTGGCGACGAAGCACAAATGACCGACACCATGCGCATCTTCAAGTGGGGCGTGGAGGGCGGCAAACCGGCGGCAGGGCAGGCCGGTGTGCAACCGGAATGGTTCTACAAGGGCGACGGCAGCATCGTCGTGCGTCCGGGCGAGGCCTTTCCGTTGCCGCCGTTTGCCGAGGATGCCGGCGAGGAACCGGAAATGGCCGGGCTCTACGTCATCGGTCATGACGGCAAACCGTATCGCCTCGGTTTCGCGGTGGGCAACGAGTTCTCCGACCACGTCATGGAGCGCAAGAATTACCTGTACCTGGCCCACTCAAAACTGCGCAGTTGCAGCTACGGCCCGGAACTGCGCACCGGTGAATTGCCTCAACATCTGGCCGGCAGCAGTCGCATCCTGCGTAACGGCGAAGTGCTGTGGCAAAACGAATTTCTCAGCGGCGAAGCCAACATGTGCCACAGCCTCGCCAACCTTGAATACCACCACTTCAAATACCGTCAGTTCCTGCGTCCGGGCGACGTGCACATTCATTTTTTCGGCACCGCGACCCTGTCGTTCGCCGATGGCATCCGCACCCAACCGGGCGACCAGTTTGAAATCAGCCAGGCCGAATTCGGCGCACCGCTGGTCAACGGCATCGCGCCGGCAGCAGCGGCCTTTCAACCGGACAGCATCGGCACCCTTTAAGGAGCTCCCATGACGCAGATTCTTGGACACAACTTCATTGGCGGACAGCGCAGCGCAGCGGGCAACGTGACACTGCACAGCGTCGACGCAACCACTGGCGAACAGCTGCCGTACGCATTCATTCAAGCGACTGAAGCCGAAGTCGATGCCGCCGCCAAAGCCGCCGCCGCAGCGTACCCGGCCTATCGCAGCCTCAGCGCCGAACGTCGCGCGCAATTTCTCGACGCGATTGCCGATGAACTGGATGCCTTGGGTGATGATTTCGTCGCGCTGGTCTGCCGCGAAACCGCGCTGCCGACGGGGCGGATTCAGGGCGAGCGCGGGCGTACCAGCGGGCAGATGCGCCTGTTCGCCAAAGTCCTGCGGCGCGGAGATTTCTACGGTGCGCGAATCGATTTGCCGTTGCCGGATCGTCAGCCATTGCCGCGTCCAGATCTGCGCCAATACCGCATTGGCCTCGGCCCTGTCGCAGTGTTCGGTGCGAGCAACTTCCCGCTGGCGTTCTCGACGGCCGGTGGCGACACCGCTGCGGCGCTGGCCGCCGGCTGCCCGGTGGTGTTCAAGGCGCACAGCGGCCACATGGCAACCGCTGAACTTGTTGCCGACGCACTGATTCGTGCCGCCGAAAAAACCGCGATGCCGGCAGGCGTGTTCAACATGATCTACGGCGGTGGCGTCGGTGAATGGCTGGTCAAGCATCCGGCGATCCAGGCAGTGGGTTTTACCGGTTCGCTCAAGGGCGGTCGGGCACTCTGCGACATGGCAGCGGCGCGGCCGCAACCGATTCCGGTGTTCGCCGAAATGTCGAGCATCAACCCGGTGATCGTTCTGCCTCAAGCCTTGGCTGAGCGCTCGCAAGCCATCGCCCGCGACCTGACCGCCTCGGTGGTGCAGGGCTGCGGTCAGTTCTGTACCAATCCGGGTTTGGTCATTGGTATTCGCTCGCCGCAGTTCAGCGCCTTCGTCCAGCAAGTCGCCGGGCTGATTGGCGACCAACCGGCGCAAACCATGCTCAACGCCGGCACCCTTGGCAGTTACGGCAAAGGTCTGCAAAAGTTACTGGCACATTCCGGCATCGAGCATCTGGCGGGTAATCCGCAACAGGGCAATCAGGCGCAGCCACAACTGTTCAAGGCCGATGTCAGCCTGTTGATCAACGGCGATGAAGTGCTGCAGGAAGAAGTGTTCGGCCCGACCACGGTGATCGTCGAAGTGGCGGACAAGGCCGAGCTCAGCGCGGCGCTGCAGGGGCTGCACGGCCAACTGACGGCGACGATGATCGGCGAGCAGGCTGACTTCGAACGCTTCCCGGAACTGACGCCGCTGCTCGAACAGAAAGTCGGACGAATCCTGCTCAATGGTTATCCAACGGGTGTGGAGGTGTGTGATTCGATGGTGCACGGCGGGCCGTATCCGGCGACTTCCGATGCGCGCGGTACCTCGGTGGGGACGCTGGCGATCGATCGGTTCCTGCGCCCGGTATGCTTCCAGAATTACCCCGATAGCTTGCTGCCGGAACCGCTGAAAAACGCCAACCCGTTGCGCATTCAACGGCTGGTAGACGGCAAGCCCTCGCGCGACGCGTTGTAACGGTCCGCCAATTTCCCTGTGGGAGCTGGCTTGCCAGCGATGAGGACGGCACATTCAACATTGATGTGTCTGACAAATTGCCATCGCTGGCAAGCCAGCTCCCACAGGGTCCTGCGTCAACAATGAGCTATCATTGCCGGTTTCCCTCCCTGAAAGACTTGATTGCCATGACTGCCCAAACCCTTCTCAACGCCCTCGAACACTGCGGCATGGTCGAAATCGATGGCTTGCACGCCTTCGAATTCGCCCTCGACGAAGACGACAACCTGCACATTGAATGCATCGACGGCCGAGAGGCCAAGCATTGGGAATTCACGCCGGCTCAGGTTGAAGCAGCGACGTTTGACGAAGACCTGCAGAGCTGGCTGATCATTGGCTACGCCAGCGACACCAAGACCACTGGCGAACACCGTCTGGTGTGCCTCGGTGATGTGCTCAGCAGCAGCGACGACGAGGATGACAATTAATGAACATGCGTAAATTCTGGCCATTGCTGATGGCTGGCAGCGTCGGTGCGATGGGCCTGTCCAGTGCCAGCGCCGAGAGCTATCAATTGCTGGTCGGCTCCTACACCGCCGGCACCAGCCAGGGCATCTATCGAATGAATTTCGACAGCGCCACAGGCCAGATCGCCGCCAAGCCGCTGCAAGTGGTGAAGAGCGAAAACCCATCATGGCTGACCTTGTCCAAAGACCAGAAGCAGCTGTTCGTGGTCAATGAAAACGGTCCCGGCCAGAAAGACCCGGTCGGCCGCGTCAGCAGCTATTCGATCGATCCCAAGACCCACGTCCTGACGCTGATCAATCAAGTGCAGAGCCTGGGCAACGAGCCGACCCATTCGAGCCTCAGCGGCGATGCCAGCCATCTGTTCGTCAGCAACTATTCGGTGGTCGAAGATCCGGGCGGCACCCTCGCGGTGTTGCCGGTCGGTGCCGATGGCAAACTCAAACCGGTGGTGCAGATGAGCGCGCACCCGGCGAGCCGGGTCAACCCCGAGCGTCAGGCCTCGAACCACGTGCACTCGACGGTGTCCTCGCCGGATGGCCGCTACGTGTTCTCCAACGACCTGGGGGCGGACAAGGTCTTCATCTACCAGTTCGACCCGAAAGCCAACCCGGAGCTGCCGTTGACCCCGGCGAAAACTGCTTCGGTGAGCCTGCCGGCCGGCAGCGGCCCGCGTCACTTGCTGTTCAGCGCGGACGGTAAACATGCCTGGCTGACCATGGAAATGAGCGCGCAGGTCGCGGTGTTCGACTACCACGATGGCGTGCTGACCCAGACGCAACTGGTCGATCTGGCCGCCGGTCAGCCGACTTCGGACAAAGCCGCCGCCGCGCTGCATGCCTCGGCCGATGGCAAGTTCCTCTACGTCAGCAACCGTGGTACCGCCAATCAGCTACTGGTTTTCAGTATCGATCCGGCAACCGGCCAGCTCAAGGAACTGCAAAAACGTTCAGTGGAAGGCGATCACCCGCGCGAATTCAGCCTCGATCCAAGTGGCAAATTCCTGCTGATCGCCAACCAGAAGAGCAACGAAATTGTCGTCGTCGAGCGCGACGCCAAGACCGGTCTGCTCGGCAAAACCGTGCAGAAACTGCCGATGGACGCGCCCAGTGACCTGAAGTTTATCGTGCGACAATAAGCCACAGGCCCCGGTTTACGGGGCCTGTCTCTTTGTATTAATCGCGCTGATATCCGGTAATGCTACAAAGCATTTCAAGCGATCAACCCTCGAGCGTTAAGTTTGCTTCACGGCCCAACCGGGCAAAGCAAGCCAACCGAACACGAGGGTTACCGCCATGAACTTCAATCTCTTCTCCGTCATCGCCGCTTCCGCCATCTCTGCCACCGTTGCATTGCCAGCCAGTGCCAACGTTGAAATCGCCAGCAAAAAATCCCACACCCAGAGCTACACCCAGAAATACCTGCAACAGAGCGCCAACTTCTACGCCGCTCTGGATCACAAAGCCCAACACTGAAATGCCCGCTTCGAACAACTCCCTGTAGGAGCTGCCGAAGGCTGCGATCTTTTGATCTTCAACGTCAAAAGATCGCAGCCTTCGGCAGCTCCTACACGTATGCGTGATCAAAAAATCTCCGCTCGATAGGTTTTCTCCAACGCTGAGATAGACGGCCTAAATAATCAACGAAGCTGATGTTTACTATGGCAAACCCTGAGTGGTTACCACGGCTTTTTTGATTGATCCTGACGGCACTGAAACATGCCCACGGAGCACATCATGGCCAGTTCAATCATCACCTCAGCCAAGCGCGGCGCCTACCTGGCCATCGGTCTTTACCTGGCCCTGGTGCTGTTCGTCAGCATCGCTGCGCAAACCCAACACAGCTTCGACGCACCGATCGAGGTCGCACACCCCGGCATCCAGTTCGAACACCGCGCAGACGTGCTGGTTGATCGTGCTGAACTCGCAGGAGTGAGCGGCGCATGAAAGGCTACAGACTCTGGGTCATCGCCGGACTGGCACTGATGACCAATGGCGCGGCGTTACTCGGCTTCGGCCAGGGTTCGGTGGGTGCGCTGGCGCGGGCCATAGAGGCCAATCACAGCATTGCGCACAATATCGAACGGGCCAATTCGCAGGGGTTGCTGGCCGGTAATCCGCCGATCAAGGCTGAGGTCGATTTTCTTGGGCCGTTTGAAGTGGATTGCATGGCGTTGGGCATGTGCGATGCTCTTGCATAACCTGTGGCGAGGGAGCTTGCTCCCGCTGGGTTGCGAAGCAGCCCCAAATGCGGCGATCCCCTATTTCTGATGATCCGTGTTGAATGGATTTGCGACTGCTGCGCAGCCGAGCGGGAGCAAGCCCCCTCGCCACAGGTGTTCGGCAAGCAAGAAGAGAAAGTTATTTCTTCATGATTGAGGTGAACAGCTCGGAGTCGAGGAAACGCTGCAACCAGACCTGCAAGCGAACGTAAGGCGTCTGCGCAAACCACTCACGATCGACGTGAGCAAACTGCCGCACAAACGGCAGCAGCGCGATATCCGCAAGACACGGATGATCACTCAGCAAATAATCCCGACCTTCAAGCAACCCATCCAGCCGCTGCAAAAACACCGCGCCCTCGGCCCGATAAACCTCCATCGGTTGCTCCGGATAGTGTTCGGCGTATTTATAGCGGTTCAACTGCACCTTGAACCCCTGATCATTGGCCTCGATCAACCCGGCAATCCGTGAATCGCCATCGAGCAGCCAATCATCCGGATCGTGCTGCGCCAACGCCCAGCGCATGATCTCCAGACTTTCATCAATCACCTGTCCATCGACCTCCAGCACCGGTACCGTGCCTTTGGGTGAGATCGCGAGCATCTCGGCCGGTTTGGCCTTGAGGCTGACTTCGACGATCTCCACCGGTACCCCCGAATAGCGCAGGGCCATCCGCGCGCGCATCGCGTAGGGGCAGCGGCGGAACGAATACAGCGTGTTCATTTCACCTCCAGTGTGCTCAAGCCGTTGCCTTGGCGTTGTACCTGAATCTGCACCGGAATCCGTTCGTGCATTTCCTGCACGTGGGAAATCACCGCGACTTTGCGTCCCTGGGCCTGCAAGCCGTCGAGGGCGTCCATGGCCAGTTGCAGCGATTCCGGATCGAGGCTACCGAAGCCTTCGTCGATGAACAACGATTCGATTTTCAGCGTGCTCGACGCCATCGAGGCCAGGCCCAGTGCGAGGGCCAGTGACACCAGGAAGGTCTCGCCGCCGGACAGCGAATGCACCGAGCGCAATTCGTCGCCCATCTCGGTATCCAGCACCAGCAGGCCGAGCATGCTGCCGCCGCGTTTGAGGCGATAGCGTTTGACCAGTTGGCGCAACTGCACGTTGGCGTGATGCACCAGCAGGTCGAGGTTGTAGGCCTGGGCGATCTTGCGGAAGGTGTCGCCGGTGGCCGAGCCGATCAACGCGTTCAGGCGCGCCCAGCGCTGGTACTCGGCGTAAGCGTCGGCGATCTGCTGCGCGAGTGCCTGATTGGCGTTCTGCCGGCGCTGATCTTCGGCCTGCTCGGCGCGCAGTTCGGCGCACTGTTGTTCACTGAGATTGAACTGGTTCTGCAGCTCGGCGAGAGCGCTGGCGAGTTGCTCGGCATCGAGATTGCCGTTGTGCTGCGCCTGATGATCGGCCAGGCGCTGATCGCGCTCCTGCAGCAGCACCCTGGCCTGTTCGATGGCTTTTTCGTTGTGCTGCAAGCGCTGGCGCAGTTCACTGAGCTGTGTGTCATCGACGCGCAACAGGTCTTCGAGGCCGCCGTCATCCAATTCAGGATGGCGTGCGCGCCAGTCGGCAATCTTCTGCGTCAGTTCGCTGTCTTCGCTTTGCAGTGCCTGCAAGCGTTCTTGTTGTGCCTTGAGTTCGGCGCCAATTTGCACAAGTTGCGTACGCACGCTCTGCAGTTGTGCAGCAGTGCTGGTTTCGGCGTTGCGCGCCTGTTCCACAGCCTGTTCCAGCTGCTGCTGCCAGTGCTCGGCGCTGCTGTGCTCGCCCAGCAGGCGCGCGAGTTTTTCCTGACTGGCCTGTTGCTGCTCGGCCAGGGCGCTGAACTGCTGCTCGGCGCTTTGCAGCTGTTGTACACGGCTATGTTGGCGGTCCTGTTCTTTCTCCAGCGTTTGCTGGCGTTGTTGCTGTTCGGCCAACTCTTCCTTCTGCTGCTCAACCTGCGCCAGACGCTCGGCAATCTGCCGATCCAGCTGCATGAAGGTTGCCGCCGGTTCAACGCGCAGGGCTTCGAGGGTGTCGGCTGGCAGCAGGCTTGCGAACGCGCTGAGCTCTTCGTCGAGACGCTGACGGTCGCTGCTCAGTTCGCGTTGTTGGTTACTCAGGTGCTGCGCCGCTTGCTGATGTGCGGTTTCGGCATTGCGCAGTTGCTGGGTCAAGCGCGCCGCATCCTGTTGCAGGGTGAGCAGGGCGCTCTGGCGTTGTTCGTCCTGAGTGATGCTCTGGTTCAGCTGATCGTTCTGCCGGGTCAGCCAGGCGTCGCGCTTGTCGGCGTCCTGATTCAGTAACTGAGCGGACAGCGGATGGGCGTCGAGGCTCGGCGCTAGTGCCTGTTGCTGCGCGACCAGTTGTTCCTGTTGTTGCAGCAGCTCCTTTTGTTGAGCGATCACGCCACCGACTTCGGCGCGCAGTTCGATGAGCTTTTCCTTGAGCTGATCGACCACTTGCTGGGCGTTGGCCTGTTCGCTTTCATCATGACGGCCGAGGCTTTGCAGCAGCGCTTCCGGCTGATGATACGGATGCTCGTTGCTGCCACAGACCGGGCACGGCTGATCGTCCTGCAACTGCGCGCGCAGCTCTTCGACACTGGCGCTGCGGGCCAGACGCTGGCGTTCAAGCAGCTCACGGGTGACGTTGAGGGTTTGCTCAGCGACAGTCAGTTCGGCCTTGGTTTTCACCCCGTCCTGGGTCAGGCGCTCGCGTTCCTGCTGTGCATCGAGCAGACGCTGTTGCAGCTCTACGCCGCGTTTTTCCAGCGCCTGCTGACTGGCCCAGAGCCGCGTCAGGTCTTCGATGGCACGCAGTTGTTTGCGGTTGTCCTGCAGCAGATTGCCAAGGATGCCGATCTGTTCGGCGACGGCATCCGGCTCGGCGCCGGCCTCCTTGAACAGCACTTCCAGTTGTTGTTTTTGCGCGGCCAGCGTCTCGGCGCTGAGCGCCGCGTTCTGTTCGAGGGTCGCCAGTTCGGCCTGACCTTTATTCAGGCGATTGCCGATCAGCATCAGCTGTTGCAGGCGATCGCGGTAGGCATTCCATGCATCGCTGAGCGGCGCCAGACCCGCACTCTGCTCCAGCCCGGCGGCGATTTTCTGCAGGCGTTCAGCGACTTCGGCCTGTTTCGTCTGCAAGGCCTGAATTGCGCCCTGGCCTTCGCTGCAGGCCAGCTCGGCGGCTTGCCGGGTTTCGGCGCTGAGGGCTGTTTCCTTGGCGAGGCGGGCGAGGGTGCTTTGCTCGTCGAAGGCCTGACGCAGCAGCGGGGCACTTTCGCTGTGCCGCTGCTGCGCTTCGCTCAGGGCGATGTTTGCCGCATTGAGCGCCTGTTCCAGTTGCGTCTGGCGCTCGTTGAGCTCGCCGTGTTGTTGGGTATGCGCGGCAATCTGTGCCGCCAGCGGCGTCAGTTGCGCATCCAGTTCAGTCTTGCGCGCGAACTGGTGGCGTTGCGGCGCGAGTTGCTCCAGGCGCGTCAGCTTCAGGCGCTCGCCAGCCAGACCTTCCCACTGCTGCTGTGCACTCTGCAGTTGTTCGGCGGCCGCTTGTTGCGCGTCCTGCAATTGGCGCAAATCCTTGAGCCAGCTGTGCTGTTGTTCCAGTTGCTTGAGCTGGGCCTGCTGCAACTTCAACTGTTGCTGGGCGGCGTTGAAGCGTTCGTCCAGCTCGGCCCGCGCTTCGGGCGTCAGCGGAGTCACGCCAGTGGCCTGATCCTGCAGCAGCTTGTGCGCTTCGCGGGCCTCTTTGGTCTTGTCGAACGCGCGGCGACCGAGGCGGGTGTAGAGCGCGGTGTCGGTGAGTTTCTCCAGCAGTTCGCTGCGGTCGTTGTCGTCGGCCTTGAGAAACGCGCTGAACTCGCTCTGGGCCAGCAGCACGGCACGGGTGAATTGTTCGAAGTTCAGGCCCAGCGCGGCTTCGAGTTGGGTCTTGTATTCGCCTTTCTGACTGGCGAGCAGTTGATCCTGATCGATGTCGCGCAGGCTCTGGCGACTGGCCTGCAACTTGCCGCCGGCCTTTTCCCGGGCGCGGTTGGCTTCCCAGCGCGCGCGATAACGCCGGCCATCGACGCCGACAAAATCCACTTCCGCGTAACCTTCACCGGTACCACGGCGCAGCAAGGTACGCGGGTCGCCGGTGGCGATTTCGCCGTCGGCATCCGGCACCTTGGCGTCACGACCGGTGTTGTTCAGCCGTGGCACGGCGCCAAACAGCGCCAGGCACAAGGCGTCGAGCAAGGTACTTTTACCGGCGCCGGTCGGCCCGGTGATCGCGAACAGGCCGGCACTGGCCAGCGGTTCGGCGGTGAAATCAATCTCGAACGGCCCGGCCAGAGAGGCGAGGTTCTTCAAGCGAATGGCGAGAATCTTCATGGCTGCTCGCCCTCCAGTTGCACGTCCTGCAGCAGCTCGGCGAAGTCCTTCAGCGTCTGTTCATCGACCTCGTTGCCGTAGTTGTCGAGCCAGGCGCGGCTGAACAGCTCCTGCGGAGTGAGTTGATCCAGTTCGACCAGTGCGCTGCCGTCATCGCTGCCCTCAGCGCCACGGTTGCCGGCGTACTCGGCGGCGATCCGCACCAGGCGCACGGCTTTGCCTTGCAAGGCGTTTTCCACCTGATGGCGCAGATCCGGCTGCGGCTCGTCGAGGGTGACGCGCACTTCCAGCCATGGCTGACGCTGGGTTTCAGCGAGCAGATCGATGTTCGGCAAGTCCGCCAGTTGCAGCAGAATCTCCGCCAGCGGCGCCGGACCGATGCGTTGCAGGTTGACCGAGCGCGGGATCAGTTTCGGCTCGACGCTGACCAGGGTTTCGCCGTCGAGGGTGATGTCGAGAATCTGGTGTTGATAGCCGATCTCTGAAAACGACAGCGGAATCGGCGAGCCGCTGTAGCGAATGCGTTCTTCACCGTTGACCTTCTGCGGCTTGTGCAAATGGCCGAGGGCAACGTAGCTGATGCTCGGCCCGAACAGGCTGGCGGGCAGCGCCTCGGCATTACCGATGATCAGGCTGCGCTCGGAGTCTTCCGAGACCGAGCCGCCAGCCATGTGCGCGTGGCTGATGGCGACCAGTGCCTGACCCGGCTGGCGCTTGGCATTCGCCGCTTCGATCAGCCACTCATGCACCTGACCGATACCGCGCAGATAGTCGTCGCCCAGATGCGCACCGGTCACTTCCGCCGGACGCAGGAACGGCAGCGCCAGGCACCACGCGGCGACTTCGCCGGTTTTATCCGGCAACGGCAGCAGCAGGCGTTCGGCATCCAGTTGCCCGTCATCCAGCCACAACACCCGACCCAGCGCATGGGTGCGCAAACGGCGCATCAACGGCGCGGGCAGTTCTATGCGCGAGCCGGAATCGTGGTTGCCGGCGATCATTACGATGGTCAGCAACGGCTGCTGTTCGTGAGCGCTGACGATGAAGTCGTAGAGGCGTTCCTGGGCTTTGACCGGTGGGTTGACCGTGTCGAAGATGTCCCCGGCAATCAGCAGCACATCCGGCTGCGCCAGTTGCAGTTGGCGCAGCAGCCAATCGAGAAAGCACGCATGCTCGAAATCGCGCTCCTGGCCATGCAGGTTTTGCCCAAGGTGCCAGTCGGAGGTGTGGAACAGACGCAAGGTGGACTCCGCTACAGAAAGAGGTGATGGCCGCGGGGGAAATGATGGGCGGCAAAGAGGGGGGAGTTTACTGGCAAACGGGCGGGCTTGCCCAAAGGCTTGCAAGATCAAGAGGCCGTAGCCGCTGCCATCTGTCGCTACTGTCAGATCTGACAGTAGCGACAGATGGCGTCGGGTGATGGGATACCGCAGTCGCCAAGGCGCCAAGCCAGGACTTTCTGTCACCTGAGGAATTGCTCGTATGAAAACGCAATCATCGTCTGCCTCTACGTCTTCTGATCCAGGCGTGAGCGCACTCAAGCCCTTAAAAATCACCAAGCTCAGGACTCCCGTGCAGGGCTATGACGGTGGGTTGCCGGTGGCCGCTGTGGAGGGAGGCGTCGAGTTTCTGGTGCCTCCCTGGCTGGTCATGAAGGCGGGTGATCTGATTGAGGTGTTCTGGGGCGACCTGCAGACGCCGGTCTGGAGCAAAGACATCGAGCCAGAAGATGAAAACGAACTCATCAAAGGGATTATCGATGAGGGACATATCCGCAAGGGGGAGGCCTATCCGGTTTTCTATCGCGTGACCCGGCCGTTTCAGGAGCCTGAGTCAACTCCGCCGGAGAGGTTCTTCGTCAAACTGGATCGCCCCGGCGGCTTCGATGACGACCAGTCGACGCCCGGTAACCAGAACCTGCGTTACCATATTCCCCAGAGCATCATCGACAGCGGTGTTGGCCCCGAAGAGGCCGCAGCGGGTGTGCCGATCACGATCCTGCCGTACCTCTTCATGCGCATCAACGACCTTGTAAAAGTGGCATGGGGCAGCGTAGAGAAAACCGTCCTTGTCGAGCAAAGACATATTGACGACCCTGACGATAACCCGCTGGTCGTGACCATCGAGAAACCACTGATCGAGCAGGCGGGCGACAGCGCCGGGGTGATCGTGACGTACCAGGTGATCGATGAGTGCGGCAATTATCCCGATCTGCGTTCACCGTGGTCAGCGGAAACCCGCGTCGTGGTGGATCTGAAAGAAAATCGCCTCGATGCGCCTATCGTGCTGGAGGCCGATCCGCAGACTGACGAAATCGACCTCGACGAATTGAACGATGACGACGTGAACGTTCTGGTCAACACCCCCGCCGGCTCCTTCCAGGAACAGGATATCGTCGCGTTGACTTGGCTGGGAACCAACGCCCAGGGCGCACCGATCAACCATGGCCCGGTAGAGCTGCCGGTGACGCGAGTCGGTCTTGCGCTGCCGTTCAGCGTCCCGAACGACAAGGTACGGGCCATTGCCAAAGGCCGGGCCAGCGTCTCCTACATCCTCAAGCGAGCGGGCGAGGCTGATCGGCCGTCCAAGACCGTCGGTATCTCGGTGACGGGGGAGGCCTTCCGACTGCCTTCTCCTACAGTGGACGAAGCCCCTACCGGTACGCTGAACCCGGACGAACGCTGGGCCACCGTGCGCATTCCTTGGTTTGCGGGACGTGCCGCCAGTGACCTGTTGACGTTGATCTGGCAGGCCACGCGTCCCGGCGGCGGCATCGTCTATTACGAAGATCCGCGTCCGGTTGGTGATTTGCCGGATGACGAGCCGGTGTTGCGCAACGTCTCGAATGTGGTGATCCAGCGTTTCGACGGGTTGAAGGTTTCGGTGTTCTATACCGTTGCCAATGATGACGAGGCGACACTCAACGTGCGCGAGTCGTTGCCGTTCGAGATGCAGGTGGGCGAGGTGCAACCGCTTTTCGTGACGCCGCGCGTGGAAGAGGCGGTGCCTGGCACGTCGTTGATCGATCCGGAAGCCGTACCGCCGCTGGGCTGTAAATTGATTGTGCCGTATCTGCAGACGCTGCCCGAAGACGTGGTGAATTATCGCTGGCGCGGGTCGGCCGCCAGCGGCAGTACCAGCGGCTCGCTGCACCTGACATCGCAAACCGCCGGCAAAGAGGTGCCGTTCACCGTGCCTAAACAGTTTGTGACCAACAACCTCAATCGGCGGATCGTCATCGACTACTTTATCGTGCGTAACGGCAAGACCCTGGGTTACTCCTTTCCGTTGACCTTGCGGGTCGGCAATGCCCTGCTGGATTTCGATCCGCCCTCAATCGATGGCGCTCGCGGCGACCAGATCGATGCGAGCGCGGTACCTGCGGTGGGTGCCACCGTGCGCCTTGCCGCGACGTATGGCCTGAAGGTTGGCGACCGCGGCGAGATCCGCTGGATCGGCGTTGCCGGAGAGGGCACGGCGATGGTGCCATTTCGCGTGGAAAGCGGAGAAGCGGGACGCGACAAACTGATCAGCGTGCCGCAGTCAGTGGTGTTGGCCAACGTCGGGCAGGAGATCTCGCTGGATTGCACCGTAGTGCGTCAGGCCGGTGGTCAACAGTACTCGCGCGTGGCGGTTTATGACGTGCGTGCTTCGCTGGGGACAGGCCGCTTGCTGGTAATGGGCGCGCGCTCGCGGGGCAATTATCAGATTTATGGCGGCGGGACTGCTTGGTTGACTGCGCTGGAGGCAACCACCCGGCAGCCGGTCAAGGCCTGGTGGCGTTATAACGGCGAGGAGGGCGAGGTCAGTGGTATGACGTTTCGTGACACCCGCCCGGACCGACTGCTGCATGTGCGGATCAGTGATGATCAAGTGACAGTCAATCCGCTGAACCTTTGCGGGAACGGTAATTTTGTTTCTGTCTCTGAATTAAACAACGCAGCCTTTGCAGCACGGACTGAACGTGGAGCCTTGGTGGCCTGGGGCAAGCGCAGCAGTGGTGGGGATTTGGGGGATTCGTTACCGACCGTTTCTGATGCCTTATCGCTGAGTGCCTGCGGTTATGCCTTTGCGGCGCGTCAGGCCAGCGGTGGGGTATTGGCATGGGGGGCCGAAACAGGCGGAGGAGCGCTACCCGAACCCATCAGTCTCATGCGGGATATCGTGGCAGTGAGTGGCAACGGTTATGCATTCTGCGCGCTGCGTCGCGATGGGAGTCTGGTGGCGTGGGGAAACCCTAGTATGGGGGCGACGCTTCCACAGCCAATCCCTGCATTGAGGGATGTCGTCAGAGTGATTGGCAACCTCTACGCCTTTGCTGCGCTTCGAGCCAATGGTTCGGTCGTGGCGTGGGGGCACCAAAGCAACGGAGGAAATGTGCCTGCGGCCATTGCGGCCTTGACTGACATCGTCGATATAGTGGCTAACGACTACGCCTTTGCAGCCTTGCGTGCCAATGGTGAGGTCGTGGCCTGGGGATCCAGCTTCAGCGGTGGGAGTGTGCCTGCCGCGATTGGAGTCATCACAGACATTATCGAACTGAGCGCTACTCAAAGGGCATTTGCCGCCCGACGAAGCAATGACAGCGTCGTTGCTTGGGGGTACTCGACATATGGCGCATCCGTTCCTGCGCCAATCGCAGCCCTGACGGATATCCGGACGGTGACGGGGCACTACGCATCATTCGTCGCACTGCTGAGCAGTGGGCGTGTAGTGGGGTGGGGGAACCTGGCAATTCCGGCGTCGGTTGCAGCGCTGACTGACATCGTTCAGGTGGTAAGTGGGGGAGTTGCTTTTGCCGCGCTGCGGGCCAATGGCACCGTTTTAGCTTGGGGGGCTGCTGATCGAGGCGGTGAAATCCCGGATGCCATTACGGCCAGATTGATCAACGTCCGTGCCATTTATGGCAACACCCATGCCTTCGCTGCACTGACGTCCAGCGGAGACGTCGTGACCTGGGGGAGTGGTCCGGCCGGTGGGGACAGCGATGCCGTCGCCGATCAGCTCAACGGCAAAATCTTCTACGAAGCTACAGCGCTGTCCCGTGGTTTGGGAATGCGTGAGACGCGATTGCTAGAAACGGCAGAAAGTCAACAAACCTCATAACATCGCCAACGCCTGAACGATCGCAGCCTGCGGCAGCGCCTACATGTGATCCCTGTAGGCGCTGCCGCAGGCTGCGATCTTTTACTTTTTACTTCGGATAAAGGGGCGGCAACCCGCTGTCACCCACCGGATCCTGCACCCGCTCCGCCGCCGGAATCGTGCGGATCGCCCGCCACAGATCCTCGCCCTGCCAATGCTGCCCGGTCTCGCTGTACAGCGCGCCATTGAGCCCGTCCAGCGCGTCGGACAACGGCACAAACCGCGCCGCCATGTCCGCCAGTGTCTCCGGCTGCTGCCGCGCCCAGGCATCGAGTGCCTGCCGCGTCGCTTGCGGATCATTCGCCTGGCACGCCCGCTTGATGTCGTCCAGCAAGGTGCGCGGGCTTGGGCCGGTCTGGGCGGCGCGATGCACCGCCGGTTGCCAGCGCGCGCGCCACCACAGGCCGAAGCCGAGCAGGGTGGTGCAGGCGAGGATCAGCGTGCTGAGTTTCCACCACCACAGGGTGTCGCTGTCGACACTGCCCGATTGCAGGGTGCCCGCCGGGGTGTCGACTTGCAGGCTCGGGTTGTTCGCCACCTGCAGGGTGCGCGCCGGCAGGCTGGTGTGTTCCAGATGATCTTCGAAGGTGTTCCACCAGACCACATCGACGGTGGGCAGCTCGATGCTGCCGCTGCGGCTGGGCACCAGTGCTTCGCGTTCTTCACGACTGCCGATCAGGCCGCGCTCGCCGCTCTGGTTGCTCAGCACCGGTTGATCCGGGTAACGGCGCAGGCCGTTGGCTTCGGTGCCGGGCAGGGCCGGCAACTGCGAGCTGGCCAGGCCTTCGACTTTCAGGGTCAGGCTGCGGGTCAGCGAGTCACCGACCTGAATGTGCTCCGGCTCCGGGTTCCAGCTTTCGCTCAGGCTCAGGCTGCGAGCGGGCAGCCACGGCGCATCGGCCGGATAGGTCAGCGGTTTCGGTTTGACCGTCAGGGCGATCTCGGCGGAATTGACCCGCAGCAATTTGCCCGGTTTCGGGCCTTGCGCGGTGGCGTCCTGGCTGGGCTGGGTGTCGACCAGCGTGGCGCTGAACGTTTGCGGGGCGATGAGCAGCAAACCACTGTGCTGCGGGTAGATCGCATAGCGCATCTCGATCACGCCATGGCGCACGCCGTTGATGTCTTTCTCATAGGTACGCATGTCGCCCAGCTGTTCGATCCGCGCATCGGCGATTTGCAGCGGGGTCAGGCTGCTGTCGTCGTACAGCGACACTGAATGGTAGATGCGCAGGGTCAGAACCGCCTGGGCTTGCACGTAAACGCTGGACTGATCGAGGCTGACCTCGATGAACACCGGGTTCGGGTTGTTTTTTTCTTCGCGAGTATCGCTCTCGACCACTTGCACGGTGATAGGCTGGCTCTGCACATCGCCCAGTTGCAGCGGTGGAATGACCACGCTGCCGTTCTCTTTCGGCAGCAGGGTGATGATCCAGCGCGTGGTGGCGCGGTTGTCGCCATTAAGCGTGTTCAACTGGTTGACCTGACGCGTGCCGCGCACCTCGAACAACGGTTCCAGCGGGGTCAGGTCGGGCTTGCCGAACTGGGTGACATCGCTGGTTTCGAGGGTGAGCTCGACCGTCTCGCCGGAGTTCAGGCGACTGCGATCCACGCTGGCCGTCAGCTCGGCCGCCTGGGCGGTGGCCGTGCAGAGCAGCAGGGGTAGCAAGAGGGCGCTGAAGCGGGTCATCGAGTTTTTTCCTGATCCTGATGTTGTTGCTGTTCGTACCAGAATTTGCGTCGCAGCAATTCGCCCGGGTTGTCCGGAATTTTGCCCAGCCATTGTTCCAGTGCCTGACGCTGTTCGCCTTCGAGGTTGTCCTCGCTCGGGCGCAGCGTCGGCACGGTGTCCGTTTCTTCCGTCTCGTCGATGCCCGGCACCTCGTTGGGGCCCGGTTGCGGGGGCGTGGTCGGCGGCTCGGTGGCCGACTCGCCGGGCTGAGCCTCGCTCGGGGTCTCGTTTTTGACCGTCGGTGGCGGCGCGGTCGCTGGCGGTGGTTCATCGCCGGGCACGTTCGGCTGGGCCGTTTGCGGCTGTGGTTCGGCCGGCGGCGGGGTGTTCTTCTGCTTGAGCAGGTTTTCCACCAGGGCCTTGTTGGTCAGCGCCGGGCGCAAATCCGGTTGCAGTTCCAGCGCTTGCTCGTAGGCATCAATCGCCGCTTCCAGCTCGCCACTTTTCGCCAGCGCATTACCGCGATTGTAGTGGGCACGGGCGTCGCTGCCTTCGGCGAAACGCTGAGCGGCGCCACTGTAATCGCCGGCCTCATACAACGCCAGCCCTTGCCACTGGTGATCTTCAAAGTGTTCGGCGGCTTCGGCCGGGCGCTTCTGCTTGAGCAGGTGCAAGCCCTGTTGGTCAGGACGCAGCCACAGGTCTTCGAAGTCGAAAGCGTAGCTCGGCTGCGGAAGGCACAGCAGCAGCGGCAGGCAGAATAACCAGCCACGCCGTCCGGCACACGCGGCGAGCAGCAACAGCGGCAACAACAGCCAGTAGCCCTGATCGGCCCAGGTCTCCAGACGCACGGTCTGACCATGGTTGCGCAGGCTGCGTGGACCATCGAGCAGGCCGAGGGCGCGCAAGTCGGACTCGTCCAGACGCGCGCTGTGGTATTCACCGCCGACGCTGGCGAGGAACGCGCCGAGGCCCGGGCTGTCGAGTTGCGGTACGCGAATCGCGCCTTGTTCATCCTTGAGGAAACTGCCGTCCTCCTGAGCGATGGGCGCGCCTTCAGCGGTGCCGATGCCGAGCATCAATAGTTGCGCCGATTGCTCGCCGAGGGCACGGCGGATGCCTTGGCGTTCCTCCTCGGTCAGCGAGGAGCCGATCAGCAGGATGCGTCCCTGGCCCAGAGCGCCTTGCTTGAGCAACGCCAATGCTTTGCCCACGCCGAGGTCGGCGCGGTGGCCGCTTTCCGGCATCAGCGACGGCTTGAGGGCGTCGAGCAGGTTGCGGCTGGTCGCCAGGTCATCCGACAGCGGTACCAGCGTGTGCGCGCTGCCGGCGTAGACGACGATCGCGGTCTGCGCATCGCTGCGCGCCTGCAACAAGTCGAACAGCTTGCGCCGGGCCTGTTCCAGTCGCGTTGGCGGCGAGTCGGTGGCGAGCATTTCCGGGGTCAGCTCCAGCACCACCACCAACGGATCGGCGGGTTTCTGGCTGGTCTGTTCGACGCGCTCCCAGCTCGGCCCGAGCAGCGCGACGAGGGTCAGCAACCACGCCACGCCGAGGGCAACCCACGGCAGCTTGCTGTCGCGTCCACCGCCACCGCTGAGCAACGTCGAGTGAAACGCTGGCGGCAGAATCATCTGCCAGCGTCCGGCGCGTTTCTGCCGGTGCCAGAGTTGCCAGAGCAGCCAGCCGAGCAGCGGCAAGAGCAGCAGCCACCAAGGGCGGAACCAGTGCGGCCAGAGCGCGATCATCGGCGCCTCCGCAGACGCAGGCGTTTGAGACGCTCACGCCAGTCAGGCAACGGACTTTGCAGATACAGCTCCTTGGTAAACAGGCGTTGCAGCGGGTTGTCCGGCCACAATTCGCGGACGACCAGCAACAGGCTCAGCAGCAGGGCCAACGCCAGCGGCCAGTGATACAAGGCTTGCGCCGGGCGCGCCTGGGTCGGTTGCTGGGTGACCGGTTCGAGTTGGTCGAGGGTGTCCCTGATCGCTTGCAGCTCTTTGCCGTCGCGGGCGCGAAAGTATTGGCCGCCAGTGGCTGCGGCGATCGCCTTGAGCGCCGGCTCGTCGAGGTCCAGGCTCGGATTGACCCCGAGCAGGCCGGTGCTGCCACTGTCTTCGGGGTCGGCGCCGATGCCGATCGGGTAGATTTTCACCCCTTCGCTGGCGGCCAGTTTTGCTGCGGTCAGTGGATCGATTTCGCCACCGTTGTTGGCACCGTCGGTGACCAGAATCAACACTCGGCTTTGCGCCGGACGCAGGCGCAGGCGCTTCAGCGCCAGACCGATCGCATCGCCGATGGCGGTGTTCTTGCCGGCAATGCCGATGCGCGCCTCATCGAGCCAGACGCGCACGGTGTGGCGGTCAAACGTCAGCGGTGCCTGCAGATACGCCTGACTGCCGAACAGGATCAGACCGACGCGGTCGCCATCACGGCTTTCGAGGAAATCCCCGAGCAGATGCTGGACCAGCGACAAGCGGCTGACGTCTTCGTCCTGCCACTGCATGTCGGGGAAATCCATCGAACCGGACACGTCCACCGCCACCAGCAGATCACGGCCGCTGGCGGCAATCGGCAACGGTTCGCCGAGCCATTGCGGGCGCGCCGCGGCGCTCAGCAGTAGCAGCCACAGCAACAGAAACGGCGCCTGCTGACGCCACGCCGGCAGGTTGGCGCGGGCCCGGCGACGGGCGAGGCCTTCGAGGTCCGAGAGAAAACTGACGCGCAACGCCGGCTCGCCACTGTCGGCCACCGGCAGCACCAGACGCATCAGCCACGGCAGCGGCAGCAGCACGAAGATCCACGGCCAGGCGAACTCAAACATGCTTGCGAATCCAGGTTTCGACGGCTTGGGTCAGGCCGGCGATGGCTTTGTCGTCAAGTTTGCATTCCGGTTTGTAGGCGCCTTCGACCAGCACCATCCAGCGCGTCAGACCGGCCGCCGGGCAACGGTTGTCGAGAAATGCCAGCCATTTGCGGCCATTGAGCGTGTGGCTCTGGCTGTAAGGGTAGTGGTTGCGGCACAGCCGCTTGAGCAATCCGTTGAGCTGCTGCAGCCACGCCCCGGCCGGTGCACCATCGTAGGGTTTGGGCATTTGTGCCAGTTCGGCCAGCGCGGCGATGCGTAGCGGATCGAGCGGCTGTTCGGCGCGCACGATCGGGCGTTTCTTGAGCGGAATGAACCGGCGCAAACGCCACGCCGCGAACCCGAGCAGCGGCAGCAATAACAGCAGCAGCCACCAGCCGGGTGCTGGCGGCCAAAAGTCGATCGGTGGCGGGGAAATCAGCGGTTGCAGTTGCTCGAGGCCGTTCATCGACTGCTCCCCGGGCGCTGCGGATTGAGGAACTCGCGCATCTGCTCGACCATTTCGCTTTGCGTGCTCAACGGCATCAGCAGCACCCGCAGTTTTTGCGCGAGCAATTCCCAGCGGGCGATACGGGCCTCGGCCTGCGCGCGATAGGTTTGGCGCAGCTCGAAATTGAGGGTATCGATTTCCAGTTGCGCGCCCCTTTCCGCGAATCTGAGCAGCCCGGCGGCGGGCAGGGCGTGGTCCAGTGGATCGGACAGCGGCAGCATCAGCAGGTCGCAATGGCGCGCCAGCAGGCTCAGTTGCTGCTCGGCGCTGTCGGTCAGCGCGCGCTCGTCACAGATGACGATCACCAGACTGCCCGGGCGCAACACTTCGCGCGCCCGGCGCAACGCCACGCCGAGGGCGTCGCGGTCCGGCTCGCGTTCGCTGTGCAGCGACTGATTGACCTTGACCAGACGGTTGAGCAATTGCAGCAGGCTCTGCTTGCTGCGGCGCGGCTTGATTTCGTAGTGCTCGTTGTCGCCGAACACCAGCCCGCCAACCCGATCATTGTGCCCCAGCGCGGCCCAGCCGATCAGCGCCGCTGCTTGCGCAGCGAGCACTGACTTGAACATCAGCCCAGAGCCGAAAAACAGCCGCGTGCTTTGCTCGACCATGATAAAAATCGGTCGTTCGCGCTCCTCGTGGAACAGCTTGGTGTGCGGCTCTTGGGTGCGCGCGGTCACGCGCCAGTCGATGGTGCGCACGTCGTCGCCGGCCTGATACACCCGCACCTGATCGAAGTCGACCCCGCGTCCGCGAAATTTCGAGTGATGCAGGCCGATCAGCGGGCTGCGCTGACTTGGCGTGGAAAACAGCTGCACTTCACGCACACGGTGACGCATTTCGATCAGGTCGGTGAGGCTGATGCGGATGCCCGGTTCGGACGGCAGGGGGACGTTCATGGGGGTCAAGCGACGGCTACGACGTCGAGAATCCGCTGCACCACCCGATCCTGATCGATGCCGGCGGCTTCGGCTTCAAACGACAGAATGATGCGGTGACGCAACACGTCGAACAGCACCGCCTGAATGTCTTCGGGGCTGACGAAATCGCGACCCGCCAGCCAGGCGTGAGCCCGGGCGCAACGGTCGAGGGCAATAGAGCCGCGCGGGCTGGCGCCGTAGGCGATCCACTCGGCCATTTCCGGGTCGAACTTGGCCGGGGTGCGCGTGGCCATGACCAGTTGCACCAGGTATTCCTCTACGGCGTCCGCCATGTACAGACCGAGGATTTCCTTGCGCGCGGCGAAAATCGCCTGCTGGCTGACCCGGCGTTCAGGCTTGGTTTCGCCATTCAGCGCTTCGCCACGGGCCTGCTGCAGGATCCGGCGTTCGACGGCGGCGTCCGGGAAACCGATTTTGACGTGCATCAGGAAGCGGTCGAGCTGGGCTTCCGGCAGCGGGTAGGTGCCTTCCTGCTCGATCGGGTTCTGCGTCGCCATCACCAGAAACAGTGGCGACAGTTCATACGTGCTGCGCCCGACGCTGACCTGACGCTCGGCCATGGCTTCGAGCAGCGCCGATTGCACCTTGGCCGGGGCGCGGTTGATTTCGTCCGCCAGCACCAGGTTGTGGAAGATCGGGCCTTGCTGGAACACGAAACTGCCGGTTTCCGGGCGATAGATCTCGGTGCCGGTGATGTCGGCCGGCAGCAGGTCCGGGGTGAACTGGATGCGATGGAACTGGGCTTCGATGCCCTCGGCGAGTTCTTTGATCGCTTTGGTCTTGGCCAGACCCGGAGCGCCCTCGACCAGCATGTGGCCGTCGGCGAGCAGGGCGATGAGCAAACGCTCGATGAGTTTTTCCTGGCCGAGAATCTGCGTTGAAAGAAAGGTTCGCAGCGCCAGCAGCGCTTCACGATGTTCCATCGGTGACTGTTCCTGGAAAGGGTGGCCGCAGGCGTTCGGATAACGCCGGGGCTGGGGGCGTTACTTTAATCCATCGAGGGGGGTGGCGACTAACGGCATTTTGCGCAAAGTGCGGGAAATGACTGGGGGATTTGTTGGAATTTTGTAGCAGGGGAGTGGTGAGGTGGCAGTTCTGGCCCCATCGCTGGCAAGCCAGCTCCCACAGGTATCAGCGGTGCGAATGCGATTTATGCAACACATCGCTCTCTGTGGGAGCTGGCTTGCCGGCGAAGAGGCCGGCTCAGGCACCCTTAAATCTGGCTGATGTAGGTGCCAGTCCCATCCAGAATATTCTTCAGGGTTTCTTCAACTTCAGCCAGATCAACCATATCCGGGTTGAAGGTAATCTCCAGCACATCATCGCCATTCAGCGCATCGGCATCCGCCGCCGCGATCTCGATCTTCAACTGCGTTTTGCTCAGGGTTACCTTTACGCCGTCCAGCGTCGAAGGCTCGCCATCCAGAGTGATCTCCAACTCGTCCTCGTCCGGATAGCGGCTCATCAGAAACATATCGCCCTTGTCGCTATGGCAGCAGAGCATGGCCATGTTGTCCTCTTCGTCGTCGCATGGGTTGACGATCAGTAGGGCGGTGGTCATTTGCATGGGGGAATTCCTGCCTCGGCGGGCGTGTTGGTCGCAATTGGGCGCGATTCTGCCAGCCCTTGGGAATTTCTGCATGTGAGAGTGTCAGAGGATGTGTCGTGAACGCGACACAGGTCAAAGGTCACTTCTGGCACAGATGTACCGTAAATACGGGTATTCAGGCCGCCGTTTTCCGCCATGAATGCTAGTGTTTACCGTTGCCAAAGCCTTGGTTTACGTGCCAATGACCGAATATGTCGCAGCACCGCAAGCAGACACATTGTCGCACCCATTAAGCTGCGCAACGGATGAGCACCCGTAAAGGCATTGTCGGCAGCCTCGACAGTCGTTTTTGCAGATGCCCATTCAATGGAAGGTGAATGTGACCTGAGTGTCTCGTCCAGCTTCACCCACCTGTCCCCCTGTTTCCTCTGCCCGAGATTCAGGAACAGGGCGACACAAGCCCCGCAAGGGGTGTTGCACGCGACGCTTTCCATCAATAACAAGCTTAAGCGGAGTACCACAGATGGCGTTCTTCACCGCAGCCAGCAAAGCCGACTTCCAGCACCAACTGCAAGCGGCACTGGCGCAGCACATCAGTGAACAGGCACTGCCACAAGTGGCGCTGTTCGCTGAACAATTCTTCGGCATCATTTCCCTGGACGAGCTGACCCAACGTCGCCTCTCCGACCTCGCTGGCTGTACTCTTTCCGCGTGGCGCCTGCTTGAGCGCTTCGATCACGCGCAACCGCAAGTGCGCGTCTACAACCCCGATTACGAGCGTCATGGCTGGCAGTCGACCCACACCGCGGTCGAAGTGCTGCACCACGACCTGCCGTTCCTGGTCGACTCGGTGCGCACCGAGCTGAACCGTCGCGGCTACAGCATCCACACCCTGCAGACCACCGTGCTCAGCGTGCGTCGTGGCAGCAAGGGCGAGCTGCTGGAAATCCTGCCAAAGGGCAGCACCGGCGAAGGCGTGCTGCACGAGTCGCTGATGTACCTGGAAATCGACCGCTGCGCCAACGCGGCCGAACTGAATGTGCTGAGCAAAGAGCTGGAGCAAGTGCTCGGTGAAGTGCGCGTCGCGGTCGCTGATTTCGAGCCGATGAAGGCCAAGGTGCAGGAGATCCTCACCAAGCTCGATCACAGCGCATTCGCCGTCGATGCCGACGAAAAGAGCGAAATCAAGAGCTTTCTGGAATGGCTGGTGGGCAACCACTTCACCTTCCTCGGCTACGAAGAGTTCACCGTTGTCGATCAGGCCGATGGCGGCCATATCGAATACGACCAGAATTCCTTCCTCGGTCTGACCAAGCTGCTGCGCACCGGCCTGACCAACGAAGACCGGCACATCGAAGACTACGCGGTGAACTACCTGCGCGAACCGACCCTGCTGTCGTTCGCCAAGGCTGCGCACCCGAGCCGCGTACACCGTCCGGCTTACCCGGATTACGTGTCGATCCGTGAAATCGACGCCGACGGCCACGTCATCAAGGAACACCGCTTCATGGGCCTGTACACCTCCTCGGTGTATGGCGAGAGCGTGCGGGTCATCCCGTTCATCCGCCGCAAGGTCGAAGAAATCGAACGCCGTTCCGGCTTCCAGTCCAAGGCTCACCTGGGCAAGGAACTGGCGCAGGTGCTTGAAGTGCTGCCGCGTGACGACCTGTTCCAGACCCCGGTCGACGAACTGTTCAGCACCGTGATGTCGATCGTGCAGATCCAGGAACGCAACAAGATCCGCGTGTTCCTGCGCAAAGACCCGTACGGTCGCTTCTGCTACTGCCTGGCCTACGTGCCGCGCGACATCTATTCCACCGAAGTGCGCCAGAAGATCCAGCAGGTGCTGATGGAGCGTCTGAAGGCCACCGACTGCGAGTTCTGGACCTTCTTCTCCGAGTCCGTGCTGGCTCGCGTGCAGTTGATCCTGCGTGTCGATCCGAAGAACCGCATCGACATCGACCCGCTGTTGCTGGAAAAAGAAGTGGTACAGGCCTGCCGCAGCTGGCAGGACGACTACGCCGCCCTGACCGTCGAAAGCTTCGGCGAAGCCCACGGCACCAACGTGCTGGCGGATTTCCCGAAAGGCTTCCCGGCAGGTTACCGCGAGCGTTTCGCGGCGCATTCGGCCGTGGTCGACATGCAGCACCTGCTGAGCCTGAACGAAAAAAATCCGCTGGTGATGAGCTTCTATCAGCCGCTGGGCCAGGTGTCTGGTCAGCGCGAGCTGCATTGCAAGCTGTACCACGCCGACACCCCGCTGGCGCTGTCCGACGTGTTGCCGATTCTGGAAAACCTCGGCCTGCGCGTGCTGGGTGAGTTCCCGTACCGTCTGCGTCACACCAATGGCCGCGAGTTCTGGATCCACGACTTCGCGTTCACCGCAGCCGAAGGTCTGGAGCTGGATATCCAGCAACTCAACGACACCCTGCAGGACGCGTTCGTCCACATCGTCCGTGGCGATGCCGAGAACGATGCGTTCAACCGTCTGGTGCTGACCGCCGGTCTGCCATGGCGCGATGTGGCGCTGCTGCGCGCCTACGCCCGTTACCTGAAGCAGATCCGTCTGGGCTTCGACCTGGGTTACATCGCCAGCACCCTGAACAACCACACCGACATCGCTCGCGAGCTGACCCGGTTGTTCAAGACCCGTTTCTACCTGGCGCGCAAGCTGGGCAGTGATGATCTGGAAGACAAGCAACAGCGTCTGGAACAGGCGATTCTGACCGCACTGGACGATGTTCAGGTGCTCAACGAAGACCGCATCCTGCGTCGTTACCTGGACCTGATCAAAGCCACGCTGCGCACCAACTTCTATCAGACTGACGCCAACGGCCAGAACAAGTCGTACTTCAGCTTCAAGTTCAACCCGCACGCAATTCCAGAGCTGCCGAAGCCGGTACCGAAGTTCGAAATCTTCGTTTACTCGCCACGCGTCGAAGGCGTGCACCTGCGCTTCGGCAACGTTGCGCGCGGTGGTCTGCGCTGGTCCGACCGTGAAGAAGACTTCCGTACCGAAGTCCTCGGCCTGGTAAAAGCCCAGCAAGTGAAGAACTCGGTCATCGTGCCGGTGGGTGCGAAGGGCGGCTTCCTGCCGCGTCGTCTGCCATTGGGCGGCAGCCGTGACGAGATCGCGGCCGAGGGTATCGCCTGCTACCGCATCTTCATTTCCGGTCTGCTGGACATCACCGACAACCTGAAAGACGGCGCGCTGGTACCGCCGGCCAACGTCGTGCGGCATGACGACGATGACCCGTACCTGGTGGTGGCAGCGGACAAGGGCACTGCGACCTTCTCCGACATCGCCAACGGCATCGCCATCGACTACGGCTTCTGGCTGGGCGACGCGTTCGCTTCCGGTGGTTCCGCCGGTTACGACCACAAGAAAATGGGCATCACCGCCAAGGGCGCGTGGGTCGGCGTACAGCGCCACTTCCGCGAGCGCGGCATCAATGTCCAGGAAGACAGCATCACCGTGGTCGGCGTCGGTGACATGGCCGGTGACGTATTCGGTAACGGCCTGTTGATGTCCGACAAGCTGCAACTGGTTGCTGCGTTCAACCACATGCACATCTTCATCGATCCGAACCCGAACCCGGCCACCAGTTTCGTCGAGCGTCAGCGCATGTTCGACCTGCCGCGTTCGGCCTGGACCGACTACGACACCAGCATCATGTCCGAAGGCGGCGGTATCTTCTCGCGCAGCGCGAAGAGCATCGCCATCTCGCCGCAGATGAAAGAACGCTTCGACATCAAGGCCGACAAGCTGACCCCGACCGAACTGCTGAACGCCTTGCTCAAGGCGCCGGTGGATCTGCTGTGGAATGGCGGTATCGGCACTTACGTCAAGGCCAGCAGCGAAAGCCATGCCGACGTGGGCGACAAGGCCAACGACGCACTGCGCGTGAACGGCAACGAGCTGCGCTGCAAAGTCGTGGGCGAGGGCGGTAACCTCGGCATGACCCAGCTGGGTCGCGTGGAATTCGGTCTCAATGGCGGCGGTTCCAACACCGACTTCATCGACAACGCCGGTGGCGTGGACTGCTCCGACCACGAAGTGAACATCAAGATCCTGCTGAACGAAGTGGTTCAGGCCGGCGACATGACCGACAAGCAACGCAACCAGTTGCTGGCGAGCATGACCGACGAAGTCGGTGGTCTGGTGCTGGGCAACAACTACAAGCAGACTCAGGCTCTGTCCCTGGCGGCGCGTCGTGCCTACGAGCGCATTGCCGAGTACAAGCGTCTGATGAGCGATCTGGAAGGCCGTGGCAAGCTGGACCGTGCCATCGAGTTCCTGCCGACCGAAGAGCAGATCAACGAGCGCGTTGCGGCAGGCCATGGCCTGACCCGTCCCGAGCTGTCCGTGCTGATCTCGTACAGCAAGATCGACCTCAAGGAACAGCTGCTGAACTCGCTGGTGCCGGATGACGACTACCTGACCCGCGACATGGAAACGGCCTTCCCGCTGACCCTGGTCAGCAAGTTCTCCGAAGCCATGCGTCGTCACCGTCTGAAGCGCGAGATCGTCAGCACCCAGATCGCCAACGACCTGGTCAACCACATGGGCATCACCTTCGTTCAGCGACTCAAAGAGTCGACCGGCATGAGCCCGGCGAACGTGGCTGGCGCTTACGTGATCGTGCGTGACATCTTCCACCTCCCGCACTGGTTCCGTCAGATCGAAGCGCTGGACTACCAGGTTTCCGCTGACGTGCAGCTGGAGCTGATGGACGAACTGATGCGTCTGGGCCGCCGTGCTACCCGCTGGTTCCTGCGTGCCCGTCGCAACGAGCAGAACGCTGCCCGTGATGTCGCGCACTTCGGTCCGCACCTGAAGGAGCTGGGCCTGAAGCTCGACGAACTGCTGAGCGGCGAAATCCGTGAAAACTGGCAGGCGCGTTATCAGGCGTACGTCGCGGCCGGTGTGCCGGAGTTGCTGGCGCGTATGGTGGCGGGTACCTCGCACCTGTACACGCTGCTGCCGATCATCGAAGCGTCCGACGTCACTGGCCAGGATCCGGCCGAAGTGGCCAAGGCCTACTTCGCCGTGGGCAGTGCGCTGGACATCACCTGGTACCTGCAACAGATCAGCGCGCTGCCGGTTGAAAACAACTGGCAGGCCCTGGCCCGTGAAGCGTTCCGTGACGATGTGGACTGGCAGCAACGTGCGATCACCATCTCCGTCCTGCAACAGGGCGACGGCACCCAGGACGTGGAAGCACGCCTGGCGCTGTGGATGGCACAGCACGAAAGCATGATCGAGCGCTGGCGCGCCATGCTGGTGGAAATCCGTGCTGCGAGCGGCACTGATTACGCCATGTATGCCGTGGCCAACCGTGAGCTGCTGGACCTCGCGTTGAGCGGGCAAGCGGTGGTGCCTGCGGCTGCTGCGAATGCCGAGCTTGAACCGGCCTGAGTAGTGGTTGAATGAGAAAGCCCCGGTGTCGTGAGATACCGGGGCTTTTTTATGCATCGTTGATGCGCTCCCTGTAGGAGCTGCCGAAGGCTGCGATCTTTTGATTTTAAAAGTCAAAAGATCGCAGCCTTCGGCAGCTCCTACAGGGTTTGAGTGTCACCACAAATCCTGTGGGAGCTGGCTTGCCAGCGATGAGGGCCTTACTTTCAATACAAGTCAGGTGCTTGTTTGTTATCCAGCATCGACACTTTATCTGTCGGTCTGGTCAATAAATTACTCAGCGACTGATCAAACTTCTGCAGCGCCCGAACTTGCACATCCTGCTGCTGATTAATATCAGCGACGATCTCGTCCGAACCTTTGAAGTCGGCCCAAACTGGCGTCAGTTCTTTCGCTTCAGAACCTTTTGCTGTACCGATGTAGTTCAACTTCGCATCATAAAAATCCGCACTCACATCAGCCTTGATGTCGGAGCTGCGCGAGGTGATCAACTGGCTGTGGGTGTCGATGATCGCCACCACGTCGGGATGCGCCGCGCGCAGGCTCTGCATGTCCGGGTACACCGTGACGGAGCCGAACTGGCGTTGCAGCGAAGCCTTGACCCAATCCACCGCCATGTCCGGTTTCGAGGTGTTGACGTAGGCGTCATGGATCGGCTGCACCAGCAGGCTCTGGCCGAAACCGGTGCCGGCGTTGGCTTGATAGTTACGCAGGTATTCGCGGTTGGTCAGGGTGCTGGGGCTGTAGACCACGCCCAGTGACACGCCGGGGCCGCTTTGCACCTGGGCGGCGCTGCTGCGGCCAACCGGTTGGGTGAACAGCGTATCGAGGGACGAAACCGCTTTCGGCGCGGTGGGTACTGAGCAGGCGGACAAAGCTAAAACCGATATCGCCAAGGTACTGGCAAACGCAAGTTTCATGGTGAGTCTCCCGTGAAGCAACTTCAGTCGGAACGTCATAGTTGTCGCGGCTGTTTGTCAAAGGCGCACGACAGTTGACTCAGACTAAACCCGCCAACCTGTAAATAAGCTGACAATTTTCCGTGTTGTGGCAATGCATTAGTTTTATTGGCTTTAAGGCAAATCGGTTAATTGCCTCGGGAAATAAAAAGGCGCAAAACAGTGTTTTGCGCCTTTTTATTTATGGCTGTGCCAACAACCATCAGTTTTTCAAAGGGATCAGCACTTGTTCGTCCGGCGCCAACACCATGAACACCAGCAACTTCGCCGGTTTGCTGTTGCTGGCGTTTTTCGATACCAGGTGTTCGGAGCCGGCCGGTTCGTACCAGAACTGGCCTTTCTTGTAGGTGATCGGCTGTTCGCCCTTGACCTGGGAAATCACTTCGCCTTCTAGCACATAGGCCATGGCGGTACCGTCGTGTTTGTGGGCAATCGAGGATTGGCCGGGTTTGTAGTCGACTTCGATCATCATGGCTTTCTTGCCGGGGGCGTTTTTCAGCATCTGGTCTTGCAGGACGGTGACTTTTTCGGATGGGTCGTGGGCCAAGGCGGCAGCGGACATGGACAGGGCGAGAATGGCGGTGAAGAGGTGCAGGGCTTTCATGTTCGATCACCAGTTGGGGAGGGGTGGTGACCACAGTAGTCTGCGCGGTGGGGCATGCAAACGGCCAATATTCGGGAAGATCGGGTGACCAATCAGTCGTTCGGCGGTGCAGCTGAATACGTCTTCGCGAGCAAGCTCGCTCCCACAGTTGAACGCATTCCAAATGTGGGAGCGAGCTTGCTCGCGAAGGCGTCCGGTCAGACGATGGGGAAGCTGTTGAAATCCACACTATTGGCCAGACGGCTATCGATCAGGTCAATAAACCCCTGCGCCTCGGGCCGGTTGAAGTGCGCCTGCATCGCCGCTTCCGACTGCCAGCGTGCGCTCACTGTCCAGCGTTGGCTGTCCTCGGGGCAGCGGTCGACCATATAGGCGTCGCAGCCCGGGGTCTGGCGCAGGGTGTCTACGATCTTCTGCAGCTGCCGGCCGAGCTCTTCCGAACGGCCGGCGGCGGCGCGCACCTGGACGGTGTTGATCACTTCGTTGGACATTGCTCACTCTCCTGAATCAGGCCGGACGAATCCTGCTCATTGAGGGATAACGCCCATGCAGAATAGGCCCGCACCGGTTGATCACCAATAACCAATCGGCGGTTAATCGCGCAGACCAATCATTCACGCCACTTGTTGCAGAATGTCGCGCAGGCGATCCAGAGCGGTGTCGATGTCGAGGGTTTCGATGGCGCCGAAGCCGAAATACAGGCCGCTCCTCACCGGCTGTTGATAATAGAAAATGTCGATGGGATACAACCCGACCTCGACCTTTCTCGCCAGCTCGATCACCAGCGCCAGATCGACCGGCACCTTGCACAGCACTGCCATGTGGAACCCGGCACTGGGCGCTATCGCCTCCAGCCACGGCGACAGATCCGTGGCCATGCGCGCCAGAATCCGCTCGCGGCGCTGGGCGTAAATCGCGTGGCAGCGGCGGATGTGCTTGAGCAGGCAACCTTCGGCAATGAACTTGGCCAGCGCCCATTGCGGCAAGGTCGAAGCGTGCTGGTCAGTGAGCTTTTTCGCGCGGATCACCGCTTCGAGGATCGCCGGCGGCAGAATCGCGTAACCCAGGCGCAGCTCCGGCAGCAGGGTCTTGGAGAAGGTGCCGACGTAGGCAACGATCCCGCGCTGGTCGAGGCTGAACAGAGAGTCCGTAGGCCGGCCTTCATAGCGGAACTCGCTGTCATAGTCGTCCTCGATGATGATCGCGCCCAGTTCATACGCCCGGGCGAGTAACGCCTCGCGGCGCGCCTGGCTCATCGGCATGCCCAGCGGAAACTGGTGCGACGGGGTGACGTAAATCAGCCGCGTGCCCTCGGGAATCTGTTCGACCACAATGCCTTCGGCATCCACCGGAACTCCACTGACTGCGGCGCCGTGGCTGCCGAACAGCAGGCGGGCTGGCGGATACCCCGGGTCTTCCATCGCCACTCGGCTGCCGGGGCTGATCAGCACGCGGGTGATCAGATCCAGCGCCTGCTGCGCGCCGTTACACACCACGATGTCCTCGTCCCGACCGTTGATCCCGCGCGAAAACGCGATGTGCCGGGCAATCGCATTGCGCAGTGCCGGCAAGCCTTCGGGGACGCTGTAGAAGCCTTTTGAGCCGGCCATCTGGCGCATCGCATGCGATACGCAACGGCGCCAGTCGTCATGCGGGAACTGGCCCTTGCTGGTGGCGCCGCCGATAAAATCGTAACGCAGCGAGCCTTCCAGCGTCGGGTGCTGCAGGAACATCGGAAGGTTGCGCCAGCGCTCGATCTGTTCGGCGCTGGCCAGTTCGGTGTGGCTTTGCTTGCGCTGAATCTGCGCCGGACGGGCGTTGACGTAGGTGCCTTTGCCGATGACGCCGGTGAGGAAGTTTTCGTAAGTCAGCTGCGCGTAGGTGTCGGAAATGGTCTTGCGCGAGATCCCCAGCTGCTCGGCCAGCAAGCGACTGGGCGGCAACTGGGTGCCGGCGGCCAGACGCCCGGACTCGATGGCGCCGCGCAGTTGGTTATACAACTGGCCGGCCAGGTCCTTGCGGCCATTGATCACGACGTGAAGTTCCATACCGACGCGGCTCCGGGGGGCGATTGGGGTGTCGGCCAGATTACCGCTGTTGCGTGATTGGCAGTAGTTGCGCAGCACAAAAACCCGAAATTGGTCACCATCCCTGTAGGAGCTGCCGCAGGCTGCGATCTTTTGACTTTGATTTTTTATAAGCAAAAGCGAGATCAAAAGATCGTAGCCTACGGCAGCTCCTACAGGGGAAATGTGTGGGGCCGGGATTTCAGTGGTGTGGCGGTTTTTCGTGGAATTGGGGCTGTAACGCCGGCGCATCAGCGCCTACCGTAAAACCACTATCCCGCACTCCGAGACCTGCCCATGTCCCCGCGTCTGGACTATTACAACGCCTCACCCAAGGCGATGAAGGCCATGCTCGCCATGGAAGCGCTGACCCGCGACCTGAGCATCGAGGCGCCACTGTTGCAACTGATCCGGATCCGCGCCTCGCAGCTCAACGGCTGCGCGTTCTGTACCGACATGCATTCAGTGGATGCGCGGCGCGCCGGGGAGAGTGAACGGCGTTTGTATGCGATTGCGGTGTGGCGCGACAGCGGCTTTTTCAATCCCCGCGAGCGCGCCGCGTTGGCCTGGGCCGAGGCGGTGACGTTGTTGGCTGAAAGTCATGTGCCGGACGATGTTTATCAGTTGGCCAAAGCACAGTTCAGTGAGGCCGAACTGGTGGATCTGACCATGGCCGTCACCACGATCAACAGCTGGAATCGTCTGGCGGTAAGTTTCCGCCAGATCCCAAGCGACTGACGTACACATAACCTGTGGCGAGGGAGCTTGCTCCCGCTCGGCTGCGCAGCAGTCGCAAAACCTTTGCATGCGGTCTGTCAGTGAAAACCGGTTCGGCAGATTTGGGGGCGCTACGCACCCCAGCGGGAGCAAGCTCCCTCGCCACAACGTTTAGTCTTCAGTTCGGTGGAAAGATCGCAGCCTTCGGCAGCTCCTATATTCGATCCCATGTAGGAGCTGCCGAAGGCTGCGATCTTTTGACTTTGATGTTTTCCTAATTCGGTGGGCGCTGTGGTTTGACTGACGTCCCGAAGGTATTCCCCATCCGCGTACTGGTCGCCGCCGGCGTCGCCAGCCCGACCTGATTCGGTGGCCGCTTGTTCACCGGCACATTTAGCGCTTCCTGATTCTTCTGCGCGGCGGCCGCACCCTGGGGATTGTTGCCCATCTGCTGACTCAGACAGTCGTAATTCGGCGCCTTGTAGCCACCCACCGTCACCTCCACACAACCCAACGGCTGTTCGGCGTGGGCGCTGGCGAAGGCGCTCAGCAGCAGCCCGCCGAGGGCGATTTTCCACAGTGATTTCATGCAAGCCTCCTGGCCGGCCCGAAGCGGCCGTTGTCTGTTTGCAGTCTAGTGCAAGCCTTGAGCGAATCCCGTGATGGTTTTTTTGCACCGCCCGTCACACCAGATTCATAAACAGCCATCAGGATGACGGTTTTCAGGGGTACGTCAGCCGTGCAGCGAGGCAGTTCCAGGGACGGTCTTCAGCGTTCAGCGACTCTCGTGCGCCGGGTGAGTCTGGGGCTGCTGTTTGGCTGGTTCAGCGGCGGGGCGACCGCCGAACCGCTGCCGGCGGACTTGCGCATGACCCTGCACATTCCGGCGCAGGACCTGGCCCGGGCGCTGGATCAGTACAGCCATGCCACCGGGGTGGCGGTGCTGGTCGACAGTCAGTTGAGTCGTGGCCGGCGCTCGTTGGCGGTCGATGGCGAATACACCGCTGCCGACGCCTTGCGCCGTTTGCTCGGCGGCAGTGGCCTGATGGCGCGTTATGCCCGCGACGACGCGTTCACCCTGCAAGTGGCGCAGGTCGAAGACGTGCCATCGGCCCAGGACAAAACCACCCCGGCCAGTGCCGCTGTCAGTCGCAGCTACGCCACTGCGGTGCAAGCGGCGATCGAGCGCAACCTGTGCCGTTCGGCACTGACTCGTCCGGGCAGTTATCGCGCGGTGTTGCAGGTCTGGGTCGGGCGCGACGGCGTGGTGCAGCACAACCGGTTGGTCACTTCGACCGGTGATGTACGGCGCGATACCGCGCTGGTGGAGAGCTTTCGCAATTTCAGGATCGACCGGCCGACGCCCAGCGCGTTGCGTCAGCCGGTCACGTTGCTGTTGTTACCGGAGTCGTCAGGGAAACGCATGGAATGCACCAAATGGGAAGGAGTTTCCGGGGGATGAAAGACACCGGACAAGGTTCGATGGTCCAGCTGTTCCTGACGTCCTACGAGGACTTTCGGGTGCGCTTGCGACGCCGTCTCGGCTCGGAAGATCTGGCCAACGACGTGTTGCACGAAACCTACCTGCGGGTCGACCGCATGGAAACGCCGCCCAACCTGCTGCGACCCAACGCTTACCTCTATCGCATGGCCCTGAACATCGCCGCCGACCGCCGTCAGGCCGATGCGCGCCTGCTCACCGGCGAGGAAGTCGAAGAGCTGTTGCAAGTCGGCGACGAGGCGCTGGACCCGGCGCGAGTGGTCGGTGGGCAGAAGGAAATCCAGTCGCTGCTCAGCGCCCTTTACGAGCTGCCCGCGCGGCGTCGCCGAATCTTCATCGCGGCGCGACTGGAGGAGGCGCCGCACCTGGAAATCTCCCAGCGCTTCGGCATCTCCACGCGCATGGTCGAGAAGGAAATCAAAGCCGCGTTGGGCTTCTGCGCCGCGAAACTGGAAAGAAAAGTGTTTCAGCGGTTCGGTCGCGGGGCCGGAAAACCGTCTTCTGAATAGTGCCCGATCATTTCGTTGAGAATCTGCGCGTTTGAACATCTTTCGACTGACACCTGCCAAGCCATCGGCGGCCGACAATCTGCACAGCGAAGCCCACGACTGGTTGGTCCTGCTGACCTCCGGCCGCGCCACCGTGGCCGACGCCCGCGCCTTGCGCCAGTGGTGCGCGCAGAGCGCCGAACATGCCCAGGCTTTCGAGCAGGCCAAGGTGTTGTGGCACAACCTGCAGCCTGCCGCTGAAAGGCTGCAGTCGCCTCGGCGCTTCGGTCGGCGGGCGTTTCTCGGTGGCGCCATCGCGGCATCGGCGGCGTTCCTGCTGGTGCGCGGCACGATTCCGGGTGGCTTTGAAGGGCTCGGTGCGGATTACATTACAGAAGTCGGCCAGCAGAAACGCTTCGAACCGGCCGACGGCGTGCGCCTGGAACTCAACACCCAGACCCGCATCAACCAGCGCGCCGGCGACGACGGTGTGCAGGGGTTCGAACTGGTCAGCGGCGAGGTTGAAGTGCAGACCGCGCGGCTGCCGCTGGCGATGCAGGCTGGAGGAGGGTGGTTGCGGGCGAGTCAGGCGCGGTTCAACCTGCGCAACACCGATCAGCAAGTGTGCGTGACATGCCTTGATGGTTCGGTGGACGTCAATGTCGATGGCCACAGCCTGCGCCTGCAGCCCGGTGAACAACTGACCTACGACGCGCAGCAAGTGGGCGCAGTGCAAAGCGTCGACACCGCAGCAGTAATGAACTGGCGCCAACAGGTGCTGGTATTCAACGGCGCAACCCTGAGCCAGATGATCGACGAGATCAACCGCTACCGCCCAGGCATGCTGCTACTGCTCAACCGCGAACTCGGCCAACGCCGCGTCCAGGCCCGCTTCAGCCTCGACCAACTCGCCGGCGTCGCCCTGCTGATCCGCGACGCCTACGGCGTCAAATGCACTGAACTGCCCGGCGGCGTCGTCGTCCTCAGCTAACCCCAATCCCTCCAACCCCACCACCCCCTGTGGGAGCTGGCTTGCCAGCGATGACGCCCTAACAGCCAACCCCCCTCCAACTGACCAAACCCAATCCAACTGTGGGAGCGAGCCTGCTCGCGAAGACGATCTCACAACCAACCAATCCCCAACTGACTGCCCCCAATCCCATGTAGGAGCTGCCGAAGGCTGCGATCTTTTGATCTTGTTTTTACAAAATCAAAATCAAAAGATCGCAGCCTCCGGCAGCTCCTACAAAAATCTCCGATACGCAGAGATATCGGCATAACCCGCATGCCTCACTCCAACGGCCCCATCACCTGCCGATACCGCTCCACCCCCTGCGCCGTCTCCCGCGTCAACCGAACCTCCAACCCCAACGGATCCTCCCGCCGATTCCCACTCAACTGCCGCCATCCCTTATCCACCTCCCAAACCCGCACCTGCACATCACTCACCCCCTGCAACACCGCTACTCCATTTCCAGGCGCCGGTAACGGATACCGACTGCGCGCCTCAGCCACCGCCCGATATAACGTATCCCCCTTGACCCACCAACGCACCCGCTGCAACGCCCCCGGCTGATCCGCCGCACGGCGAATAATGTCCAGCCGAAACCCTTTGCTGTCACTGCTTCGCACCGTCAGCGCAGGCGGCGCACTCGGCGGTTCATCGTCCACGCCAGCCTTCTTCGGCTCGGTCAATTCAACCCCAGCGCGCATCTCCACATCACGCTGCAACTGATTCAACGCCCGCAACAAACCGTCACTCTGCTCACTGCTCGCCTGCAAATGACTGTCCGCCCGCGTCACACTGTCCAGCCCGCGCCAGGCAATCAGACTGACCACCGCCATCAGCAGAATCGCGACCATCACCTCGATCAGCGTAAAGCCCCGTTGATCGTTCATTGCACACTGATCCTGCCACTGGCATCACGCAGCACACTCAGCCGATTCAGCCCATCAGACAGGGTCAATTGCAGCGGCGGATTGATCCACTCGGCGTTGAGCACCACCTTCTGCTTCGGCTCTACCCGCACCTCCAGCTTCGGGCTCTGCCAGGTGCGCGGCCGCAACTGCGGGTCATCCTGGAAATGCTCGAACCCCCGACCACTGTCACTGCGCCGACTGAACCGAAAGCCCTTGCCATCACTCACCCAAACAATCGGCCGACCATCCGCACGCGCCTCCGCCTGCGCCACCTGCAGCAACTGCGCCACACGCTCAGCGTCCTTGCGCAGCAACTGCAGCGGATCCGGCTTGATACTCAGACTGATCGCCGCACTCGCGATCCCGATGATCACCAGCACCACCATCAGCTCGATCAGCGTAAAACCCTGTTGCTTGCCCACATTCATCGGTTGCGCACTCCGTTGCATCCTGCCCCGTCCAAAAAAACATCCTGCACGGCCAACATGTAAGACGTGTGAAATAAAACCGTGAGAATTGCCGCGTAGCCTGTCAGCAGGGACTAAAAGGAGATTCAGCCCATGATGCTCACCACCCGCATTTCCCCCCCGCAAACCGTCCAGGCCCTCGCACTGCTCGCCGCCCTGGTCGGCGTCGCGACCTGGTCGTCGCTACTCCTGACCTCCGCCGAATCCCACACCCCACCAGCCCCCCCGCAAATGCTCGCGGCACGCAGTGATAGCCCGGCGCTGCAGTGGTTTTCCAACCAGACGGCGCCGGTGGACATCAAGGTGAGCGGGGTGATGGCGGGGAGTCGCGGGGCGGTGGCGATTTTGAGTTTGAACGATGGCCCGCCGCGGAGTTTTTTGCAGGGGGAGAGGGTGGGGCCTGGGGTGAAGTTGGTGGCGGTGGAGGGGGATGGGGTGGTGATTGAGCAGGGGGGGGAGAGGGTGAGGTTGGGGGGGGAGAGGTTGGGGGAGGGGGTGGAGATGCCTAGGTTGGTTAGGCCGTGAATTGGGCGGTGGCAGTTATTTTGGCGTTTCAGTCGAGTGCCGGGGTACTGGATCGACGGGGATGAGTTTGGTTGCTTTTGGACCAACCAGAAGAAGCATGTCGCGGCTGTCCGCTTTCGGCCAAAAGGAGTCGTTAGCACGCTTATAGGACGACTAGTAAACACTGCTGCTTTACATTGTGCATGAGGTCAATGCGCCACTACATTTTCTCTGGTAATGTTACACGGCTCAAATCTAGGCCCTCCAGCATGGTATATCACTGCGCTTGAGCGCCGCTCAAAGGGATTGAATTGGATGTCTGGCTTTCTACAGTTTGGTTATCTAGGTCTTTTAGGACTTGTTATTTATCTCAGCTATCGGATTGTCGTAAAGGATAGTAGATGGTCATTTTCGCAAGCCGTTATTTTGATAGCTATTTTTGTCGTCATTTCTATTGGCGGCGGAGGAGTAGGTTACTTGTGGGCCTCAAAGGAACTTGAGGCTGCGAATGCTAAGAAAAGTACAACTGCCATCGTCATGGAACAGATAAAATCTTTGCAAGAAATGCATAAAAAAGATATGGAGCCCCTGCAAAACGTATTGAATGATGCGTCGAGCAATCTAACAGCTAGCTATGCTGAAAGTTCCCGCAAACAATATCGAGATGAAATCATCTATTTAAACGATATTATTCGTTCCCGCAATGAGGCTTTTACGTCGCAAATATCTGCACTTCAAAAGATGATTTTTGAGAAAAATGACCAGCCTTTACTATGAGTTTTTTAAAAAGATTAATTCAAGGCTCTATCTTGATATGATTCGGTTTTTCTTGCTGGCTATAGTAAGCGACTGCTCCGGTAGAAGCGGATATTGATACCGTCTTGAAAGAGCATCATCCTGCTTTTTAACAACCCCTTCGAGGCCGGGCTCTTATGAAAGTCACCAACCCACTTACAATCATCGCTATTTTCGCAGGCTTGGCCGAAACACTCGCATGTGTTGCACTAGTAAAGCTGCCACTGGAAATACAAAAAATTTTTGTTTATTTTGTAATAGCCTTTCCGTCGGGAATAGTGGCCTTGTTTTTTTTCGTCCTCTACTACAAGAATACCGTACTGTATGCTCCAAGTGATTTTGAAGACCAAAATCACTATCTTGAAGCTAACAAAATGAAAGAAACTGTCTCGTTAAAAATCGAAGAGATTTTTGCGGAGCTCAATAAAAAAGGCAGAGTACTTTCCAGAGAAGAAATAGAAAAGGCGAAAACAACCGTCGTAAACACTATCAACGAAGCCGCATCGCTCTCGCGAAGCGATCAGATTATAGACTTCCTTCAAGATAGTCCGGCCACAACTATGCAGCTTAGTCAAACTCTAAATATGAACCCCTCATATGCCTTCACAATTTTGAAAAAGCTTGAACTGGAGAAAAAAGTTTTAAGCCGAAAACTAACCGGCACAACATCTCGCAGATGGGAGCTAAACAAAGATGTCAATCCATGAGCTCACACAAGAAAAATAACGCCAATCCATCTGAAAAATTTGTATCAGAAAAAAGAAAAAGGGGGCTGAATTGTCCGCAAGAAACAATTCAGTCCTCTTTGTTGGTGCCCTTTGTTATCTTTGTTACCTGATTTAATTTGATAAAAGTTATAAAAGTTATAAAAGCATTTCAAGGTGTTTGGCAGTATAAGTGTTTAAAGTGTTCTATGAGATGCTAAGTAGAGGTGTCGTTGAAACAGCTCTTTAAATACATGAACGAGCCTCGTGATTTTTTTGAAGAGGGATTTGTACGTCTTTCGCAACTGAGCGTATTGAACGATCCTTTTAAGGCAAGCATGCGTGCTCTACCGGATATTTTGATGTCTGGAAAGCCGCTAGAAATATGGATTATTATAGTGTTGAATTTGAGCGATTATAATAATTAGTTTCGAGCTTCGTTGTTGTGCACGAAATGAATGAGCTTGAAAGGTGCTAAGCTATTAAGGTGTCAAGTTTTTTCTGGTACAAACTCGTAATTTTGAATTGTCGAAGAGTTATCTTGAGGGAGTCGGTATGGCAACGCATGGTTTGTTTTTTGATGCGGAAATTATTACGGCGGATAAAGAAAAAATAATACGTCCATTTCCATCTCATGATACTGGTAGTCTGGAGAGGGAGCTTAGAAAATTCTACGGTTGGGCTGAGAGAATAACAGTTACTTATAAGGGTCAGTTTCCGGTGTGCGTAGATGTTGATCAGGTTAAAGGAATGTTTTTTTTGGCTGCCGTAGGGAGTGAAAGTTTTTATTATCTCGCTGGTGATCCAGGTTATGATTATTTGGTTTTAGTGTTCAATAATCAAGTTGCGAAGGAGCAGCAAAGTATTTTGTAATAGCTGCTAAAAATAGGAATAAAAAGACTAAAAAGGGGACTAATTCATTTCCAAAAAATAAATCAGTCCCCTTTGTTTCGGGAAGCCCAGGGAGCGGTGTATCTTGCTACGACACCGCAATACTTGATTCGCAACAGCCTGGATACGCGGCGGGCCACAGTTGACCCAAAGCAACCCATCGAAAATCACGAGCACGCAATAGGGCTGTTGCTCCTGAAAGCCGCGTCATCCGGAATTTTTCTGCCCGCGAATGTTGATAATTGCAGGACTTCCATGGAGCTTTGAAACACCGGCTATTTAGGCCACTATGCATTCCAACAATAGAGCGATAAGGGCAGCATAAGCTGAACATGATGGACGAGAACCCACCCTCAGAGAACGCAAGCGTCGAGGCACTAAGGACGGACGGGGTTACCAGTATCGTGCAGAGAAAGCCTCGTGAGGCACTGCTGCCAGGTAACCGGGAAGTCATCACTGATCTTTACGTCAGCAGGAATGTAGAGAACGAGCCTAAAGACTATGCGTTCAAGGTGTATGTCAGGCTAAACGCCAAGAAACAGACGCTTCGGAAGGTCTCTTTCCAGCATAGCGTTTTCGACGCTTGTTACTTCAATAACTGTAATTTCGATTCCTGCGACTTCACCGGCTGCCGGTTCGTTGGCTGTAATTTCCATCAGTCCGCATTCTCCGGATGCAAGTTTGAGTATGCGGTCTTCGAGCGTTGCCAAATCGACGACGACATCCTTGAGCGGGAGGCACCGCGTGAGGAAAACCTGAAAATGCGGTTTGCCAGATCGCTTCGAATGAATTTTCAGCAAATCGGCGATGCCAAAGCTGTCAACAGAGCGATTTCACACGAGTTGGAAGCTACATCGAGCTATCTGAAAAAATCTTGGTCATCAAGAGAGACATATTACCGGGATAAGTATCCGGGTTGGAAAAAGGTGCCACAGTTCATCAAATGGTTTGAGTTCAGAGTGCTAGATGCCATCTGGGGCAATGGCGAGAATACGCTTAAGCTGCTGCGGGCGATCGTAGTAGTTCATCTCCTAATAGCTTTCTATGATACTTATCACTTCGGCAATCCTTGGGATCTGACTGCTTATCTCACTAGCCTCGCGGCCTCTCCTGGAGTGTTCTTCGGCATAGCCACCCCGCACGCCTACCCAATTTGGTTCTCATCGATTATTGCTGCTACGCGTCTGGTTGGATTCGCATTTCTCACTGCTATTCTTGTTAAAAGGTTTGGTCGGCGATGAACATGCACATATACGCCTTCGGCTCCATCTGCCGGGGGGAAATTGACCTAGGATCAGATGTCGATCTACTGGCCTGCGTCGGCGGCCCAGCAGAGCAGATTGATCACGAAAAATACTCCGTGTATCGATATGAGCGAATTCAGGCTTTGTGGAAAGAAGGCAATCCGTTTGCCTGGCACCTGCATCTAGAGTCGAGGTTACTTTTCTCCCCGGATGGCACGGACTTTCTGAACGACCTAGGGAAGCCGGCGCGTTACATCGCGGATGTCCGAGACTGCACTAAATTCCAAAAGCTTTTCAACCGCTCTTACCAAGAATTGAGGCAGTCTTCGAACAGTGCGACCTTTCACCTATCCTGCATATTCTTGGCCATCCGAAATTTCGCAACCTGTCATTCGCTTTCCCTCGGACAACCCATCTTCTCGAGGAAGTCTCCTCTGATGGTGCTGCCAAGCCTCGATATCGACCCCCAAGCATTCTCCATCCTGACACGCGCGCGATTACTATCGACACGAGGTTATGGAGAAAACATCACGCATGAAGAAGTCGTCGCTGCTATCAACGCAGTCGCCATCGTTCCACGCTGGATGGAAGCGTTACGGAGCCAGCAGTCGCCATGATTGAATTCAACAATCGAATTGACGCTCAGCGCGTAATTCTTAATCTTGTTAATCGCGGGATCTGGAAGGAGGAGCTTTATGGTCTCTCTAGTGGCGCAATTGACCGTTGGGTTCGTGTCAATGGAATTGATCCCGCCGCCGATCTGCCCCGTGCAATCTGCGAGTCGGCCGATAAACTTTTTTTCCTAGCCAACAAGAGTCAGGAACAAGTTACGGATGAGTATCGCCTTCTATCGGTAGAAGTTCTCAAATTGACTCAACGAATCGCTAGGATCGTAAATATCGTATGAGTGCTCTTGACCGATTTGCGCCATTCGTGGAGGGCAGAAAACGGCTAAAAGCTGACTCTTCCAATGAGCAGCTCACTGCCAAAAAAAACCTCTATAGCCCTGCTCGTACTTCACTTGGGTTACTAGGCAAGCGCTCACGAGCCCCCTCAAAAATGCACTGTGAAAAAACAGTAGTGCGGAAAGAAAATTCGCCTGCGCCATCGGTTATTCTCAGAGTTCAATCAGCGACATTTTAAGTAAATATGGAAAGTGAAAAGCTAAGCACTTACGCCAAGGGCGACAAGTTTGAAGAGCAGGTTTTCCAGTTCCTGTCTCGTGAGATCCAAGAGGGCCGCTTCTTCTGTCGACCTGAGCACTGTCAGATTTACAGAAAAAAAGGCTATTACTCGCGCGATCGAGAAGATTTCATCATCTTTGATATTGCGATCGAGGTGTTCCTGCCGGGTTTCGAGAAACCTTCGATGATCGTAATAATCGAGTGTAAAAACTACAGCGGGTCTGTTCCCGTATGTGACATTGAAGAATTCAGCTCCAAGGTCAGTCAGGTTGCCGGCTTCAACGTCAAAGGAATTTTCGCCTCCATGAGCGCGTTTCAGTCTGGTACGTTCAACATAGCGCGAAATAAAGGCTTCGGTCTTCTGCGATATTTTGACCAATCTGAGTTTCGGTGGGAGCTTCCTCGTGCGCTGCTGACAGGAGCTCAAAGCGCAAACTCGCGTAAGCGAGCGGAAATTGAATACGCTCTGACACATCCAGACTTTAGACCCACTATTTACAGTGCCTACGCGGTGACTCCTTCTGGTTACACGGATGGGTGGGAAGGTATTTGGAAAGGGCTCAGTTTTGAAGCTGCCTTTAGTGAAAATGAACTGAGTTTAATCCATCCACTTGTACCTACAGCCAAGCCGCGCGTTGCATTTATCTCAAAAAACAACCTTGAAGACTTGGCTGATCGTGTATTGAAGTCGATCTCCTATATCAAGGGCGATGTAGATTTGAATAAGATTGTTGTACACGAGAGAAATACCAATGGTTTGGTTGTACGCTTTCTTGCGGAGAATTGCTCAGCTCTGGGTAGCATTACCTTCAGGCCTGTTGAAATAAAAATTTTCACCGCCGACGAACAATCACACTTGGCGAGGTTTACGCTAGCTCATGAGCTGGGGCACTACTTTCTTGAACATGGAAGATATATGACTCGCGAGAGCATTCAGGCTCGAGATATTGATGAAAGCCAGTCCATCAATATTCCAAAGGGGGAAGTGGAGCGACTTGAGTGGCAGGCAAATACTTTTGCCTCATGTCTGCTTATGCCCCGGGATGAATTCAACATGGCACTAGGGCTTTTGATTAAACACCATGGAATTCGAAACCGGGGGCATGGCGTTTTGTATCTGGATGGACAGCGTGACAATGTTAATAACTTCTGGATGGTCGCGACGGCGCTGAGTAGGTATTTTAAGGTGTCTTTGACAGCGATTCGATTACGAATGAAAGCATTAGGTCATCTAGTAGAGGCTTGAATTAAAAATTTGAGTTAAAAAATCTAAAAATAGCGCAATAGAGCCTATAAACAACTGTAAAGAGACTTTATAAATCCACGGGCTGGATAAATGCTCTGTGCTTTTAGATTACCATTGGTGCAAGCTTTTGAACGATAGTTGCCATCTACTCCTGGGCTGCTGATTTAAGCCGCTCCGAAATGATCTATCGCAAATTACAATGCGCCAAGAGTTCTGTGCTGGCAACCTGTAATGGCGTCTACCACTCACTTACGCCCCGATGCGAGCTCTGAGTGGACGCTGACACCTGAGTTAATCGTAGGCCGCTCCGTAGCGCTCTATGAATTAACTTATTATTACCGTTGATCCTTAGGCTGGGAGAAACGGACGCAATCGCTAAAGCCATCAAGCTCTTGGGAGTCTGTATTCACACCAAATGATTGAAGGAATTTTTTTGCAAAGATGTCCTTTGGCCCCTCGGCGCCTTCACCTTTATTTAAATGTCGCGAAATTGAGCTTACAAAAAGATCCGCAATCTGCATAAGCGGGGATCTTTCAGAGTTCTCAGCCTCAACTACGTCAACATACAGGCGGTCGTTAAAAATAGATTTTGCCGCATTCTTTAGCTGCAGCTCAATCTCCATCATTGACAGCCTATCTTTAGACTCTTCTTCGGAATCTTTGCGAAATTGTAGATTTCTCGGAAGTACTGCTCGTCCTGATCTATCTTCCTCCTTAATACCCTGGATGACCATGTGATAGAAGAGCTTGTTTAATGTGTCGTCGAGGTTTGTTAGGCCACTCCTGAGGACGCCAATACCCTTGAATGAGATTGAAGATGAGTTTTCAATTATGGCATTCAAAAGCTCCAAGTAGACACCTAAGTTGCCCTTGTTTATATCTTTGAAATGCATCTCGCCTCTAAAGCCCATGGATTGTTTCTTTTGGATGATGGCATTGGTTATTTTTATTGTTTCGTAACTCCGTAACACCCAAACGCTACCGACCAATAGATATTTGCTCGTCTTTCCACTTTCGTCCGCATATATGCAATATATTGGAAAGGTGGGGCGCTCATCAAGAGCTCGCTGTTTCTCTTCCTCTTCCAGTTTTCCTCTGCGTTTTCTAACCTCAGGGGATGCAATGAACATTTTAAGGTCATTCTGCACTCTTGCCCGCGCTCGGGTGACATTGTTTAAGCGTTCGAGTTTAGGGTAGTTTTCCTGCAGAATGTTTCCACCGCTATAAAGATCTCCCTGGAATGTTCTCCAGTAGTGTAGCTGGCAAGCGATATCTGAGTCGCGGGCGTTGGTGTAGTGATTCAGAATCCAAGCAACTCGATCTACCAAGCGTTTAGGGCTATTGCCAGATATTGCAGATAACACGCGTTGCTTCTCAACCTCAAAGTCTTTGGTAATAACTGATTGGGTCTGATCTAGCTCTTCGGCTTCTTCAGATATAGTTGCAATTTCGTTCATCTAGAGTCCCTTCAGCTTCATGCGATTGGCTAATGGCCAGCATTGCCTCGGGATTGCCCGGCGTCAACTACCGTTCCTCTAAATTTCAGTTCCTTTATCTCAATTGCAGGTGCCAATAAGCCTCATGAACGGCCTCGCGTCATGCCGAGGTTCGCTATCGCGAAGATCACCAAGGCTATTTTTTGCATAGCGGAACTCAATCAAGGTCATCTCGTACGAGAGTTTTCCGTAGCTCCATCTATTTGATGTGGAAACACTTTTACCTCTTAATAAGCAAGATGTGGGTGGAAAAAGGGAACTGATTTATGTCCAGAAAATAAATCTGAGAATCATCTGGCCGGCCTCCCCACCTCATGGAGGTGCCGCTGTAAGGTTTCGATAAACGCCAACGTTTAAAAAGACATCTCCAAACACTCTCTCAGGCTACACACCCTTGCGCCGTTGCCTACAGCTACGCCAGAATCCGCCGGCTTGTGCGCTTTGTACCTGGTCTTTATCGTCTACGTGTCGCTGGCAACCCAGCGACCGGGTTTAGCGACCTGACCAGGTATAAGTTCAACGACGCTCCAGTTTGTCGCATACATTTGCGATGACGATATGGTGGCTGTGCGTGGGAGACCTTCGGGTCTGCCGGGTCTTATACCTCTCGGTTCGCTAACCCGCGTACAGCTGCCACCCTTACTTGTTTAGCGACAGGTATTGGTGGTTCCACCAGGTATAAAAATGGAGCTTCACCATGATCAAACCAACTCCCAACCCGCCCGAAACCGACTCGTTTTCGCCCTACGAATCCATCGATTCCAGAAAACTCCACGAAGCCGCCGACCGTGCGCTCGACCATTACCTCTGTCCGCCCGGCTCTACGCCGCCCCCACGTAGAACCCGCGGAATGTATGCCGTGACTGCGGACAATAAAAACGAAGAACTGCTGATTGATGCCAGTGAAACTCTCGCTTCGGCCCAAACCATTGCCCAGAACGTCGCCAGTCTGTTGCCGGCTTCGCAGCGTCGGACGTTGTTGGGGATTGCGCAGTTGATCATGCTCGGGGAGTTGGCGGTGAATCGGGCGTTGGATAATTTGCAATTGCCGGTGAAGCAGACCTCGGGATCACCTGCTGATTAAGCTGGTGTCAATTCTGGCGCCTTCGCGAGCAAGCTCGCTCCCACAGGGATTTGCGTCGCTCATAGATCTCAGGCACCTGATGATCCGAGACCGTTTTCCTCTGCTTGGGAGCGTTTTTACTGTGGGAGTCTTTCCTGAGGAATGAGCAACGTCTCCAGCCTCGCCAACGCCGGCGCCTCCTGGCTGCGATCAAAGACTTGCACACCAACCTTGAGCAAACGGCCGTTTTCCGCTGCGGAGATAACCTGCTCACACCGCAACAACAACCTCCCTTGATCACACTCCATCGCCTTAACCCCCATCGGCAATCTCCCTTCCAACCGCAATTCCGCCATCCGACTCTGCGCCGCAATCATCGCAATCGAGCGATCCCGCAAAACCCCGCTGCTCTGGGTCATCAATCCCGCCACACGAACAGCGGCGGACATGGCCACAGCGATGATCGCCAGCGCGACGAGTACTTCAATCAGGGTGAATCCGGCTTGCGGCGAGGGGGTGCGCATCGGGGGCTCGGGCGGTCGGGCAGCCCTTGACGCTAACCCCCGTCCTTGACGGCTTGACGACGAAAACTCCCGAGGATTTTCAACATCCCTGACATATCTTCTTGCAACACTGCGCGTCGAATCGAATCAAGCCAAGGGAATGTCGAGATGGATATCGCGCAGTTCAAACAGCCCGGACGACCGAGCCGGATGCCCCGTGGGCAGCAGGGTTTTACCCTGATCGAGATCATGGTGGTGGTGGTGATTCTCGGGATTCTGGCGGCGATGGTGGTGCCCAAGGTGCTGGATCGGCCGGATCAGGCGCGGGCCACGGCGGCGAAGCAGGATATTGGCGGTTTGATGCAGGCGCTGAAGTTGTATCGCCTCGATCACGGCACTTATCCGAGCATGACGCAGGGTCTGAAAGTGCTGGTGGAGCGGCCGGCGGACGCGAAGAACAGCAACTGGCGTTCGTACCTGGAGCGTTTGCCGAATGACCCTTGGGGTCGTCCTTATCAGTACCTCAACCCCGGCGCGAATGGCGAGATCGATATCTTTTCCCTCGGTGCCGACGGTCAGCCTGACGGCGACGGCGTGAATGCCGATATCGGTTCCTGGCAGCTGTAAGGCCGGTGATGAACAGCCAATCGAACCAGCAGGGGATGGCGATCATCAGTGCGCTGTTGATCGCGGCGGTGGTCGCGGTGATTGCGGCGGGGATGTTGACCCGGCAGAGCGTTTCGACCCGCGCGCTGGAGGCGGATCAGCAGCGGGTGCAGGGGCGCTGGGTGTTGCACGGCGGGCTGGAGATCAGCCGGCAATTGCTCTGGGATGCGCGGCAGCGTGATCCGCTGACCCGGCTCGATCAGCCGTGGGCGCAGCGCTTGAATGCGCAAGGTTTCGAGGGACGGCTGGAGGATGAGCAGGGCAAGTTCAACCTGCGCAATCTGGTGGCCAACGAGCGTGTCGATGAGGCGCAGGTGCAGGCGTTTCAGCGGCTGTGCGCGTTGATCGGCATCAGCGCCGGGTTGAGTCAGCGCATCAGTCAGCGGGTGATCGGCTCTTATCCGTATCTGTTGAACCCGCAGATTGCCGAAAACACCGCGAGCAAAAACGCCTTTGACAGTGGCCGCGCCACGTCGCCGAATGCTTCGCGTAAACCGCAGAATCCGAAGTTGCCGATGCTGCGCAGTGTCGATGATTTGCGCAGCGTCGAGGGCGTGAATGAGGCGGTCATCGGCAAACTGGCACCGTACCTGACGGTGATTCCGGCGACCACCTGGCTCAATGGCAATACCGCCACTGCGCCGGTGCTGGCCGCGTATGTGCCGGGGTTGTCGCTGGAGCGGGCGCAGGCGCTGATCAATGAGCGCGATGCCGGGCGCTGGTTCATCAACCGGGGCGATTTCGTCAACCGCTTGCGCATGCCGAATCTGGAGCTGACCAGCGTCAAGGTCGGCATCACCAGTGACTGGTTTCGCCTGCGTGGCGAGGCGCGGCGTGATCAGCGGCGGGTCAGTCTCGATGCGTTGTTGCATCGCAGCGAGGATCGTCTGCCACAGGTGATCTGGTCGCGGGTGGGCGTATGAGTCAGTTGCGTGTGAGTTTGCCGCCAATGGCGCAGTTAAGCCTCGACAGTGAGATGGATTGCGCGTGGCTGGACCGTCAGGGGCAGGTTATTCGTGAACAGCGTCAGACCTTTAGCCAATTGGGGCAGTTAGCGAAGCAGCCACCGCTCAGCGTTTTTCTGCATCCGGCGGATAGCCTGCTGGCGAGCATCGACCTGCCGCCATTGCCGGCCAACAAGACCGCAGCGGCGGTGCAATGCGCGGCGCAGGCCTTGATGCTCGGCGACTGCAATGACATGCACATCGCTCACAGTTCGCGGGATGAAGCGGGGCAGGTGCAGATTGCCTGGGCGCCGCGTCAACGCTTGCAGCATCTGGGGCAACTGCTGAAGCAGGCCGGGCTGAATCTGCGCGGCTTGTATCCGGCGGCGTACAGCTTGCCGGTGCTGCCGGGCACGGTGGCTTGTCGGCAGGACGGCCATTTGTTGCTGCGCGAAAGCGTGCAGGTGGCGCGGGTGCAGCCGCTGTTCGACGACGAGATTGGCGATTGGCTGCTGAGTTGCGGTACGCCATTGCACTGGATCGGCTCGGCGCCACCGCCGGATGCGCAATTGCCGATGGCCGAGGCGCAACGCTGGACCGGGCCATTGCCCGGTTGGGGTCTGCAGGGTGCGGTGCAACAGCAGCGCAGCGAGCATCGCGGGTGGGGCCGGGCGCTGGGGCTTTGCGCCTTGGCGGTGGCGGTGTGGGTCATCGGCCTGAACCTGTATGCCGCCCGCGAAGCCAGTCAGGGCCAGCAGCTCAAGGCGCAGATGGCGCTGCGGGTGAAGCAGGCCTTTCCCGAGTTGCCGGTGATCCTCAATCCACTGCAGCAGGCGCGTCAGCAATTGGCGGCGCGGCAGAAGGGCGCGGCGGAGGATCCGGCGCAGCCGTTCAATCGGCTGGTGTTGCAGGCCGGCAGTGGCATGCCATTCATGGCCGGCACGGTCGAGCGCCTGACGTTTGTCGACGGCAGCTTGCAGTTGAGTCTGCTGGCCGACGCCCGGCGCAGCGCCAATGACAAGGACAAGGATTGGCAAGCCGCATTGGCTCAGGTCGGGATCAGTGCGACGGCTGACGATGAAGGCTGGCTGCTGCGCCCGAGCGACGAAGTCAGCACTCCAGATGACAGCGCTGACGACAGCGGAGCAGAAGATGAATAAGGCATCGCTCGCGGTGTACCGCGCTCGCTGGCAGCGTTTCAGCGCGCAACTTCAGGCGCGTTGGCAAGCGTTGGCCCTGCGCGAGAAACGCATGGTCGGCGGCATGGCGGTGGTGCTGCTGGCGCTGTTGGTGTGGGTCGCGCTGATCCAGCCGCCGCTGAAAAAAATCACTTACTGGCAAAGCGAAACGCCGAAGTTGCGCGCGCAGACCGAAGCCCTCGAAGTGTTGTTGCGCGAGGTCAGCGTACGCCCGCAAGGGCAAAGTCTCGCGCAGTCGCTTGAACAGACGCTGCAGGCCAGCGGCTTGGCCGGGCATTACCAATTGCAAGCCGGAGAGGCCGGCGCTTGGCAGCTGACGTTCGACGCGGCGCCGGCCGATGCCGTGCTCGACTGGCTGTTGAGCACCCCTGCACAACTTTCTCTGCAAGTGGTCGAGGCCCGTCTGCAACGCGCCGACAACGCTTCGACCGAAGTCACTGCCGGCACATTGTCAGGCACCGTTCGCATGGATCAGGCGCTGGGCGCTAAGGAAGCTTCATGAAGGGGTCAGGATCCAAACCGGCACGTCTGGCGTTGCCGATGCTGCTGATGGCGTTGAGCGCGTGCAGCAACACCACCACGCCGCCGAATCAGCCGCCGTTGCTGGTGGACAGCGAACTGGGTCGGCCACTGGCCAACACCCAGCGCAGCGGTGATGCGCTGCTCGATCGGCAACGCGCCCAGGCTCAAACCGCGCCGCAACCCCGGCAGATGCACAACATCACCGAACGCGCGCGCAGTGGCGGCGCCCCGCGCGGCAGCACACTGCCGAGCAATCCGCTGGGCGATCAGCCGGTGACGCTGAATTTTGTCGATGCCGATATTCAGGCGGTGGTGCGCGCGTTGTCGCGTTCCACTGGCCAGCAGTTTCTGGTCGATCCTCGGGTCAAGGGCAGCCTGACGCTGGTCTCGGAAGGGCAGGTGCCGGCGCGCCAGGCTTACGACATGCTGCTCGCGGCGTTGCGCATGCAGGGTTTCAGCGTGGTCGATGTCGGCGGCGTCGCCCAGGTGGTGCCGGAAGCCGACGCGAAACTGCTCGGCGGGCCGATCTACAGCCCGGACAAACCGGCCGGTAACGGCATGCTCACCCGCACCTTTCGCCTGCAATACGAGAACGCGGTAAACCTGATTCCGGTGCTGCGTCCGATCGTCTCGCCGAACAACCCGATCAATGCCTACCCCGGCAACAACACCATCGTCGTCACCGATTACGCCGAGAACCTCACGCGCGTTGCCCAGTTGATCCAGACCATCGACACCCCGAGCGCGATCGACACCGATGTGGTGCAGATCCAGAACGGCATCGCCGCCGACATCGCGCCGATGGTCGCCGATCTGCTCGACGCGCCGGGCAACGATCCGACGCAGAAAATCGCAGTGATCGGCGACCCGCGTTCCAACACCATCATCATCCGCGCCGGCAGCCCCGAGCGCACGGAGCTGGCGCGCAACCTGATCTACAAACTCGACAACGCACAGAGCAATCCGAGCAACCTGCACGTGGTTTATTTGCGTAACGCGCAAGCGGCGAAACTGGCGCAGGCCTTGCGCGGGCTGCTGACTGGCGAGAGCGACAGCGGCACCAGCGACAGTGCGCGCTCGGTGCTCAGTGCCATGGGCAGCAACGGCAACAACAATGGCGGTTCGGGTGCGCAGAGCGGCACGCAAACCAGTGGTAACACCTCGACCACGTCGAGCACTGGCAGCAATGGCGGCAGTTACGCGCAGGGCAGCAGTTCGACCAGCAGCGGCGGCAATCAGGCCAGCGAGCAGAATGTCGCGTTCAGCGCTGGTGGGGTGACGATCCAGGCCGACGCCACCACCAACACTTTGCTGATTTCCGCGCCGGAACCGTTGTATCGCAACCTGCGCGAGGTCATCGATTTGCTCGACCAGCGCCGTGCGCAAGTGGTGATCGAGAGCCTGATCGTCGAGGTCGGTGAGGATGATGCCAGCGAATTCGGCGTGCAGTGGCAGACCGGCAATCTCGGCGGCAACGGCGTGATCGGCGGGGCGAACCTTGGCGGTTCGGGGATCAATCTCAACGGCAAGACCAGCCTTGATGTGCTGCCGCAGGGTTTGAACATCGGCTACGTTAACGGCACCGTCGATATCCCCGGCATCGGCAAGATTCTCGACCTGAAAGTGCTGGCCCGGGCGCTGAAGAGCAAGGGCGGCACCAACGTGCTGTCGACGCCGAACCTGTTGACCCTCGATAACGAGGCGGCGAGCATTTTTGTCGGCCAGACCATTCCGTTTGTCAGCGGCAGTTACGTCACTGGCGGCGGGGGCACCAGCAACAATCCGTTCCAGACCGTGACCCGTGAAGAGGTGGGCTTGAAGCTGAATGTGCGGCCGCAGATTTCCGAGGGCGGCACGGTCAAGCTCGATATCTATCAGGAAGTCAGCAGCATCGACGAACGTGCTTCGGTCAGCGCGCGAGCGGCGGGGATCGTCACCAACAAGCGCGCGATCGACACCAGCATCCTGCTCGACGACGGCCAGATCATGGTCCTCGGCGGCTTGCTGCAGGACGGCTACAGCCAGAGCAACGAAGCGGTGCCTTGGCTGGGGACGTTGCCGGGAATCGGCGCGCTGTTTCGCAACGAACGCCGGGCGATCAGCAAGACCAACCTGATGGTGTTCCTGCGCCCATACATCATCCGCGACAGCGAAGCGGGGCGCAGCATCACCCTCAACCGCTACGACTTCATGCGCCGCGCCCAGGGCGGCCTGCAACCGGAACGCAGCTGGGCGATGCCGGACATGCAGGCGCCGCAGTTGCCGACGGCGGCGCAGGGGGTGCCGAGTCCGGTTCCGACTTCGGGCCCCCGTGCGACTATCAAAGCGGTGCCGATTCAGTCGGGGCCATCGTTATGAAACACACTCTGAGTCTGGTTGATATTCCTGTGGCGAGGGAGCTTGCTCCCGCTGGGCTGCGCAGCAGACCCAAAACCTGCAACTCCATTCTTCCAGATACACCCTGCATCCCGGATTTACGGGGGCTTCGCCCCCGAGCGGGAGCAAGCTCCCTCGCCACAGGGGAATTGGGGGGCCTCAAGAGATGAGTGCATTGCCCTACGCCTGGGCCAAGGCCCAGCGCATTCTGTTGTGCGACGGCGTGCTGACCGTTTGCCCATCGACACCGGGCTGGTCGATCAGCGAGGTGCGGCGGCAGTTCGGTGAAACGTCGCTCCGGCGCGTGCGCGACGATGAACTCGACGGCTTGCTCACTACGGCTTACGCGGATACCGGCAGTGCGGCGGCGGTCGTTGGAGCAGCAGAAAACGAAGTGGATCTCGACCGCCTGATGCAGGACATGCCGGAAATCACCGACCTGCTCGACACTCAGGACGGCGCGCCGGTGATCCGCATGATCAACGCCTTGCTCACTCAAGCCGCGCGCGATGTGGCCAGCGACATTCACATCGAACCGTTCGAAACCCATTCGGTGGTGCGCTATCGGGTCGATGGCACCCTGCGCGACGTGGTCTCGCCGCGCAAGGCATTGCACGGTGCGCTGGTGTCGCGGATCAAGATCATGGCCCAGCTCGACATCGCCGAAAAACGCTTGCCGCAGGACGGCCGTATCGCGTTGCGGGTGGCCGGGCGGCCGATTGATATTCGCGTCTCCACGGTGCCCACCGGGCATGGCGAGCGCGTGGTGATGCGCTTGCTCGACAAACAGGCCGGGCGCCTGCATCTGGAAACCCTCGGCATGGACGCGCAGGTGCTGGCCAAACTCGATCACCTGATCCGCCAGCCCCACGGCATCGTGCTGGTCACCGGCCCCACCGGCAGCGGCAAGACCACCAGCCTCTACGCCGCGCTGGCACGCCTCGATGCCAGCACCAGCAACATCCTCACCGTCGAAGACCCGGTGGAATACGACCTGCCGGGGATCAGCCAGATTCAGGTCAACGCCAAGATCGACATGACCTTCGCTCTGGCATTGCGGGCGATCCTGCGTCAGGACCCGGACATCATCATGATCGGCGAAATCCGCGACCTGGAAACCGCGCAAATCGCCGTGCAGGCCTCGCTCACCGGGCATCTGGTGTTGGCGACGCTGCACACCAACGACGCGGTGTCGGCGGTCAACCGCTTGATCGACATGGGCGTCGAGCCGTTTCTGCTGGCCTCGTCGATGCTCGGCGTTCTGGCGCAACGCTTGGTGCGACGGCTGTGCAATCAGTGCAAGCAGGAAGACCCGGCGGCAACGGGCACGTGGCGGCCAGTGGGCTGCGCCGCCTGCAACCACACCGGCTACAGCGGCCGCACCGGCATCCACGAATTGTTCTGCATCGACGACGACATCCGCACCCTGATTCATCAAGGGGCAGGGGAGCAGGCCTTGCGCGCGGCAGCGGCCAAGGCCGGGATGTTCAGCCTGCGCGAGGACGGTGAGCGCTGGATTCGCAGCGGCGCCACCGCCCCTGAAGAAATCCTTCGTGTGACCCGGGACGCCTGATGAATCGCTATCGTTTTGAAGCTGCCGATGCCACTGGCAAGATCGAATCCGGGCACCTGGAGGCGGACAGCCAGGGCGCGGCGTTCGGCATGTTGCGCAGTCGTGGATTGACCGCGTTGTCGGTGCATAAGGAAAGCAACGTCGCCCAGCATGGCGGCGGCAGTGGCTTGTTCAGTGCGCGGATGTCGGACAACGACCTGGCCTGGGCGACGCGGCAACTGGCGAGCCTGCTCGGTGCCAGCCTGCCGCTGGAGGCGGCGCTCAGCGCGACAGTGGAGCAGGCCGAGAAAAAACACATCGCCCACACCCTTAGCGCGGTGCGCGCCGACGTGCGCAGCGGCATGCGTCTGGCCGAGTCATTGGCCGCACGGCCACGGGATTTTCCGGAGATCTACCGCGCGTTGATCGCTGCGGGGGAAGAATCTGGTGATCTGGCGCAGGTCATGGAGCGTTTGGCGGATTACATCGAGGAGCGCAACAACCTGCGCGGCAAGATTCTCACCGCGTTCATCTATCCCGGTGTGGTCGGGCTGGTGTCGATCGGCATCGTGATCTTCCTGCTCAGCTATGTGGTGCCGCAGGTGGTCAGTGCGTTTTCCCAGGCGCGGCAGGACTTGCCGGGGCTGACGTTGGCGATGCTCACCGCCAGTGATTTCATTCGGGCATGGGGCTGGTTGTGTGCGGTGCTGATCGCGGGGGCATTCTGGAGCTGGCGCCTGTACCTGCGCAATCCGGCGGCGCGCTTGAGTTGGCATCATCGGGTGCTGAAATTGCCGCTGATCGGGCGTTTCGTGTTGGGCCTGAACACTGCGAGATTCGCCTCGACCCTGGCGATTCTCGGTGGTGCGGGGGTGCCGTTGTTGCGGGCGCTGGAGGCGGCGAGGCAGACGCTATCCAATGATCGCTTGAGCCTGAGCGTCAGCGACGCCACGGCCAAGGTGCGTGAAGGGGTGAACCTGGCGGCGGCGTTGCGGGTGGAAAACGTGTTTCCGCCGGTGCTGATTCACCTGATCGCCAGCGGCGAGAAAACCGGCGCACTGCCGCCGATGCTCGAACGTGCGGCGCAAACCCTGTCCCGCGATATCGAACGGCGGGCGATGGGCATGACCGCGTTGCTCGAACCGCTGATGATTGTGGTGATGGGTGGGGTAGTGCTGGTGATTGTGATGGCGGTGTTGTTGCCGATCATCGAGATCAACCAGTTGGTGCAGTAGCTGCGATTGATGTGGTCTGCCCTGGCCCCATCGCTGGCAAGCCAGCTCCCACAGGGGGCAGTGTTGTTAATGCGACCTGCGTCACAACATCAAAACCTGTGGGAGCTGGCTTGCCAGCGATAGGGCCATGCAGCACAACAAATAACTCAGACTTTTTTACCAGGACTCCAGCATCACCCGAGCCTCAAAAGAACCATCCTCGGGTTCTCCTTTCTGTCATCTGCAACCACCCCGCAACGGCTGCAGCCAGTTTCAGCCAAACCCACGATCCAGACGCCGCGCAATCCCCCGCAAACACCCGAGAAAACCCCCTGAAAAACCCCGCGCAGCTCCCGAGGTTTTTTCCTTTATCTGTCACCGGAAACTGCGAATTTCTCACTGCGACTTAACCCCGGGCCCGCTTGCGAAGGTCAGCGGTGAGTCTTCCCAGTGTCATGCAAGTCCCCTGAAAACCTGTGTTCACAACCATCGTTGAAAAGGAGATTCTTCATGTTCAAGCGCACTCTGATCGCCGCTTCCCTGACCGTTGCCGCTCTGGCTTCCGCCCAGGCCATGGCCGTTACCGGTGGCGGCGCCACGCTGCCAGCCGCTCTATACAAAGGTTCGGCCGACAGCATCCTGCCTGCCAACTTCAGCTACGCCGCCGTGGGTAGCGGTGCCGGCAAGACCGCTTTCCTGACCAACAACCCGGCCGGCTTCAGCACCACCGGCACCGTGCATTTCGCCGGTAGCGACTCGATCCTCAGCGCTTCGGAAATCAGCACCTACAACACCACGTACGGCGCTTCGTACGGCCCGCTGATTCAACTGCCGTCGGTGGCCACTTCGGTTGCCATCCCGTACAAAAAAGCCGGCCAGACCGCACTGAACCTGACCAGCGCTCAACTGTGCGATGCGTTCTCCGGTGCCAAAACCACTTGGGGCCAGTTGCTCGGCACCACTGACACCACACCGATTCGCGTTGTTTACCGCAACGTTTCCAGCGGCACTTCGGAAATCCTCAGCCGTCACTTGAACTCGGTCTGCCCGACTCAGTTCGCCACCAGCTCCACCTTCACCAACGCGCGTCTGCCAGCCGGTTCGGCGCTGCCGTCGAACTGGGTCGGCGTCGCCAACACTGCCGATGTCGCCACCGCCGTGAACGCGGTTGACGGTTCGATCGGTTATGTCGGTCCGGACGGTGTCGACGCTACCAGCAACGCTGTTGTTGCTCGCGTCAACGGCGTTCAGCCAACGTCGCTCAACGTCACCCTGGCACTGTCGTCGGTGTCGGCTCCTTCGACCCCCGCCCAGGCTGCAAACCCTGCCAACTGGTCGCCAGTGGTGGCTAACCCGGCTTCGGGTTACAAACTGGCTGCCTACACCAACTTCATCTTCGGTCAGTGCTACAAGGATGCAACCGTGGCCGCGGCCGTCAAAGCCTTCCTGACTCAGCACTACAGCAACCCGGGCAACAACACTGCGACTCAGGCCCACAAGTTCGTCGCCGTGCCTAACGCCTGGAAAACTGCTGTGACCGCCAACTTCATCACCAACACTTCGGGCAACAACCTGGACATCAACAACGCCAGCGTCTGCAACGCTATCGGTCGTCCTTTGTAAGCTCTCGCGGTCGTAACGCCGATGACGGCAACCTTGGGGTTGCCGTCATTTTTTTTGGCTCGAATACACGCCGAACATGAAGTTTGTGTGACATCCGTTCGGTCGCGCCCCTCGCCAACGGCCTATGTCGTAACAGCAGGTTTTTGCAGGCCTGCGGCATCTTTGGCAACCAAAGTGTGGCAATCAAAAAAGGATCTCGTAGTGATGCTCGCTCGCCCATCCCGTCGTCGTACCCACGTTCAGTCCTTCCAGCGTGATGCCGTGGAGCCGGCGCTGTGGCTGCTCAAGCCATTGGCGCACGCGGTGGCGTTGTGTCTGGTGGCGGGCAGTGCGCAGGCGCAGACGGCGTTCAGTTCGAGCTGGTTTGCCGCCAAGGGTGCAGCGCAACAGGCTGCGGCGGCACGTCCGAGCGTTGGCGGATTGCCGGGGATGACACCGCCATTGGCCCAACAGCAAAAAGCCAATGCGCAGTTGCAGCGTTCGATCCAGACCCTGAACAACACGGTTGCCGCGATTGCTGCGCAACAGGCGGCGCAGGCGGCCGGACGCACGGCGGCGTTGGGCACGGTACAGTTTGTACCGGACGGTCTGGGCGAGGGCGGTTTGAAAGTCGATAACAGCCTGACCCAGGGTTGGCAGAACGCCAAGGGCCCGCAACAGACCCGGGCCGACGGCAAGACAACGGTGAAGATCGAGCAGACCGCCGACAAGGCGATCCTCAACTGGGAAACCTTCAACGTCGGCCGCAACACCACCGTTGAATTCGCCCAGCAGTCGAACTGGGCGGTGCTCAACCGGGTCAACGATCCGAATGCCCGGGCCAGCCAGATTCAGGGCCAGATCAAGGGCGACGGCACGGTGATGCTGATCAACCGCAACGGCATCGTCTTCAGCGGCGGCAGTCAGGTCAACGTGCGCAACCTGGTGGCGGCAGCGGCGAATATCACCGATATCCAGTTCCGCGATCGGGGTCTGTATTTCGACAGCAGCGCCACCCAGCCGACCTTCACCGATGCGGCCGGCAAAGTGTTGGTGGAACGTGGTGCCTCCATCGACACCCACAAGCCGGCATCGTCTACCGCTGCCGGGGGTTATGCCTTGCTGCTCGGCAGCGACGTACAGAACGACGGCAGCATCAGCACCGTCAAGGGCCAGACCGTGCTGGCCGCTGGTGACCGTTTCTACATTCGCAAGGGCTCGGGCACCGAGGGTAATGCGCTGTCGACCACCTTCGGCAGCGAAGTCATTCCCGGCTTCAAGGCCGGAGCCGTTGCGGGCAAAGTCACTAACAACGGACTGATCCAGGCTGCCACGGGCGACATCACTCTGACCGGTCACGAGGTGGTGCAAAATGGCGTATTGCTCGCCAGCACGTCAGTGGCGACGCGGGGCACGATTCACCTGACCAACCCGAACAGCGACAGCAGCGGCAGCGTCACGCTGGGGCAGGGCAGCGCCACGGCCGTCATGCTCGACAGCAGTGACCTGACGGCCCTCGACAGCCAACGTCAGGCCGCGCTGACGGGCGTCACGGCCAATAACCGGATCCGTGGCGATCAGTCACGCGTTGAGATTCAGAGCGGTGGCAGTGTCGAGTTCCAGAGCGGTTCGATCACCCTGGCCACTGGCGGCCAGGTTGCGGTCAATGCACAACGCCGCAGCCTGGTGCGCGACGGCGCGATGATCGATGTATCCGGTGCCCTCGGCGTCAGAGTGGCGATGGAAAACAACAGCATCAAGATCAACGTGCAAGGCAACGAGCAGCGCGACGCCTCGGTCAACCGCGAGAAAGGCGCGCTCAACAGCAATGACATCTGGGTCGATATGCGCGATCTGGTGTATGTGCCGGCGGGCACCAACGGCTACGCCACGGATCGCTGGTACACCGCCGGTGGCCTGTTGGAAGTCGGTGGTTATCTGGGCACTCAAGGGCACAGCGTCGGCGAATGGATGGCTCAGGGCGGCACGGTGAGTTTTGCCGGCAACGACGTGGTGACTGAAAAGGGTTCGCTGATCAACCTGTCCGGCGGCACCCTGGATGTGCAGAGCGGCGAGATTCGCCAGAGCTGGCTGCGTGGCGCCGACGGCAAGTTGTATGAAGTGTCGCGCGCGCCGGGGGACCTGCTCTATACCGGCCTGTACAAAGGCTATGAAGACAGCAGCCAACGCTGGGGCCAGACCCTTTATTACTACAGCCCGCTGATTGCCCCGCGCTCGCGTTTCGAGTCGGGTTACACCGTGGGCCGCGATGCCGGGCAACTGGTGATTGCCACGGCCAATGCGGTCCTCGACGGGCAAATGATCGGCGAGGTGTATCAGGGCGAACGGCAGAATCAGGCGCCGAAACCGCTGCTCGACGGCTATCAGCAGAGCCAGACCGCACTGGCCCGGCGTGCGCAGTTGATCGTCGGCAGTTACGACCCGACCTTCGTCGCGGCGTCTAATGGCCTGCTCTACACCCTCAATCCATTGCTCGATCAGGTGCAGATCGGTGGCACGCGTCCGGTTGCCGACAGTGATCTGAATCTGAGCGCCGCAGTGTCCGAGTCGCGCAAGGGCAAGTTGTATCTGGATAACGATCAACTCAATGGTTTCCGGCTCGGTGCGCTCAAGGTCGCGGCCAGCGATCAGATCGCCGTCGACGGTGCGCTCACGGTCGATAACGGTGGCGACATCACCCTGTACTCCCCGGAGGTGCAGATCGGCGCCGACCTGAGCGCGCGTGGCGGTAGTCTGCGCTTGGGTAACGTGCTCAATCAGTTTCTTAGTAGCGATACCGCTGACACTCGGCTCACGGCGAAGGTCGGCAAGGCGACGCAAGTCACTGTGGCCGACGGTGTGCAACTCGATACCCGTGGTGTATGGAGCAACCTGCGCAGCAACCCGGACGACGGTGCGAGCCTGGCGTATCTCAATGGCGGTTTGCTGTCGATCCGCAGCAGTGGCGACATCGATATGGGCGCAGGCAGTCTGCTCGATGCGTCCTCCGGCGGCGCTGTGCTGGCCAACGGCAAGACCCGGGGTGGCAAGGGCGGCGACCTGACGCTGGAATCCAGTGCGATTTCGGCGCCCGGTGAAACCCACCTGAACCTTGCGGGCGAACTGCGGGGCTACGGTGTCACGGGCGGCGGCACGCTGACGGTGCAGGCCAATAAGATTCTCATCGGTCAGACCGACAAGGCGCTGGCCGACAATACCCTGCAGCTGTCTGCCGATCTGTTGCGCAAGGGCTTTTCCGCCTATAACCTGATTGGCCTGAATGGGCTGGACGTTGCTGAAGGTACGGCGATCGATGTGCACATGCCGGTGTACCGTTTCGCTGATGCCGCGCCGAATCAGGTCAGTGGTGTCGATCCGCAAACGGCGCTGGAGCTGTGGACACCGACGCTGTTCCAGGAAAACCCGACCAAGGGCCTGTTGACCCAACGCGCCGGCGCCAGCCTGACACTGCAAGGTGGCGCGACGCTGGTCGGGCTGATAGACGCCGCCAACAGCACCTTGACCCTGGGCCGCGGTTCGCGGATCAGTGTCGATCCGGGGCAGAGCATCAAACTGCGCGGTGCCGGACAGATCACCGTGGAAGGTGAACTGAATGCCTGGGGTGGTGCGATTGATATCCGTCAGCAACAGTTTGGTTCGAACAAACCGGCGACCGCCATTGCCGTGGCCGATCCGAGCGCACATGACCGCTCCATCTGGATCGGTGAACAGGCTGTGCTGGATGTCTCCGGACGCACCACTACGGCAGTCGATGCGCTGGGCCGCACTTACGGGCAGGTCGGCAAGGGCGGCAGCATCATCATCGGCGGTGAAATCGATGCGAAACTGGCTACAGCCACGGCCGCCGATGCTTATGTGATCGTGCGTCAGGGCGCCCGGCTGGACGCTTCCGGCAGCGAGACCGTTCTGGATATCGCCGGCCAAGGGCCGACCCGCGTCGCAACCGACGGCGGGCGGATCAGCCTGAGCTCCTACAACGGCCTGTTCGTTGAGGGCAACCTGCGTGCAGTGGCGGGCGGTGTCGGGGCTGCCGGCGGTCGTCTGGACGTTGCGCTTGAAACACCGCTGTACGTTGACTCGGCAAGCAATGCCGTGCGGGCGCCGCGAGAGATGATCATTGGCCAGGCGCCGACGGACAAACCGCTCGCGCCGGATCTGCGTCCGGGCGAGGGCGCCGCTGACCTGCGCTACGGTCAGACGCGCTTGAGCGCAGACAGCCTGATGGCGGGCGGCTTCGATAACCTGAGTCTGTTGAGCAACGGTTTGCTGTCGTTTGACGGCGACGTCAATCTGCGCATGAACCAGAGCCTGACGCTGTACGCCGGAGCGCTGTCGCTGGCCGAAACCTCCGCAAGTACGACTCGCGTCGATTTGAGCGCGCCGTACCTGCGCCTGTCTGGCGTCGGCACTTACCACGCCGGCTTCGGCCTGATACGGCCGCGATTGACCAATAATCCGACGACACAGCTGTCGGACGCGACCTTCAGCGCGTCAGCGGACTTGCTGGACGTGAGCAATGGCCTGTCGTTCGGTACGCAGGGTTCAATCCTGCAACTCGGCGCGCCGGCGGTTGCGTATGGCCGACGGGCATTTGGTCAGGTGAGCCTCGACAGTCGTGGCGATCTGCGTTTCCTCGCGCCCAACGACGGTGCCGAAAAAACCCGGCTGTGGACGCCGGGTGACTTGAACCTCGGTGCTGCACAAATCTATCCCGCCAGTGACGTCCAGGCTGAAGTGCGCGTTGGCTATCAGGGTGCCGTTGCGGTGTCCGACCATACGCTGCGGATCAGCAGCCACGGTGCGGCACCCGCTGAGGTGCCGTACTCGGTCTTCGGCAATCTGAGTTTTTCCGCGGCGTACATCGAGCAGGGCGGGGTGGTTCGGGCCCCGCTGGGCAAGATTGTTCTGGGTGACGATTTGCAGACCACCAGTCATGAGGTTCGACTGCTGTCGGGCAGCACCACGTCGGTCAGCGGCGCCGGTCTGGTCATGCCATACGGAGGCACTACGGACGGCATCGATTATCTCTACAACGGTAAATCCGTGGTGTTGAACGGCATCACGGGCGATAAAAACGGCGTGGCGATCGGTGGGCAATACATCGAGGTGCAGAACGGTGCGCTGATCGATCTGTCCGGCGGTGGAGATCTTCGCGGCGCCGGTTTCATTTCCGGACGCGGCGGTTCTACCGATGCGCGCTTCAATCCGCTGGTGCGCAATGCCACCGATGGCACCTTCAGTCTGCCGGGGCTGGCGAGTAATCCGGTCTACGCCATCGTGCCGGGCAATCAGAGCCGTTACGCGCCGATCCTGGCCGGAGCCGGAGCGGTCGATCCGCGCATCGGCCAGCAGGTCACTATTGGCGCTGGCGTACCGGGGCTGGCGGCGGGGACTTACACGTTGCTGCCGTCCACCTTTGCCTTGTTGCCGGGCGCGTTCCGGGTCGAGGTCAACGGTCAAGCGACGCCGGCTGCGACGACGGCAGCGTTGCAGTTGCGTAATGGGTCGTGGACCAGCAGCGGGCAGATGTCGATTGCCAACACCGGACTGCGCGACAGTCTGGCCAGTCAGGTGATCCTGACGTCGGCAGACGTGTTGCGCCGTTACTCGCAGTACAACGAAACGTCGTTCACCCAGTTCATCCGCAGCGATGCCGCCCGGCGTGGCGTGCCCCGTGCGTTGGCGCCAATGGACGGCAAGGTGCTCGATCTGCGCCTGAGCACGGGTGGCAAGCAAGAGACTGCGTTGCAGTTCGATGGGCGAGCGCTGTTTGATGCCGCCGAAGGCGGGCTGATCGGCACGGCGGCGCTACGCGGTGGTTACGCCGGCGCCGAGTTCGAGGTGCTCGGTGCGGGGCATGCGCCGTCGCCGGGTTTCAGTGGCGTGTCGGTGTACGCCGACACGCTGAACAACTTCAATGCCGGACGTCTGACGCTCGGTGCGCTGCCGGAGGTGACTTACAACACGACCGGCAACATCATCAAGTTCGTGGGGACCTCCAGCAACATCACGCTGCGCGAAGGGGCCATCCTGTCAGCGCCGGAAGTCGTGCTGCGCACCACCTCGACCACCGGTGGCATCACGGTCGAAGCGGGCGCCGGGATCAACACCCTGAAGCGTGGCAATGTGGCCTTCGATTCAACGTCCGGCTACCTCTACCAGCCTGAAGCCTCGAGCCTGTTGGTCGTATCCAACGGCTGGACCCATGTGCTGGCGCCGGCAGCGGCCAGCGGCATCAGCGGCGCGGGCAGCATCCGGATTGGCGTGTGTGTCACGTCATCTTGCAACGATCCGGCGCTGCTCTATTCGAACGGCAGTATTACGGCGGCGACGGACAATCAGTTCGAACTGGGTGAAGCGGTACGTTTCGGCACGCGCCGACTGGCACTGGCAGTGGGCTCGGTCAACGCCGGCAGCGCCACCGCGCTGGCGGCGGCCGGCAGTAGCGTACCGGCCGGTCTGACCCTTAACCAGAACGTGCTCGACCGCCTGCTGCGCGGCGACACCCAATATGCTGCGCCAGCGCTGGAAACCCTGAGCCTGACCACCCGCGATGCCTTCAATTTCTTCGGCAGCGTGAGCCTCGACACAATCGATCCGCAGACCGGCCAAAGCAAACTGCAGAACCTGGTGCTGGTTACCCCGGCGATCTACGGTCTGGGCGATGCCAACGATGTGGCGAGCATCCGCACCGCCAACCTGATCTGGAACGGCGCGACGCAAAGTGCTGGCAGCGTCATCACCGGTGGCGCCGGTACGGGCAGCGGCACACTGGACATTCAGGCCCAGCGGATCGAGCTGGGTTACGGCCCGATGCCTCAGGCCAGCGGGCTGGATCAGAACAATCGTCTGGCGCTGGGTTTTGCCAACGTCAACCTCAGCGCCAGCGAGCGCATCACCGCCAATCACAAGGGCAGCCTGGCGGTGTATCAGGAGCAGGGCGCTTACGATCCGCTCAAGGGTTACCGCTACAGCGGCGGCAATCTGAACCTGCGCACGCCGTTGCTCACCGGTGAAGCGGCTTCGGTCAGTCTGCTCAAGGTCGGCAACAGCCTGACCCTCAGCGGCGCCGGGGCTGCCGGGGTGGCGAATGCGTTGGGTGCAGAGTTGAATCTTGAAGCACGCGATATCGTGCTGGACAGCCGTATCGCCTTGGCCAGCGGCAAGCTGACCGTCAAGTCCGAGGGCGATTTAACGCTGGGCACTCGTGCCGTGCTGGACATGGCCGGGCGGACCTTGCCGTTCAATGATGTCAGCAAATACAGCTGGGGCGGCGACGTATCGCTGTACAGCGCCAACGGCAATATTCGCCAGGCTGCGGGCTCGCGGATCGATCTGTCGGCGAAGAACAATCAGGCCGGTAACCTCAGCGTCGTCGCTCTGGCCGATGCGGCCGGGATGGTCGATCTGCAAGGCGAGATTGTCGGCGGCAGCAGCGGTTACTACGACGCCGGAGGCACGTTGGTGCCGTACAAGGCCGGTGGCGTGGACATTCGCGCGCAGCGCCTGGGTGGTGACGCCACCGAGCAGTTCGCCGCACTCAATCAGCGCTTGAATGCCGGGCAGGTTTACGGCAGCCGCAGCCTGCAGCTCAAACAAGGCAACCTGGTGATCGGCGATGGCCTCAAAGCGAGCGAGGTCAATGTCGCGCTGGACAATGGCAGCCTGACGGTGGCCGGTCTGATCGATGCCAGCGGCGAGCGTGTCGGCAGCATTCGCCTGTCGGCGAAAAATGGCCTGACGCTGGCTGGCAGCAGCGTACTCGATGCCCATGGCCGCGTGCTGCGCGTCGACAGCTACGGCAAGATCATCGATGCACCCAACCGCGCCACGGTCGAACTGAATTCCGGCGATGGTTTGCTTACGTTGGGCAGCGGCGCGCGTATCGACCTGCGCCACGGCACTGATGCCGTGCCCGGTTTCCTCGCCGGGCAACACGATGGAGTGCTGCGCGGTACGCTGGAGCTGAACGCGCCGCGTCTGGGCAGCAATGACATCGCCATCGACGCCAGCGGTGTGTTGACCATTCAGGGCGCGCGATCCATCGGCCTCAACGGTATGCGTCGCTACACCGATGCCCGCGATGGCGTCGATCCGGCGGTCAGTGGCCGACCGTATCAGGTGATTGATCAGGCCATGCTCGAACGCATTCACGGCGACAGCAATGATTTTATCAACGCCGCACTGGGCAATAACGATCTGCTGCAACGCAAACTCGCCGGGTTGAACAACGCCACGTATGCCGACGCCTTCCATCTGCGCCCGGGCGTGGAAATCGCCAGCAAGACTGCCGATGGTGATCTGGTGGTGGAGGGCGATCTGGATTTGTCCGGTTATCGCTACGCCAGTCTCAATCCGCACACGCAGCTGAACCCCGCCGTATATGGTTCCGGGGAAGCGGGCAGCCTGGTGATTCGTGCCGGTGGCAGCCTCGATATTTACGGCAGCATCAATGACGGCTTCGCGCCGCCATCGGAAACCCAGGATGACGCCGGGTGGAAACTGATTGCCGGTGTGCAGCCGTTCGGTGGCGATCTGATCGTGCCGGGCAGTGGGGTGACGCTGGCCGAGGGCACGCAGTTTCCGCTGGGGGCGACACTCAATTACGACGTGACGATTCAACCAGCGGTTCTGGCCAGTGGCACGTTGCTGCCGACTCAAGCTGTGCTGAACGAGGCGTATACCTTCAGCGCCGGCACGGTGTTGGCGGGGGCGATTCACGACAGCAACGGTCATCTGCTGTACGCCGCCGGTACGCTGCTCAGCGACAGCGTGACGTTGCCTGCCGACACACGTCTGGGCGCCGGCATCCGTTTGAACAAGGCCACCGCCCTGCAAGCGATGAACTGGCCCAAGGGTGTGCCGCTGCCAAGTGCTTACGATGCAGATCTGACGACGTTCTCCGGGGTGAAATTAAAGGGCGAACTGGCCTTGTTGCGCGGTTCGCTGATTCCGTCGATGACCGATGTGAAGCTCGCCGAAGGCACTTCGCTGATCGAGTTGCGGCCGTTCAACGGCACACAACAGGGCAAGAACTGGGCGCTGGCCAGCATGCTGCCGTCGGGCAGTGCTTCATGGTCGATGCGCGTGGTGGCGGGTGCAGATCTTGATGCGGCCGACAGCCGTGCCGTGAAGCCTGTCACCACCGATGGCAATCTGCGGCTGGCGGACACTCATTACGGTGTCACGCTTACCCAGGCAACGGGAATACTCGTGTGGGCACCAGACAATCCGTATGACCTTCCGGGATATTACCCTGTGCCCGATGACCAACTGGAGATCTGTGCGCAGGTGGAAGGGCTCTGTGTGCCGATGGCACGTTGGGTCTGGGCGCCGGGCAATGGTCAGGGACCTGACTACGAACCTGTTCCCGAGGAGTATCAGATCCTTTGTGAAATCTATCCGGAGTTCTGCATCGGCAATAATCCCGGCACAACCGCCAAGGCCCACAGTCAGATGTTCAGTGTGCTGCGCACCGGTACAGGCGATCTCGATCTGATGGCTGCCGGCAACCTGAGCATGGATTCACCGTTCGGCGTTTATACCGCCGGCACTCAATCAGCGAATGTCGATCCGTTGTACAACCAGAAACGTGGGCATCTGTCGGACAGCAATTCGGTGTTGGGCAGCGCCGGTGCCGCTTATGAAAAGTGGGTCGACGGCGGTAGCGACAGCCTTTATCAGGCCTGGTATCCGCAGATGGGCGGCAACCTGACAATCAATGCCGGTGGCTCGGTTTCCGGGGATTCCGTCGGCACGAAAGCACAATCGGTGAATGGCGGTTTCCGCGAACAGATCGCCAGTGCGTCAGTGGGCAACTGGTTGTGGCGCCAAGGCACGGGCAACCCGGATGTGCCCACAGCGTGGTGGATCAACTTTGGCAGTTACGCTACTCGGTTGATGACGCCTGACGCCAATACCGAACCGTACCTGGTGGGCTTCACCGGATTCGGCACCCTGGGCGGCGGCAACATCAGCCTGCGTGTCGGTGGCGACGCCGGGATGCTCAGACCGTTGGGCGATGCGGTTAATTATCCGCGCAGCCAAGGGCTGATCGTTGCCGTGGGCAGCACCGGGCGTGTCGCCGACGATGGGAGCGTGCAGATGACCGGCGGTGGCGATATGGACATTCGCATCGGCGGCGCATTCAACCCATCGCTGCAAGCGCGGGCCGGGGATAACGGGACTCAGCCGCCGAGGCACGACCTGCAAGGCGCACTGATCAACTTGCGCGGTGCGGCGCAATTGACGGGTGGGGCGCTGGGCGGCATCAATCTGCAATACGGTGCCAGCTCGCAGTTGCATGATGTCCGTGAAACCCGACCGCTGGATCCGTTCACCTCGACGACCAGCAACGCTTCTGGTGGCCTGGTGCTGATTCCCGGAGACTCCGGCATGAGTCTCAGCACCCGTGGTGATCTGGTATTGGGGGGGGCGGCCGATCCCGGTCGTGTGAGCCAATTCAACGCCACGCCACTGCTCGATAGCGACGCTAATATCCTTCCCGGTGGCACCCTGAGCGGCTTCTCACTGTGGACCGATCACACCGCCATCGATCTGTTTTCCGCCGGCGGCAATCTCACGCCCAGCACTCAGTTGGCGCAGGTCGATGGGAGTCTGTCTCCTGTGAGGGGCGCCAATACCTCGCCCACCGATGGTCGTTTTGTCTACCCGGCGATTCTTCGGGCCGTTGCAGCTCAAGGTTCGATTTATGCGGGGCCATCAGCGGCTTACGGGGTCGGCAATGCTGCGCCGAAAACCGCGTATTCCCTGCTTTTGGCGCCTTCTCCATCCGGGCAACTCGAACTGTTGGCGGGCGATTCCATCTATGCCGGCGGCTACGCAATCAATCAGTCCGGTGCCAGCCCGCTGGCCATCGCCACCCCGTTCAGGCCGTCATTCCTCGCCTTTGCCAGCAATAACCCCAACAAGCCACTCACCAGCAACTACGGCAGTGACGGTGTTAAACCGGATGGTAATTCGCGTTATCCATTGTTCGCTTTTGGGCCCGACAGCTATTCCGGTTTGAATGATGTGCAAGGGCCGGCACGGTTCTATGCCCTGACCGGCGATTTGGTGGGGATACGCAGTGGCGAGACGTTGAGTTTCGATACCTCGAAACGCACTTGGTACGAAGCAGCAGGCCCTGTCTGGATGATTGCCGGACGTGACATCGTGGCATCCGGAACCCACCTGGGCCAACCGACAGCCGTGCAGCCCGATGAGATGGGCGTGGGTCGGGAAGGCATCACCTCGACCGGCAACCTGTTCGTTCATAACGACCCGCGAGATATATCCCGGGTGTCGGCGGGCCGCGACATTCTCTACAGCAGCTTCGATATCGCCGGCCCCGGCACGCTGGATATCAATGCCGGGCGCAACATCCTGATGGAAAACCGCGCCAGCATTACCAGTCTCGGCGCGATAGTGGCCGGGGATACGCGAACCGGTGCCAGCGTGGTATTGCAGGCGGGCACGGGCGCACAGGGGCCTGATTACACAAGGTTCATCGCGCGTTACCTGAACCCGCAGAACCTTGCCAATCCGAATGCCGCTCTCAACAGCCAGCCGGGCAAAGTGGTCAAGACCTACCTCGACGAGTTGCAGAGCTGGCTGACCCTCGGCTACGGCTTCAGCGGCAACGCAGAGCAGGCACAGGCGTTCTACGCCGCGCTACCAAGTGCCGAGCAGGCGATCTTCGCTCGCCAGGTGTACTTCGCCGAACTGCGCGCCGGCGGCCTGGAATACAACGACGCCGACGGCCCGCGCAAGGGCAGTTATCTGCGCGGTCGCAACGCCATCGCCGCACTGTTCCCGAGCACCGATGTGGCGGGCAATCCGCTGCGTTACGACGGCGACATCACGCTCTACGGTGGTGCCGGGGTCAAGACCCTGTTCGGCGGCGATATCCAGATGCTCACGCCGGGCGGCGGTCAGGTGTTCGGCATCGAAGACTCAGCACCACCGTCCACGGCGGGGATCATTACGCAGGGCTTGGGCAACATTCAGCTCTACTCGCAGGGCAGCATTCTGCTGGGGCAGAGCCGGATCATGACCACCTTCGGTGGTTCGATTCTCGGCTGGTCGGCCGAGGGCGACATCAACGCCGGTCGCGGTTCGAAAACCACCGTGGTCTACACCCCGCCAAAACGTGTCTATGACACTTGGGGCAACGTGACGCTATCGCCATCGGTGCCGAGCACCGGTGCGGGTATCGCCACCCTTAACCCGATTGCCGAAGTGGCACCTGGCGACATCGACCTGATCGCGCCGCTGGGCACCATCGACGCCGGGGAGGCGGGGATTCGCGTCTCGGGCAACGTCAACATCGCCGCGCTGACGGTGGTCAACGCTGCCAACATCTCGGTGCAGGGCAAGGCGACGGGTGTGCCAGTTGTGTCGGCGGTGAACACCGGGGCGATCACCTCGGCAAGCTCCGCTGCCTCTTCAGCCACCCAGGCCGCTGAAGACGTGGCCCGTCAGCAGCAGGCAGCAGCGCGGCAGAATCAGGCGTCGGTGTTCACCGTGCAGGTGCTGAGTTTCGGTAACGAGCAACTGGCGCCAAACCGCGATGGCGCCAGTCGTGCGCCGGCCAGCGGATACAACCCGAACAGCCCGGTGCAGGTGCTGGGCGCCGGGGTGCTGGATGAACAGGCGAAACAGCAGCTGACCGAGGAGGAACGGGGGCAGCTGACGTTGTAAAGGACTCTCGTGTAGTACTTTGGGCGACCGGTTGGTCGCCCTTTTTTTGTGTAGGTGGGAAGGTTCAGGGATACCCTTGTCGAGCATGCAATACGTTTAGGATTTCGATCCGCTCGGTCACCCGATAAACCACGACATAGTTGGGATGGACAACGATTTCCCGGGTGCCGGCGACCTTGCCGAAGCGATAAAGGTAGGGGTGAAGTGGGAGGGCGGAGGTAGCCGCTTCGATGGCGGCGTTCAGTTGACTGGCCGCAACGGCGTTACGGTCAGCGATGTAGTTCAGGGTTTGCCAGAGTTGAGTGCGAGCTTCAGGTCGCCAGTCAACCCGCACTGTTTTTGTTGAGTTTCGATTCGATGAGGGCGCGCATCTCGGCCATCACCTGCTCGTGGGGGATGTTGGGCCGCGGATCATCCATCGAGGCCTGTACCTGTGCCCTGAACCAGCGATCATAGCTGGCGGCCTGCTCTGGGGTTTCGAAGTCTGAAACGATAAGGGAAAGTTCGGCGCTCATAGTGACCTCCATGATCAATGTGAAGCAGTCTAAGGGGGATGTGGCTCGCTGTCGTCACTGGCAAGACGAAGTGCCAAGTATCCCCAAGCGCTGGCGGGAAAGATGTCAGACGTTTCCCTTGCCCATAAGGGAAAATCGACGCACGTTGTCATCGGATTCCTCCACAACACCGCCGTCTGTGTAGGAGCTGCCGCAGGCTGCGATCTTTTGATCTGGCCTGTGAAAACCAACGTCAAAAGATCGCAGCCTGCGGCAGCTCCTGCAGGTCGAGGTCAGAAGGCATAGGGGATGCTGACCTTGGCCCAGAGCATGTCGCCTTCCGGCCGGTTCTCCACGTCAAATTCCTTGGCCCAGCGAATCTCCGCGCTGGCGTATTTGAGGAAGGTGAAGTGCAGCGCCGGGCCAATCGCGAAGACCTTGCCGCGCACGCCGTCGTCCACATCCTGCCCGGCGAACTGGACGGTATGGCCGTACTGTTTGTCGTCGGTGGTCTGCTTGAGGTAGTAGCCGTTGATACCGAACATCACATCGTCGGTGATCTTGTAACTGGCCGAATAATCGAAGTGGAAAATCTGTCCGGACTTGTAGTCGGTGTCCTTGTTCTTTTCGTTGAAGCTGTAGGTGGTCTTGAGTGAAACCTCGGTCTTGTCGGTCGGCAGCCAGGTGAACGAGAACAGCGGCTTGTAGGTGTAGAAATTGTTGCTGGTATTGGCCAGCCGATCGACGCTGTATTCACCGGTGGGCACCGTGATTTCCAGGGCGGCGCCGAGGGTCAGGTTCTTGCCCATATCCCACAGGATGATCGGTGCAATCGTGGTGTCGCCCATGCCTTCGCGGGTATCGCTGAGACCGAATACCGACACTTCCTGCTTCAACCAGGGCTGGGCGATGTAGCCGGCCAGGCGTCCGCCGAACACGCGTACCGGGCTCAGGTAATCGATGCGCGGAATGACCGCCGTGGATTCGATGTCGACATTCGGCACCTTGCCGCCCAACGAACTGATGTTGAGCTTCGTCGACTTGTAATGGTTGTAGTAAAGGTTGAACGCGACCATGTTCTGCGGAAGGCTGTCGACTTCCAGCGGCAGCATGAAGAACCCGTCGGTGCCGGGGCCGATGTTGTCGACGCCGGCTTCGGTGGCCAGGGCCGACAGGGACGCGGTGCAACCGAGCAAAGTCAGTGCCAGACGCAAGGGGAAAGTGGCGCGGTTCGGGCTCATGGCTGTCCTCATTATTATTGTGGTGGGACGTGGCGCCGGTACGCAGAACGTCCGGCACCATAGAAATAAGCGCTAGAGGCCCGACGGGGCAGGGTATTGGCGGACAGTTAGGGGGACTTCTGCGGACAGTCGGCCAACCCTGTGCTAACTTCCTTCGACATAACCGGTTACAAAAATAACAATCAAGCGTGATCCGGAATGTCAGCTCCCATGAACGTAAAAGTCCAAGACCCCACTTTCGAATTGGCGCTGGTCTCGCCGTTTCTCCTGCAAACCCTCGCCGAAGTCGTGCACAACAAAGGCATCGACCCCGAAAGCCTGTGCCGCGGCCTGGGCTTCACCCTCGATGATCTGCAGGATCCGGCGCAACGGATTTCCTATCGCCAGGCTGTGGCAATGATTCAGCGCGCGCTCAAAGTGTTGCCCAATCAGGGTTTGGGGTTGTGGGTCGGCGCGCAGAATGTGCTGGGTACGCTGGGGCTGCTCGGGCATGTGCTGTCGCTGTGCAAGACCTTGCGTGATGCCTTTGCCCTCGGCATCCGCCATCAGCACACCTCCGGCGGGATCGTGGTGTCCAGCGTCGATGTGGCGGGTGATCAGGTGCACCTCGACGCCGAGTGCCGCTTGCCGTTCGCCGACGTTCAGGTGTTTGCCGTCGAAGAGTTTTTCGCCAGCCTGCTGGTGTATGGCCGGGCCTTGGCCGGCAGTGAATTCAAGCCGATTGCCGTGGAGTTTGTGCATGCCGCACCGGATTACCTGAGCGAATACCACCGCTTGCTCGGGCCCGATGTGCGCTTCGGTTGTCTGCACAATCGTATGTTGATCGATGTTCAGTGGCTGGACGTCAACTTGCCCAATCATCATTCGCTGGCGCTGCGCCAAGCGGTTGCATTGCTGGAGCTGGAAGCGGCGCAGGTGCACCAGAAACTCGATTTGATTCAAGCCGTGGAGCGGGCGATTGCCCGGGACTTGAGCCGGGGCAGTCACATCGAAAAAATCGCCGGCGACCTGAACATGAGCAGCCGCACTTTGCGTCGGCGCCTCACCGAGCACGCACTGACCTTCGAAGCGCTGCTGGAACAGGTGCGGCAGGCGCGGACCCTGAGTCTGCTGGCGAATCCGGACATGCCGATTGAACGCATCACCGAAGAAGTCGGCTATAGCGACGTGCGCAGCTTCCGTCGGGCGTTCAAGCGCTGGACCGGGATGAGCCCGAGTGCGTGGCGCCAGGATGCAAGCACCGCTTAGACATCGGTCCCCTGTGGCGAGGGAGCTTGCTCCCGCTGGGCTGCGCAGCAGACCCAAAACCTGCCACGCCATTTCTCCAGACACACCATGCCGGCGGGGTTTGCGGGTGCTTCGCCCCCGAGCGGGAGCAAGCTCCCTCGCCACAGGCTTCCGTGCGCCACTCATCAGTATTTCAACCCCACAAGCCCTTCAGCTACAGGTAAACTCCCGCGCACTTTCCCAAGGAGTTCACATGAGTTACTACCAGCCGGGCATTCTCGCCACCCCCGTTCCTGCACAAGCGCGCCACCTGTTTTTCGCCCTGGCGTCGGTTGAAGCACTGCCGCAGGCGATCGACAACCTGCTGAGCCTGGTGGACGGCAAGTCGGCGGTGGTCGGTTTCGGTGAATCCCTGACCAAGGCGCTGAACGTACAGATTGATGGTCTGCGCAGCTTCCCGGCCATGACCGGCGTCGGCGTGGAAAACCCCTCGACCCAGCACGCGCTGTGGGTCTGGCTGCACGGTGACGACCGTGGCGAACTGCTCAACCGCTGCAACGCCGTTGAGGCCGCACTGGCCCCGGCGCTGCGCCTGGTCGACAGGCAGGAAGCCTTCCGCCACAAGGACGGCCATGACCTGACCGGCTACGAAGACGGCACCGAAAACCCGCACGACGAAGCCGCCATCGCTGCAGCCTTGTTGGGCGAGGGCGCAGAAGGTCTGGTCGGCGGCAGCTTCGCCGCGATCCAGCAGTGGCAGCACGACCTCAAGGGTTTTCATCAATTGTCCGGCGAAGACAAGGACAACATCATGGGCCGTCGCCTGAGCGACAACGAGGAGATCGACGATGCGCCAGTCTCTGCCCACGTCAAACGCACCGCCCAGGAAAGCTTCGCCCCCGAAGCCTTCGTCGTGCGCCGTTCGATGCCATGGATTGAAGGTGACCGGGCCGGTCTGATGTTCCTCGCCTTCGGGTTCTCGCTGGACGCCTTCGAGGCGCAACTGCGGCGCATGAGCGGTCTGGAAGACGGTATCGCTGATGGTCTGTACCGCATCAGCCGACCGATTACCGGCGGCTATTACTGGTGCCCGCCCATCAAGGACGGCCACCTCGATCTGCGCGCGTTGCGCATCGGCTGAGTGTTTCAAACAAAGGGAGTTGAGCATGGACGTGGTGCGTTGGGGCATGATCGGTTGCGGCAGCGTCACTGAACGCAAGAGCGGGCCGGCCTTTTACAAGGCGCCCGGTTCGGCGCTGGTGGCGGTGATGGGCCGGCGCCTTGAAGCGGTGAGCGATTACGCCGCGCGACATGGCATCGCCCGGGTCTACACCGATGTTGACGCACTGATCAACGACCCCGAGGTGGACGCGGTGTACATCGCCACGCCGCCCGACAGCCACCACGCCTACAGCCTGAAAGTCGCTGCCGCCGGCAAGCATTGCTGCGTTGAGAAACCGATGGCGCTCAACGCCGGGCGAAGCCGCGAGATGCAGCAGGCGTTTGCCGACGCCGGTCTGCACCTGTTCGTTTCCTACTACCGCCGGTCGTTGCCGCGTTTTGCTCAAGTGCGGCGATGGCTGGCGCAGGGCCGCATCGGTGAGGTACGACACCTGAGCTGGACGCTGACCAAAGCCCCCTCGGCAGCGGATCTGGATGGCAGCGCCAATTGGCGAACCGACCCGAGCGTCGCCGGTGGCGGTTACTTTGCCGATCTGGCCAGCCATGGTTTTGACCTGTTCCAGTACCTGCTCGGCGACATCGTTGAAGTCGCCGGTTTCACCGCCCGGCAAGCCGGGTTGTATGCGGCGGAAGACGCGGTCAGTGCCAGTTGGCGCTTCGCCTCCGGAGCATTGGGCATGGGCTGTTGGAGTTTTGTCGCGGATCGGCGCGAGGACCGGGTGGAAATAATCGGCAGTCAGGGGCGCATCGCATTCTCCGTGTTTGACGAACATCCGGTGCAGCTATTCGCCGATGAGCAGATCAGCCTGGAAATCCCCCATCACGAGCACATTCAGTGGCATCACGTGCTGGGCATGAATGCGCATATCCGTGGTGATTCGCAGCATCCGGCAGTCGCCGAACACGCCCTCAAAACCGATTGGGTGATGGACCAGATCCTCAAACGTTATTGATTTACGTCTTAAAACCAACCCTGTGGCGAGGGAGCTTGCTCCCGCTGGGTCGCGCAGCGGCCCCAAATACTGGCAACGAGGTATTCCAGGTAAATCACCTCAGCCGGGTTTACGACTGCTGCGCAGCCGAGCGGGAGCGAGCTCCCTCGCCACAGGAGACGGGAGCCCTCAGGAACTGCTCCAGCTCTAAGGTTATGCCCAAACAATATTTCTCAAGCTTGTCATAACGTCTCTAAGATCACGTCATAACTCGTTATAACAAGTGATCCCGTGATGACCGATAACGTACTGTCCCTGGCAAGTGTCCCGCTGCACACGCAACTGCGCGACGTGCTGCGCGCCCGCATTCTTGACGGCGAATATCCGCAAGACAGCCAAATGCCTTCCGAAAGCGAGCTCGGCGCGCTGTTCAAAGTCAGCCGCATCACCGTGCGTCAGGCACTGGGCGATCTGCAGAAAGAAGGGCTGATCTTCAAGATCCACGGTAAAGGCACGTTCGTCGCCAAGCCGAAAACCTTCCAGAACGTCAGCAGCCTGCAAGGCCTCGCCGAGTCCATGACCGGGCGCGGCTACGAGGTGATCAACCGCCTGCGCAGCTTCAAATTCATCCCTGCCGACAAACGCGTGGCCGAGCGCCTGCAAGTCGCCGAAGGCGAGACCGTGGCGCAGATCAAACGCGTCCGCCTGATCAACCGCGAACCGATCTCGCTGGAAATCACCTACCTGCCCAAAGCCATCGGCGAACGCCTGGAGAAGGCGGATCTGGTGACGCGCGACATCTTCCTGATTCTGGAAAACGACTGCGGCATTGCCCTCGGTCACGCGGATCTGGCGATCGACGCGGTACTGGCCGACAGCGATTTGACCCAGGCGCTGAACGTCGAAGCCGGCTCGCCCATCATGCGCATTGAGCGCCTGACCCACGACGCCGACGGTCAGCCATTGGACTTCGAGCACCTTTACTACCGTGGCGATGCCTTCCAGTACCGCCTGCGGATCGACCGGCAAAAAGGGGAGCAGGCATGACGCGCAACACGTTGGAACAGGAATACGACATCGTCGTGATCGGCGGCGGCACTGCCGGGCCGATGGCCGCGATCAAGGCCAAAGAAAAGAACCGTGATTTGCGCGTGTTGCTGGTGGACAAGGCCAACGTCAAACGCAGCGGCGCGATCAGCATGGGCATGGACGGCCTGAACAACGCGATCATCCCCGGCCACTCGACGCCGGAGCAGTACACCAAGGAAATCACCATCGCCAACGACGGCATCGTCAATCAGGCGGCGGTGTACGCCTATGCCACTCATAGCTTCGAGACCATCGAGCAACTGGATCGCTGGGGCGTGAAGTTCGAGAAGGACGAGACCGGCGATTACGCGGTGAAAAAAGTCCACCACATGGGCGCCTACGTGCTGCCGATGCCGGAAGGGCACGACATCAAAAAAGTCCTTTACCGCCAGTTGAAACGGGCGCGGGTGAGCATCACCAATCGCCTCGTTTGCACCCGTTTGCTGACCGACGAGGAGGGCGCGGTCAACGGGGTGATGGGTTTTGACTGCCGAACTGCCGACTTCCATGTGATCAAGGCCAAAGCGGTGATTCTCGCCTGTGGCGCGGCCGGTCGCTTGGGATTGCCGTCCTCGGGTTACCTGATGGGTACCTACGAAAACCCGACCAATGCCGGCGACGGCTACGCGATGGCGTATCACGCCGGGGCCGAGCTGGCGAACCTGGAATGCTTCCAGATCAACCCGTTGATCAAGGATTACAACGGCCCGGCCTGCGCCTACGTCACCGGCCCGCTCGGTGGTTACACCGCCAACAACAAGGGCGAACGCTTCATCGAGTGCGACTACTGGAGCGGGCAGATGATGTGGGAGTTCCACCAGGAACTGGAAAGCGGCAACGGCCCGGTGTTCCTCAAACTCGATCACCTGGCCGAGGAAACCATCCAGAACATCGAAGAGATCTTGCACAGTAACGAGCGCCCGAGTCGTGGTCAGTTCCACGCCAATCGCGGCACCGATTACCGCACGCAGATGGTCGAGATGCACATCTCCGAGATTGGTTTTTGCAGCGGCCATTCGGCGTCCGGGGTGTGGGTCAACGAGCGCGCCGAGACCTCGGTCAAAGGTTTGTACTCGGCCGGTGACATGGCCGCCGTGCCGCACAACTACATGCTCGGCGCGTTCACCTACGGCTGGTTTGCCGGGCACAACGCGGCAGATTTTGTCGCCGGGCGCGAGTTCTCGGCGCTGGATGCCGCGCAGATCGAAACAGAGAAAGCCCGGGTCTACGCGCCGCTGGATCGTGAACAAGGGCTACCGCCGGCGCAGGTCGAGTACAAGCTGCGGCGCTTCGTCAACGACTACCTGCAACCGCCGAAAGTGACCAAAAAAATGCAGATCGGCTTGCAGCGCTTCAGCGACATCGAACGCGACCTTGAGCAGATGAAGGCCAACAACGCCCACGAATTGATGCGCGCCATGGAAACCAGCGTAATCCGCGACTGCGCCGAAATGGCCGCGCGCGCCTCACTGTTCCGCGCCGAGAGTCGCTGGGGCCTGTACCACTACCGCGTCGATCATCCGCAGCGCAACGACAGCGAGTGGTTCTGCCACTGCCACCTGAAAAAGGGCGAGGACGGGCGCATGACCAGTTTCAAGAAACCCGTCGAGCCTTACATCATCGCGCTCGATGCCGAAGACATGCAGGCTTACGACCGCTTGCGAGTGGGCGCTTTTGCCGCTTGATGCATCACCAGAGAGAGTCCGAACCATGGCCTATCAAGCCCAGGAAATCTTCTTCCGCTCCAACGCCCCGGTCACCGTGGACGAGGACAAATGCATCGCCGACAAGGGCTGCACCGTGTGCGTCGACGTCTGCCCGATGGACCTGCTGGCGATCAACCCGGCCACGCAAAAGGCCTACATGGCGTTCGATGAATGCTGGTACTGCATGCCCTGTGAAAAGGATTGCCCGACTGGCGCGGTGAAAGTCGAAATCCCCTATCTCCTGCGGTGACTGGGCGGACGCCATCGCTGGCAAGCCAGCTCCCACAGGGATTTGTAGTGAGACACGGACTTTGCAATCACAGAGAAATCTGTGGGAGCTGGCTTGCCAGCGATGAGGCCCGCCTGGACAACACAAAAGCCATCCGGCATACCCCGGACGCTGGAATAACCGAAACCCCTCGTTTCCCACCGCGCCCTGATCGCGGCGGAGACGAACATCCAATCAATGATTCGAGGGGAAACACACCATGTTGCGTGCAGCACTCGCCGGTCTGGTACTGGCTTCATTCACTCTGTCGGCCTCGGCCGAAACCATCCGCATCGCCATCGGCACCCAGGACACCACCATCAATTGCGCCGCCGGCGGCCTGCCGCCCGAACACCCCTTGCCGCGATTTGCCCTATGACCTCATTTTTTGCTGTGACCGATAACGATAACATCCTCGCCCTGCAACCGCGTCTGACCGCTGACGATGCCGGTGTGCGGCGCATTGCCCTGATCGAGCTGGCAGATCTGGAAGAACCGGACGGCCTGCTGTGGCTGGTCGAAAGGCTGACCGATGATCCGGCTGAAGACGTCCGCGCCGAAGCCGCGCGGCTGCTGGAAGCGTGGGAAGACGAACCGGTGGTGGCTGCGCTGTGCCAGGCGCTGACCGATCCGTCTGCGGCAGTGCAGGCCGCCGCCGCGCAAAGTCTGAGCCTGCTCAAGAGCGAGGCGGCAGGCCGGGTGATTCTGCCGTGGACCGAGCATGCCGAGGTCAGTGTGCGGATCGCCGCGTTCCGTGCCTTGCGCGAACTGCGTTTCGCCGCTGCGGCGCCTGCTGCTGTCGCGGCACTTGATGATGCCGATGCCAACGTACGCCGCGAAGCTGTCGGCGTGCTCGGTTGGCTCAAACAGCTCGACGCATTGCCGGCTCTGGCGCGTCTAGCCAGTGCCGACCCGGACACCGAAGTGCGCCGCGCCGCCACCGGGGCTTTGGGATTGGCCTCCTGCGCCGAAGTTCTGCCGGCCCTGCGTCAGGCACTGCAGGACGCTGCCTGGCAAGTGCGCGAAGAAGCGGCGACAACCCTGGGCAAAGTCGGCCACAGCGACGCCGGCCCGGCATTGATCGCAGCCCTTGGCGATGACTACTGGCAAGTGCGCCTGCGCGCCACCCGCAGCCTCGGGCGTTTGCGCTTCGCTGCAGCGCTGGACGCCTTGATTGAGACCCTCGGCCATCGCATCAGCAACCTGCGCAAGGAAGCCGCGCTGGCCCTCGGTGAGTTGAATGATCGCGGTGCGGTGGCGGCGTTGCAGGCGGCGCAGGATGACGGTGACCCGGAAGTGCGTAAAGCGGTGCGGATTGCCTTGAGTCAGCTGCAATGAATCCGCTGTCGGTGAGCAACTCGCAAAGCGAACGGACACTGCGTCTGAGCTGGCCGGACGGCCGTGAATCGCTGTTCAATCACGCCGAACTGCGCCGCCAGTGCCCGTGCTCGCAGTGCCGCGCGTTTCGCCTGAAAGGTGTGACGCCGCGGGTCGATGAGCGTGTTCGCCTGATTGAGATCAACCCGCAGGGCTACGGCGTGCAACTGGTGTTCAGCGACGGCCATCAACGCGGGATTTACCCGTGGGACTATCTGGCACAGCTCAGTTCTTGAGAACACTGCTTTCCCTGTGGGAGCTGGCTTGCCAGCGATGAGGCCGGCATATCAGGCATCTATGTGACTGACAGACCGCCATCGCTGGCAAGCCAGCTCCCACAGGGTTTTGTGCAATATCCGGATTACTGCGCAGCCGTCATGGCTGGCCGGCACCCGCGAAACACATCCAGCCCCGGCTGATACAGCGCGGTTTTCACCTCGAACAACCCCAGCACCGAATGAAACAGGTTGTCATGGCTCAGATCCGGCTGTCCGGTCTTGCCTTGCAGGCAATCGCGATCAATCCCCAGTTGCGCCAGCGTGTTGTTGCCAAACCACATCACCATCGGCACATGCGTCTGCGCTTCCGGCGCCAATGCATACGGCGCCGCATGCAGGTACAGGCCGTTTTCGCCCAGCGATTCGCCGTGGTCGGAGACGTACAGCATCGAGGTATCCAGGGTGTCCTGATTGCGCTTGAGCAACTCGATCACCTTGGCGAGGAAGTGGTCGGTGTAGAGGATGGTGTTGTCGTACACGTTGACCAGTTCATCGCGGCTGCAACTGCCCAACTGGTTGGTGTGGCAGATCGGGGTGAAGCGCTCCATGCTTTTCGGATAGCGCTCATAGTATTCCGGGCCGTGGCTGCCGTCGGCGTGCAACACGATGATCGCGTGGCCCTTGAGGCTGTCGATGTAGCTTTGCAGGTCGGCCAGCAGCGCCTCATCGAGGCAGTTGTTGCCGTCGCAGAACGGCCCCGGCTGGTTCTTCGCGATGTCGCGGTGCGGCACGCGCAGGCAGGTGCCCTTGCAGTCGCTGTTGTTGTCCAGCCACAGCACCTGCACGCCGGCGCGTTGCAGGATATCCAGCAGGCCTTCGTAGGTTTTGCCTTTCTTGTCGCTGTAGTCCTCACGGGGGAACATCGAGAACATGCACGGCACCGACACCGCCGTGGACGTGCCGCAGGAATGCACCTGGGTGAAGTTGAGGATGTCCAGTTTGCTCAGTTCGGGATTGGTCTGGCGTTCATAGCCATTCAGCGAAAAATGATCGGCGCGGGCGGTTTCGCCGACCACAAACACCATCAGCGACTTTTTCTCGCGGCTGGCGGCTTTGGTGCTCATCACCGCGTCTTCCCCGATGGTCTGCACCACAAAGTGCTTTTTGATACCCAGGCGCTGCTTGGTGTACTTGCTGATGGCGTAGATGTAGTTGGTTGGGTTGATGAAGTGGGTGAGCTTGTCTTCTTCGCGGAAGATCGGCGCGTAGGTCGAATAGAACGCGCCCACCGATGCGCCGATCACCAGCACGCAAGCGGCAATCACCAGCACCTTGTTGAGCACGCCGCGAAAGAACGGTCGATAACTCACCGGCCAGCGCCAGATCAGCACCGCTGGCAGCACGCCGAGCAGCAACACGTAAGCCAGCAGTTTGCCGTTGAACAGCGCCGCAGCCTCGGCCGGGTTGGTCTCGAACACATTCTGGATCATCACCGTGTCAATGGTGATCCCGTATTCGTTCATGAAATACGCCGCGCAGGCCGAGAGCAGAGCGACCACGGTCAGCGCCGGTTTCAGCGTCCAGCGAAACGAAACGAGGGTCAGCAGCAGGGTGATCGCCGCCCACAGGAACAGCCCGAACGAGGCGAAAAACGCCAGTTTGTGCGCGCCTTGCAAGGTGATCAGATTCCCCAGCGCCTTCCAGGTTGCCAGGTTGTACAGCGTCACCAGTGCCAGGGAAAACAGCAGCACCAGACGGGTTGAAGTGATGGACGGTAAACGCAGTCCTTTGCCCAAAGCCATTACAGACATTCCTCTAGCAGAATAGAAAACACGCGCGGTAACGCGCGTAACTGTAGAAGAACATTGGTAAAAATTTTGTAAACATCCTGTAACAACTACTCCGTTTCCCCGTAGGAGCTGCCGCAGGCTGCGATCTTTTGATCTTGCTTTTCAGAATCAAAAGATCGCAGCCTGCGGCAGCTCCTACACAAGGCGGGGTGTCAGAAAGATTTGCTCACGCTTGCCACCACCGTCGCCGTGCACACATCCTTGAATCCCCAGTTGCTCAGGCACTGGCTTTGCGATAGATCGGTATCGATGTAGCTCAGGCCCAGCACCACGCCGGCCAGGTTGTGCGTCAGCTTGACCTCCCATTCGCGATAGCTGTCTTCGGTATGCCCGGACGCCGAGTACAGGTGTGGGTCCTTGAAATCCATGTTGCCGTAACGCAGTTTCAACCCGGAATCGAACGGCAGCTCGGTTTCATAACCGACATAGGTGTAGAGCGAGCTCTGCTTGCTGTCGATCCCCGGCGCATCGCTGGAGTAATACGCCGCCAGCTTCACCCCGTAGACGCCGAGAATGCCGTACACCTCGCTCTGGTTGAACTGGCTTTCTTTGGGATAGGCGTACTTGATGTAGCCCAGATCGAGGCTGACATCCTCGGTGGCCTGCCACAGCCAGCCCGCGTAGTAATCGACTTCCTGTCGGGTTTTCAGGCCGCCGCCAAAATCGACGTTGGAGCTCCAGGCGCCTGCATATAAACCGCTGCTGTGGGCCAGGGTCAGGCCGGCCTGCACGGCCGGGTCATTCTGGGTTTGCGAAATGCCGCGAGTGCGGTAGTCGCTAGCCAGCGTCAGGTCGACCAGCAAGGCGAAATCGTCGTTCAAGGCAATCGCATGGCTGCTCAGGGGCAACAGACTCAAGGAACTCAGGGCGAGCAAGGGCAAGGCTTTCATGTGAAGTCCCGGTGTTGTGATTATTTTTGGGCAGTACGAAAACTGTGTGTGGGAATGCCATCCCAAGCATCCACAAAAACCTTGTGGGAGCGAGCTTGCTCGCGAAAGCGGTGGGTCAGTCAGTGAAGATGTTGAATGGACTGGCCTCTTCGCGAGCAAGCTCGCTCCCACAGGGTGGGTTCGGTGTTGTTATGGGGTGGCGGTGTAGACCTGACGCCCGCCAAACCAGGTTTGCAGGACCTGGGTGTCATGCAGGGCTTTTTCGTCGACGCTGAACACGTCGCGGTCGACCACGATGAAATCAGCCTGTTTGCCCGGCGTCAGTGAGCCGATCTGTTTGTCCAGGCCTGTGGTCCGCGCCGCGTTGGCGGTATAGGCGTAAAACATGGTTTCGCGGTCCAGACGCTCGTCGGCATTCAGCACGCCCATCGGCCCGACGCGGGTGATGGCCTGGGCCATGGCATTGAACGGGTTGGGTGACGACACCGGCCAGTCGCTGGCACCGGCAATCGTCGCGCCCTGTTTCAGCAGTGAGTGCGCCGGGTATTGATAACGGAAGGCGAGGGCGCTGACGTAGGGCTTGATCATGTCGGTGGTGTAATCGTCGGCGCTGGCCCACAGCAGTTGCATCGAGGCGATCACGTTCAATGGCTTGAAGCGCGCGAACTCTTTCGGATTGACCATTTGCAGGTGGGTGATCGAATGGGTGATGCCGCTCTGTCGATCCTTGCGCGCGCGTTCGATGCCGTTCAGCGATTCACGCACCGCGCGGTCGCCAATGGCGTGGATGTGCACCAGCCAGCCGCGCTGGTCGATGGCGCTGACCAGTTCGCCGAAATGCTGCGGATCGATCAACAGTTCGCCCTGTTTGTGCGAATTGCGGTACGGATCGATCATCGCCGCGCTCTGCGCCGGGTACTCGATCACGCCGTCAGCGAAGATCTTGACCCCGGGCAGGGTCAGGTTGGGGATGCCCTGAAACTGTTGGCGCACTTTATCCAGCGTGTCGAGGTCGGCCGGCAGGCTTTTCGGGTTGGCGACCAGCAACGCTGCGACGTGCACGCTCATGTCGCCGCTTGCCGACAGCGCTTTGTAGGCCGGCAGCACGCCGACGGTTTTCTCGGTGGGTTTGAGCGCGAACACGGCCTCGCCCGGGGCGGCATTGGCGGCGGGGTCCATCCACGCGGTGATGCCGAGGCTGTTGTTGAAGCGCACGGCGGATTTGGCCGCGCTGAGCATATCGACCGGGCTCGGCACCGGCATTTTGGCTGCGACCCGGTCCCAGCCGGCATCGACCAGAAAACCGTTGGGTTCACCGTTCGCCAGTGTGCCGATCGTGTCTTTTTCCGCAGCGGGCAGGGTTTTGAGCAATGCCGCGTCGATGCCGGCGCGCTTGAGCATCACGTTGTTGGCCCACGCGGTGTGGTGGTCACTGCCGGTGAACACCACCGGCACGTCGGCCCATTCGCCCTGGTTGAACGTCTTGCCCAGCGCTTCGGCCTGCGCCCAGTACGCTGAACTCATGCCGGCGATGCTCAGCACGTCGCCGTGTTTCGCCTTGCCGTCATCACGCCAGGCGCGCAGACGCTTTTGCAATTCATCGAGGGCGACGACTTCGTCCTCCATATTGGCCGAGACCATTTCCAGACCGCCGAAAATCGCGTGGGAATGGCTGTCGATCAAGCCTGGCATAAGGGTCTTGCCGCCGAGGTCGATCACCTGCGTTCCGGGTTCGATCAGCGCCTTGATCTGCGCATTGGTGCCGACTTTCAGCACTTTGCCGTTCTCCACGGCCAGCGCCTGAACCTTTGGCTGTGCACGGTCGGCGGTGAAAATCTTGCCGTTGACCAGCACCAGATCAGTGGCGGCCATGGCTTCCATCGAGGCAAAACTTACAGCGCCAACCAACAGGCGCGGGATGAATCTTTTCATTGAAGATTTCCTTGTTATTGCGTCTGATGGCCAGATTAGTGGCTGACACTGGCCGACAGAACGCCTTCCTCACGAAAAACGTTTTTGCCTGAATGGAAAAAGCATGGACAAGTTGGGTGCACTGAAAATGTTCGTGGTCACCGCGCAACTCGGCAGTTTCAGCCGCGCGGCCGAGCAACTGGGCAAGACTCCGTCGGCCCTGACCAAAGCGGTCAATCACCTGGAGGCGGAACTCGGTGCGCGCCTGTTCGAGCGCAGCACGCGGCGGATCCTGCTGACCGAAATCGGCCGGGTCTACCTGGAAACCGCACGGCTGGTGTTGCAGCGGCTGGAGGAGGCCGGCGAAGAGATCGAGCAATTGCAGCACGGTCTGCGCGGCAACCTGAAAATCACCGCGCCACTGGCTTATGGGCGGGCGTTTCTTGATCAGGTGTGCGACGGCTTCTTGCAGCAATACCCGCAGATCAGCCTGCAAGTGGATCTGTGCGACGCGTTCGTCAATCTGCTGGAAAGCGGCTACGACCTGGCCTTGCGCGAGGGCCATGACGACTTGCCGGGGCTGATTGCGCGGGTGGTTGGCAGCAATCGTCTGGCCTTGTGCGGCAGCCCGGAGTATCTGGCGCGCAAGGGCTTGCCGGTGAATCCGCAAACCCTCGAACAGCATGAATGGCTGCTGTATCAGCACCCATTGCTCAGTCGCGAATTCTGGTGGGCCGAGCGCGACGGCCAGCGCCTGAGCCTGCCACAGCCGACGGCGCCGCGGTTGCGCAGTGACAATTACGACCTGCTGCTGGCCGGCGCCCTGGCCGGACGCGGCTTGCTGCACACGCCGTTGTGGAGCGCCGCACCGTACATCGCCAACGGGCGTCTGGTGCGGGTCATGGCTGACTACGAAATCGACCCGGACAGCTTCGGCCCGCACATTCTTGCGGTGTACCCGAGCCATCGACGAGCCACGGCCAAGGTCGTCGCGTTCATCGATTACATCGCCGCCTTCCTCGCCGAACGTGGCCTCAACTGAAGCCCCGTTCCCCTGTAGGAGCTGCCGCAGGCTGCGATCTTTTGATCTTGCTTTTTAAAATCAAAAGATCGCAGCCT